>CACWSW010000084.1 GCA_902763655.1 uncultured bacterium
GCGAATAGGAGAAAGACATGCATCAAGCAATCCGGGCGGGAAATGCGGAAATCGCCAAAGCGATTTCGCCTATTGACATCTGTTCTCATAGGAGATGCGTCCGGTGGGTCTCAACTTGCAGAAAAAGGCTGGAATGTGATATGATAGCCCCACGTAAAACTGGAAGTAGGTGAAGTCTGCCCGCCGCGAGAGCGGTGCGCGCCGAAGAGAAAGCGAGTAGAATATGAGGAGAATGATCATGTTGTGCGTGGCAGGAGCGTTGTCGCTCGGCTGCCTGGCGACCACGTACTACGTGAAGCCGGACGGCAGCGACAGCGCCGCAGGCACGAGCTGGGAGAAGGCGTTCAAGACGCCCAACAAGGGGTTTGACATCGTTCACAACAAATCGGCCAACCACGAGGTCGTGATTGCGGCCGGCACGTACCAGCTGACGGATGCCTGCCGGTGCGCGGGACCGACCCAAGACACCGGCAAGCGCGTCGTCATACGAGGTGAGACGGGCAATCCGGAGGACGTTGTCTTGATGGGGAATGACACGTTTGAGATCGCGCGCCTGTCCCGGTGCGTCACGGTGGCGGGGCTGACCATTTCCCACGGCTCGAACTCCAACCGCACGAACCGAGCGTCCGGCGTCCGCGTCGGCGCAAACGATGCGGGACTGTCTATTGTCTCCAACTGTATAATTACCGCGTGCTACAACGCCTACACGAACCATACGTTGGGAACGGACAAGAAGGACATGTTTGGCGGCCCGGTCTACGTCTACAACAACGGTCTTCTCGTAGACTGCGTGGTGAGCAACAACTCGTCGATCTTCTACGGCTGCGGCGTGACGCTGGACGGCGAGAACGCCACCGCGCTCCGTTGCCGGATCGAGGGTAACGTGGCGACCAACACGGACAACAGCGGCGTGTCCGTCTTTGGCGTCACAGGCGACTCGACGAATGGCGGGCGGCTGATCGACTGCGTGGTGCAGTCGAACCGCACGGCGTACTGCGGCGGCGCGCGCAACGTCCTTTGGGTCGAGGGCTGCACGTTCCGGGGAAACTCCCTCGAGCCGAACATGCCGAATGCCCATTCTTCTGCAGCCATGGCCATTGGCGCGCCCGGCGTCGTCGTGACCAACTGCACGTTCGTCGACAACCGTGCGGACGGCGGATTCGCGCCAGTCTACGTCAATCAGCCGAACGTGCGCATCGTCGACAGCCGCTTCATCGGGAATAGCGTCGGTCAATACGGCGGCGCCATTTCCTTCTCGATCGGATCGTCTGCCGGGGTGTCGACCGTCTCCGGCTGCCTTTTCGACGGTAACAGCGTTTCGCTTGCCGCGAGCAAGGGCGGCGGCGCGATTCGCGTGGACGCGGGTAACATCGACATCGTCAACTGCACGTTCACCAACAATGCGTCTTCCAACGGCGGTGCGGTAGACATCGTATGGAACGCCATGAACGGCAGTACGCCCAATACGACGACGCGGTCTCGCGTGGCGTTCACGAACTGCCTGTTCGTCGGCAACTCGGCCAAGACGTGCGGCGGCGCCGTGCGGGTGGCAGTCGGGGCGCAGGCCGCGTTCGATGACTGCCGGATCATCGGCAACAAGACAACTTATCAAAACTTCAGTGCCACTCAGGGCGGCGGTGGCGTGTTTCTCTACGAACAGCAGGAGGGCGGCTGGTGCGTGGTCTCGAACAGCGTCTTCGCCAGCAACGTCTCCGCGCTGCGCGCCGGCGGCATGGGACACTCATGGCAGGGGAATGCCTTCGGCGAGATCGTGAACTGCGTATTCACGAACAATACTTCAGCTCTCCAGGGCGGAGGCCTTGTGATCCGCGAGGACAATTCTCATCGACATGACAGGCCATTTGTGGTGCGGAACAGCTTGTTCGCCTTCAATCGGACGACGAAGACCGGAAATGGTATATCTTCGGATGCTGACGCCAATGGCGGAGGCGTCCACTTCGTCTCCTACAACGACGTGGTCCTCGACTCGTGTACGGTCGTCTCGAACAACAGCGGCCACACGATGAGCGGCGGCGTGCACCACCGCTGGGGCGGCAAGATCACGAACTGCGTCATCGCGTTCAACACGGTGAAGGGCTCGCCGGAGCCGGTGACGACCGGTTCGTCCGGCGCGTGGTCCATGGACGCCTCCTGCTACCAGAACTGCTGCATCTATCCGGGAGTGCCGGACAAGTTTCTCGCGGAGAACGGCTGCGTCAACGCCGATCCGCTCTTCGCCGATGCCGCGAACGGCGACTTTACGCTGCGTCCCAACTCGCCGTGCCGCAACGCGGGCGTGCTGGAGGACTGGATGGCGGACGCGACCGACCTCGCCGGGGCGCCGCGCGTATCGGGCCGTGGCGTGGACATCGGCTGCTACGAGCTGTTCGTACCGAGCGGGTTGAACATCATCATACGGTAGCCGCCGCCAAGATGGCGGCTTTCCCAGTTAGCGCCGCCAAGATGGCGGCTTTCCATAAAAGGAACACAAAAATGAACGTATGTCGTAGAAGTTTCCTGTCGGGGAGCGCCGTGACCGCGTTGGCGGCGGCGGGCGGATGCTGCACGGGCGGGGCGTCTCGCCGAGGCGACCGCGTCGCCGCGCCGTGGCTGGAGGCGGACGTCGTGGTGGCCGGCGGCGGACCTGCCGGCGTGTGCGCCGCGGTGAGCGCGGCGCGCCTAGGCGCGAAGACGATTCTCGTGGAACGCTTTGGCTGCCTCGGCGGCAACCTCACGCTCGGACACGTCTCGCCCATCCTCGGCAAGGTGTGCCCGGGCACGATGGCGGACGAGGTCCGCCGCCTCCTGAACGCGAACCACCTTGACGCGCCGAAGGTGATGACGCGCAACGGCCCCGAGGAGCACATCGACCACGAGGAGGCGAAGGGCATCCTCGCGCGGCTCTGCGCCGACGCGGGCGTGACGGTGCTCCTCTGCGCGTCCGTGATCGACGCGCAGATGGAGGGGCGGCGCGTGGTCGGCCTCACCGTCGACACGCCGAAGGGCCTGCGGACGATCCGCGCGAAGGTGGTGGTGGACGCGACGGGCGACGGGCGCGTGGCGACGGCCGCCGGCGCGGAGGTGAAGATCGGACGCGAGTCCGACGGCGCCACGCAGCCTTCCACGCTTGAGTTCGTGGTGGATGGCGTGGACGAGTCGTGCGCGATCACGGCCTGGGGCGGCACCGATCCGGTGAAACTGCCGTCCGGCGAGGAGTACCGCGCGCTCTGCAAGCGGATGAACGCCGCGGGCGAGCTGCCGGAGAACGTGACGATCGTGCGTCTCCACCGCACGTTCTATCCGGGCGAGCGCAGCGTGAACGCCACCCAGATCAACGGCATCGACCCGCTCGATCCCGTCGCCCTCGGCAAGGCGGAGGTGGAGCTGCGCGGGCAGATCGACCAGTGCGTCGCCTTTCTCCGCAACCACGTGCCCGGCTTCGAGAAGTGCCGCGTCAAGTCGAGTGCCGGCACGCTCGGCGTGCGCGAGACGCGCCGCGTGATGGGCGACGCGATGGTGGTGGACGACGACCTGCTCGCGGGCCGGCACTATCCCGACGCCGTCGTGCACAACGCCTGGTTCCTGATCGACATCCACAACCCGAAGGGCGGCGGCCAGGCGGAAGGCCATTCGCACCCCGCGCAGCCCTACGACATCCGCTACGGCGCGTTCCTGCCGAAGGGAATCGACAGCCTGCTCACGGCGGGACGCTGCATCTCGGGGACGCACCGCGCCCACGCGAGCTACCGCGTGATGACGCCCTGCATGGCGATGGGCGAAGCGGTGGGCGTGGCGGCCGCGCTCGCGGCGAAGCGCGGCGTCGCGCCCCGCAACGTGCCGGCGGCGGACATCCGCGCCGAACTCTCCCGCCGCGGCGTCCGGCTGGAGGGCGTATCCGCGAATCGTGCAAGTTAGCAAATTGGTAGGGCATTTTGCGTCCTGCCGGCGTGTCAGTAATTCTACACAGATCGGACGAACTTTGGTATACTCAAGGCGTTGATTTCGGCAAATGTCTTGCAGTAGAGTGATATTTTGCATGGCGCAAGGAACTTGGACCAGAAAACAGGAACGCAGAGCGATGAGAAAATTTGCATGCTTCATGGCTATCTGCCTCGCGGGCGGCGCGTGGGCCGTGTCGTGCGACGGCACGAACGTGTGGATCGGTGCCGCCTCGGGCGGCAGCTGGTCGAACGCAGCGAACTGGGAGGCGCACAGCGCGAAGGGGTATGGCGTGGAGGAGTTGTTCAAGCGCTACACCGTCTACGACTTCCGCAATCTCGCGCCCGGCGCGGTGGTGACGATGGACTACGAGGACGGCAACGCCTACAACCCTCGCGACTCCACCGGCAACACGTTCGTCTACGGGATGGTGTTCTCCGGCAATCCGGGCGACACGTGGACGCTCGCGAAGGGCACGGACAAGCGCATCCGCTTCACGAGTCCCTCCTACATGGACATCACGGGCGGCACGCTCGACTTCCAGGCGGCGATCGTCACTAGCGCGAGCTACCCCAATACGGGTGAGACCTTTCACAAGCGCGGTACGGGCACGCTGCGGTGGGGCTATCCAAACGCCTACTTCTGGGAATCCAGTCCTCGGCTGGATGCCGGCACCCTGGAGCTGACGAACAACGCCTCCTTCACCTGCTGCGCCTGGAAGATGGCGAGCGGCACGAAGATGAACGTCGTCTCCGGCTTAAACAGGCTCGGCTCTCTCTTCACGGATTCCAACGTGTCGGCAGACACGGTGGTGGACATCCCCGCCGGAACGACGCTCAAGTTGGTGACGAGCTTCAACACCTACTCTCCCAACTTCTACGGCGACATGACCGGTTCGGGTACGCTTGACGTGCGCGGCGGTGGGTCGTTCGTCTTCAACAAGGGCGCGAAGACGGGGCCGTTCTCCTTCGCCGGGCTGCTGAGCGCGTGGAACGCGGACCTCACGTTCGGCACGGCGTCCGCGCCGGTGGGCGTCAATCCCGCCGCGTCGGTGGATGTGGCCGCTTCGGGCCATGTCAACTTTACGGCCGACCAGACGCTCGCGCATCTTTCCGGCACGGGCGCGGACGGCTGCGTCGTCGTGCCGTCGAACGCGACGCTCACCGTGGCGGGCGCGACGGGCGTCTCCACCTCCACCGTGTTTGCCGCGCGTATCCAGGGTGGAAGCTTCGTGAAGGACGGCGCGGACTACGAGCTGACGCTCGCGGGCGCGAACGTCTACACGGGCGCGACGCGCGTCGCCGGTGGCACGCTCACCCTCGACAAGGGCTTTTCGCGTCCCAACCTGTGCGCCGCCTGGCGCTTCGAGGACGAGAACGATCTGGGCGCGGAGAGCACGTGGGGCCGTGCGCTGCGGTTGACGCCTGATGAAACCTCGCCCCTCTCCGAGGTTGCGCGGCTCGTCGACGACGGTGTCTCGGGGCGCGCGTTGCGGTTCCTTTCGGGCAGCACGGACGCGCTGCGCAAGAAGGGCGTCGTCTTCAACTACGTCGTTGGAGCGCGTGATTGCAGCATGCCCGCCGGGAACGATCCGTTCACCGTCAGCTTCTGGCTGCGGCCGGACACGAGCGGCATGCCCAACGGGACGGCAGGCGCGAACTTCCTCCGCATCTGGAACGGAAGCTGGTCCGCCGGCGCCGGCGTGAGCTTCCGCGAGAGGTACGGCTTCCGCTACCTCTACATGTGCACGGACAGCGGCTGGACCTACACGGCCCCCATCACGTCGAACCTGGTGGCGCAGGCGGACTTCGGTTCGTCCGCCTATCTGGGCGACGGCAAGTGGCACCACGTGGTGGGAACCTACACGAACCAGACGTTCCAGCTGTACGTGGACGGCATCTGGCGTGCACGCGCGGACCTCGGCCGGAACATGAACCTGCCCGCCAACATCCAGGTTCGCCTCGGCAACTATTCGACAACCGATGTGAGCCACAAGTTCGCCGGCGACATCGACGAGATCCAGGTGTTCAAGGGCGCGTGGACGGCCGACGAGGTGGAGGCGGAATACCTCGCGCGCAAGCCGCAGGCGGACTTCACGCAACCCGAGCCGATCGCGCACTGGACGTTCGACGAGGAGACGACAGAAGGTGACGTGCGGCTCTTCAAGGACAGCGGACCGCACGGATGGGATCTCGTCAACACGCCGGCGAACGGCGTCTATGCGACCACAGAGGCCATGACTTATCCGGAGGATCTGGGCGGGAGATGCGTTAGGTTCCCCATGACCGCCGGCCCGTACCTGCGCCTGAAGAGCGGCCTTGTGCCGACGAACAATCTGCCGAAGGGGAACTCCTTCACGATCTCCACGCGCCTGTCCCGTCCGATGAACGGCATCGCGCTCGTCATCGGCGACGGCACGTCTGGAGGGTCCGTGCGCTTCTCGTACGAGGGCTGTCCGCGCGTCGTCATCGCGTACGTCTGCGGCAAAACGTACACCTTCCCCGACACGTCCGTCTACAACGCCGACACGCCCAACAGCTCCTGGGTGCAGGTGACGGTGACGTACGACGCCGCCGCGAAGCACCTGCGCTACTACGTGGACGGTACGAAGGTGGGCTTGCTGAACAGCGCAGAACTGAAGCTGAACCTGACCGACATCGCCTTGGGTGCGAAAAGCATCTCGAACGGCGCCGTCACGGCGGGGTACGGCACGCGCATCGACGACCTGCGCATCTACGACCGCGCGCTGACGGACGGCGAGGTGCACACCATGGTGCAGACGTACCGCCGCCTGGACGCCGGTCTTGACGTGCCGACGGAGGTGCTGCCGCAGACGAGCGACGTGACGGTGGACGCGGGCGCGACGCTCAGGGTACGTGAGACGGCCCACGCCGTGAAGTCGCTCGCGGGCGCGGGCACGGCGCAGATCGACGGCTCGGCGACGCTCGTGCCGGGCGACATGAGCACATTCACGGGTACAGTGACGGGCCACGGCATCCTGCACCTCGCGGGTGGCGTTTCAGCGAAAGCGGCGGCGTCGGTCGCGACCGACGTGGAGATCCCCTCGGTGGTGACGGACGTGGCGGGCTCCAACCTGCCGCTCGTGCGGACGACGGGCAAGGTGACGATGCCCGCCACGGCCACGGTCGACTTCTCGGACGCGGCCCGCGCCGGGCAGGTACAGGGCAAGGTCTACGTGTTGGCCGAGGCGGGATCGTTCGACGTGCCGGAGACGCTTGCGGGCTGGACGTTCACCCCTGCGCTCGCGGAAGGGCAGGGCGAGCCGAAGCTCGTTGTCGAGGGCGGCAAGCTGAAGCTAAAGATGGGCATCCAGCCGACAATCGTCATCTTTCGTTAACAAACTAATAGGAAAAGAACATGAAAAAGATAATAGCAGTTGCGGGCATGCTTGTTGCGGGCATGCTGTTTGCGGACACGACCCCGATCATGGTGTCGCTCGTCACTCCGGTACAGGCGCCTTCGCGCTACTATGACGTGACCGGCTTTCGGCTATCGCTCATCTACGGCGAATGCCAGGAGTTCACTGGCCTCGACATCGGCATCGTCGACCATGCGGACCGGGACTTCACGGGCATTGCCATCGGCGGCGTCAACATCGCCGACGGGCGTCTCTACGGCGGACAGCTGGGACTGGTAAACTGGAACGGTCATGACACTCGCAAGTGGGATCGGCGCTCCATCGGCGCACAGCTGGGCATCTTCAACTACGCCAACACGTTCTGCGGACTGCAGGACGGTTTCGCAAATGTCGCCGGCAGGTCGTTCACGGGTCTGCAGTCCGGGTTCCTCAACAGCACGCGCGACCTGGACGGGCTTCAGTGCGGCTTTTATTTGCTGTTTGGCGTGAACATGGCGAGCGGCACCATGCGCGGATGCCAGATCGGGCTCGTCAACTACGCAGAGAGGGTTGATGGCGGCTTGCAGCTCGGCTTCGTCAACATCATCTCGGAGAACGGCTGGCTGCCGGTCCTGCCGATCGTGAACGGGCACTTCTGATTGCGAGATTGGGCGATTGTTAATATGGCGATTGCTAATATAAGGAAAAACTATGACGACACGAGAAGACTATGACAGGTTCCTCGCCGAGGTCAGGAAACAGACCGGAATCGAGGCGCTGACGAGCGACGACGCGGGACTGGTGTCCGTCAACGTCGACGAGAAGTACAACGTGAACCTCCAGTTCGTAGAGGCGTCCGGCAAGGTGCTTTGCTTCATCGAGGTGGCGACGCTGCCGTACGACGCGCCGAAAGCGGTCTACCGCGACCTGCCGCTCGTGCGGACGACGGGCAAGGTGACGATGCCCGCCACGGCCACGGTCGACTTCTCGGACGCACTGCGCGCCGGGCAGGTACAGGGCAAGGTCTACGTGTTGGCCGAGGCGGGCTCGTTCGACGTGCCTGAAACGCTGGATGGTTGGACGATCACGCCCGCGCTCGCAGAAGGGCAGGGCGAGCCGAAGCTCGTGGTGGAGGACGGCAAGCTGAAGTTCAAGATGGGCATCCAGCCGACGATCATCATGATCCGCTAAGGTCTTGGCTGGGAGTCAAATAATCGCAAAACAATCAGAGAAAGGTAGAAAATGAACGTGAAACAGATTTGCGGATTGTGCGTTGCGGCGTCCGCCCTCGCCCTTCCGGCGCAGATTGAGCTGGTCGCGCCGACGAACAACGCGGTCGTGCGCCAGCTGCACACGATCCAGCGGCGCTACGCCAAGGCGCCGTGGGCCGAATGCGAGAAGTACTTCGACGGCGCGGCGAACGCGAAGGAGCTGAGAAGCCGGGGCTCGACCCCTGTCCCGATCAAGTTGCAGTGGAAGGGCGACGCGAAGGAGTATCTGGTGACCATGCGCCGCCTGCCGGACGGCAAGGTCGCGCTCGCGCAGGTCGTCGCCACGAACTGCGTGGAGGTGGACAGCCTCGACATCGGCACGGAATGGGAATGGACGGTCGCCGCGAGCAACGACTGCCTCGTCAGCCGCTTCAAGACCGAGGACTGCATCCCGCGCCTCGTCCGCATGACGGGCACGAGCAACTGCCGTGACATCGGCGGACGCCGCGGACTCGGCGGACGCCGCATCCGTCAGGGGCTCGTCTACCGCACCGCGGGGCTGAACTCCAACGCGCCCATGGAATACTACACGAACGAGGAGATCCTCGAGTTCGAGAAGAAGGGCGAGCTGGTGAAGATGGGGCATCCAGGACGCGAACTGCACCGGAGACTCGCGCGGGGCGAGAAGCTGTCGTCGCATCCCTCGAGGAACGGGCTCGTGAAGCGCACGTGCTTTGCGCCCGGCAAGCGCCGCCTGTCCGACCGCGAAGTGGCGCGGATCCTCTCGTTCTACGGCATCCGCACCGACATCGACCTGCGGACCGACAACGAGTGCTACGGCATGACGGGATCCCCGCTCGGGCCGTCCGTCAAGTGGGTGCACATCTCGTACAGCGGCTACACCGGTGCCTTCAGCGAGGCTGGGCTGGCCATCAACAAGAAGGTCTTCGCCGTGTTCATGGACGACAACTGCTACCCGATCGTGTTCCACTGCATCGGCGGCGCAGACCGCACGGGCACGGTGGCGATGCTCCTGGAGGCGCTTCTCGGCGTTCCCGAGGACGAGCTCTGGCGCGACTACCTCACGACCGGCTTCGTCGGCGGCGTGAGCGACGCCAAGCACCAGCAGTGGTTCGGCTCCGCGCTGAAGAAGCTGAAGGAATACCCGGGCGCGACCCTGGCCGACAAGGCCGAGGCGTATTTCCTGAAACTCGGCTTCACGAAAGATGACGTCTCGCGTCTCCGCGAACGCCTGCTGGAGCGGTAAGCCGTAGCCCGGATGCAAAAAATGAAGAGCAAGCATGTATTCATAAGGGGAATTGCTGGGGGCATGGTTGCGTTGGCGGTGGCGGCGCAGGGGCGGGCCGTGCCGCTGGCGCCGGAACGCGTCGAGCGGATCAAGGCCTATCTCGCGGCGCAGGAGTGTCCGATGCCCGAGATCGACGGCGACAACTACGGCAACCGCGAGGGCGTGCCCACGGGGCCGTTCTACTACGGCTTCACGCTCGATCCGCTGGAGAAGCTGAAGGGATTCAAGAAGATCGGCCACCTGCCGTGCCGGGACGCGCGCGACACGTCGTCCACGTTCTTCTCCGCCGGACTGGAGATGGGCAACATGCTCGGCGAGAAGATCGTGCCGTATCTCGCCGCCGCCGGATTCAAGCGCGCCCGCCTCAACTACGCCTGGCGCAAGATGGAGAAGGAGAAGGGCGTGTACGATTTCGCGGAGGCGGACCGGATGGTGGACGCGCTCCGCGCGGCCGGCATCCAGCCGTGGTTCTACGGCGGCTACGGCAACGAACTCTACTACGGCAAGGTGGAGGTGCAGAACAAGCTCTCCTCGTCGTTCTGGGACGCGCCGTGCTACCACGGTCCGAAGGCCGTGGAGGGCTGGAACAACTTCATCCGCGCGCTCGCGCGGCACTTCAAGGGACGCGTGGAGCTTTACGAAATCTGGAACGAGCTGGACGCGCGCTGGTACAAGGACGGCATCAACGCCCACAAGACGATTGGCGTGGCGCAGGCCGCACGGGACTTCACGGCGTTCTACAGGCGGACGATGGAGATCATCAAGGAGGTTGACCCGAAGGCGCGCGGGACCATCTCGCTCGGCTCGCTCCTTTCGGGATGGAACGTCGGCCTCGCGCAGGCCGGCCTGCCCGAGGTGCTCGACGTGTGGACGTACCACGGCTACCTGCGCGCGCCCGAGGAGGACGTGCGGATGTCGCTTGACCAGGTGCGGGCGCTCTACCGCCGCGCGGACGGCTCGCTCCCCGAGATCGCGATGGGCGAGTGCGGGCGCGGGGCGGGTCCGGCCCTCACGGCGCGCGTCTCCACGCGCACCGAATACGGACAGGCGAAGTTCGTGGCGCGCCGGCTCTTCTTCGACCGCGCGATGGGGGCATCGTTCGCGAACATCTTCAATGTCGGTTCGAAGAGTTACGGCATTTTCAAGCTCGAGGACCAGAAGCCGCGGCTCGCCTATTACGTGATCCAGTCCCTCGCGCCGATCTTCGACGGACTCGAGCCGGCGCCCGACCTCGTCTTCTCGTTCAAGCCGCGCGGCCCGCAGACGATGACGCCGCAGGTGGCGTGGAACGCGGTCGAGCGCCACGCCTACCGGCGGAAGGGCGTGCCGCTCTTCGCCTGGTGGCAGCCCGAGCACCTCGACGTCGAGGGCGAGCCGCTGTATGGCAAGCTCGTCGCGCAGTCGGGCTGCGACAAGAAAGACAACCTGCCCAACCCGATCCTGATCGACCCGATCA
This sequence comes from uncultured bacterium, assembly GCA_902763655.1. Lineage (GTDB taxonomy): Bacteria > Verrucomicrobiota > Kiritimatiellia > RFP12 > UBA1067 > RUG572. The sequence continues at coordinate 11,274 of CACWSW010000084.1, forward strand.
GGCGGATCGTCTGGGACGTGAAGGGCGCCGTCTGGGCGGGCATTCCCGGCGAAGATATCATCAGCATCAGCCTCATCCCCGCCACGAACTACCCCTACATCCTCACGGACCTCTCCGTCTTCGACGAGAGAGCATCTGAGCAATTGAGCAATTGAGCATCTGGGCATTTGAGCTGTTCAGGCAGAAGAGGAGGATTGATTATGTTGCTAAACCGCAGAGAGTTTCTGAAGCTCGGGGTGGGGACGTTGTTCGCCGCCGGAACGGGGTGCATGACCTCGCGCGCCGCGGACGCGAAGTACTCCGTCCTCGTGCTGGGCGACGTGCACTTCGACGCGCCGGAGATCGGCGTCTACCACGCGCACTACAAGCCGAAGGAGGGGCGGGCGGCCGAGATCTTCCCCCTGCGCATGAAGCGCGAGCACGACCAGTGGGCGCCAAGGCGGATGTCCACGCGAAGATGCTGGAGGACGGTTTCGCGTACTTCAAGAAGACCGTCTCGCCCGACATCCCGTTCGTGCCGGTCGTGGGCAACCACGACGTGGACAAGAGCCTGTGGCTGGACAAGAAGACCGCTATGGAGGTCTTCAGCGAGACGATGTTCCCGAAGTGGTCGCGGGAGCTGGGGCGGCCTGTCGACAGCACCACGTTCGCCTTCCGCCAGGGGCCGGACCTCTTCCTCTACGCGGACTTCAACTACCCAGACCACGAACGCATCCTGAACCTGCTGGAAGACAACGCGAACGTGCGGCACACGTTCCTCGTCTCGCACGGCGCCGTGGTGCCCGTCGCCCCCGGCGCGCATTTCCGCTGGTTCCTGCTGGGCAAGAAGGAGCAGGAGGCCGCGCGGCGGAAACTCTTCTCCGTGCTGTGCCGCCGCAACGCGATCGCGCTCGTGGGGCACAACCACGTCACCTCGTTCGCGGATCTCAAGACGCCGGAAGGGCGTCTCACGCAGTTCATGGCGACGAGCGTGTGGTCGGCCGAGGGGCAGGCGGACAAGCCGCCCAAGTACACCTCGCCGGCGGAATACGCGCGCCTGCCCAAGAAGTCGAAAGACTACGACCTCGCGGACGCGCGGGCGCTCTTCGGCGAGTATCGTCCGCACATGAAGGACTTTTTCTTCTCCGGGCAGCAGGGCCGCTTCATGCTGGACGTTTCCGACACGGCCATCACCATGACCGCCCACGGCGGCGACCATGCCGAGGCCTCGCGCACCTTCACCATCCGCAACTGAGAATGGAGATTGCCGCATGAAGCGTCTGATGTGTGTTCTTCTCGTGGCGACGGCAGCGTGCGCGGTCGGCGCCGGATATCGCAAGGAAACGATCACGCTGCCAACCTACGTGCCGGGCGGCTACGAGAAGACGCCGCTCTTCTACACGGGGCGCGTCTACCAGGGCGCGCAGGGGCGCATCTATCCGTACCCCGCGCAGGACGTGCTGCACGACGACAAGCGTCAAGAGGAGTACCTCTACCTCACGCTCGAAAACGACTGGCTCCAGATGGGCGTGCTGCCCGAGCACGGCGGGCACCTCCTCAACCTCACCGACAAGCAGACGGGCTACGAGGCGTTCTACCGCCAGCACCGGCATGCTCGGCGCGTGGATCTCCGGCGGCGTGGAGTGGAACTTCCCGCACCACCACCGCCCCACCAGCTCCATGCCGATCGACTGGCGGCACGAGAAGCGCCGGGACGGCACCGAGACGATCTGGCTCGGCGAGACCGAGCTGACCGCGCGCCTGAAGTGGACGATCGGCCTCTCGCTCCTGAAGGACCGCGCCGTGCTGCGCGCCGAGAACATCTTCATGAACCGCGGCCCGCAGATCGAGTCCATGCTCTACTGGGCCAACGTGGCCGTCCACTGCGGCGACGACTACCAGGTGATCTTCCCGCCCGCCTGCCACCTCGGCTACGATCACCACAAGGCGTCCTGGACGAGCTTCCCCATCGGCAGCGTGGGCGCTTCGGGCCGTCCTGGCGAGAAGGAGCGCATGGACTCCGACCTCTCGTGGTGGAAGAACTTCGTCCACCGCTCGCGCTCCATCTTCGCGTGGGATCCCGACAACGACTGGCTCGCCGGCTACGACCATGGCAAGAACGCGGGAACCGTCCACACCTCCAACCGCCACGTCACGATCGGCAAGAAGTTCTTCCTCTGGGGCAACTTTCCGGCTGGGAAGCTGTGGGACTCCAAGGTGCTCACCGACACCGACGGCCCGTACCTCGAGCTGATGGTCGGCTGCTGGAGCGACAACCAGCCCGACTACTCGTGGATCGCCCCGTACGAGACGCGCCGCGTGTCCCAGTTCTGGTATCCCGTGAAGGGCATCGGCGGCGTGAAGAACGCCACGCTCGACGGCGCGGTGAACGTGGAGCGCGTGAAGAAGGACGAGCTGCTCGTTGGCTTCCACTCCACCCGCGAGCTGAAGGGGTGCACGGTGACATTGAGTATGGAAGAACCGGGAGGGTCGCAACTTGTTGCGACCGAAAATAACGGGCGCAATAAATTGCGCCCCTCCCGTGTTGTCTTTACCGAAGGCAACATCGCCATCGGGCCGAATGCGCCGTGGTGCAAGACGGTGAATGTGGACGCCGCCGCGAAGGACCAGCAGTTCACGGCCGTCCTCGCCGACGCGGACGGCAAGGAGTTGCTCTCCTACACGCCCGTGCCCGAGGATCCGCACGACCCGCTCCCTGAGAAGGTGGCGAACCCGCAGCATCCCGAGAAGATCACGAGCGCCGAGGTCGCGTACCTCACGGGCCTGCGCCTTGACCAGTTCAAGAACGGTCTCATCGATCCGATGCCCTACTACCGGCGCGCGTGCGAGATCGACCCCAGCCACTCCGCCGCGAACCTGCAGCTCGGCTACCACGCGATGCGCGAGCTGCGCTGGGCCGACGCGGAGAAGTATTTCCGCGCGGCGGCGGATCGCGTGAACCGCAACTACACGCGCGCGAAGGACGTGGAGCCGGAGTACATGCTCGCGCTCGCCTGCCGCGAACAGGGGAAGTGCAAGGAGGCCGAGGATCTTCTGTGGCGCGTGACGTGGCGCGCCACGCACGCCCGCGAGGCGTACGTGGAGCTGGCTCGTCTCGCGTGCCTGCGCGGCGCGTGGGAGGAGGCGGAGACGCTTATCGACGAGGCGCTAGAGCGTGGCGCGCGCGAGGCGAAGCTGCACGTGATCAAGGCGTTCATCCTGCGCCGCGCGGGAGGGTCGCAACTTGTTGCGACCGAGAAGAGCGGGCGCAATAAATTGCGCCCCTCCCGTATGGCCATGGCAAAGCGCGAACTTGCGTTGGCGGTCGCGTGCGACCCGCTGGAGAACTGGGGCGTTGCCGAACGAGGTTTCCTGAAGGGAATGCCGCCCGAGAAGATCGTGCTGGACGAGCTGAAGGACCGTGGCCTGCGGGCGGCGCAGCTCATGGAGACGGTCTGCGACTACGCGGGACTCGGCGCGTGGGACGAGGTGGTGGCGCTCTGCGAAGCCGCCGAGGCGCTTGCGGCTCGCGAGAAGCCCGTGGCGTGCGGGGCGGGGGACCGTCTCGGCGTGCGCGAGGCGGTGGCCGCGTGCGCGTCGCTGCGCAGCCCGATGTTCGCGTACATGCGCGGATGGGCGCTTCAGCAGCTGTGCCGTAGCGACGAGGCCAGGAAGGCGTGGCAGAAGGCCGCCGCCGAGCCGGGCGACTACTGCTTCCCGAGCCGTCCAGAGGAATACGCGGCGCTCGCGGCGGCGGCGACGTGTGGGGCGGACGCGCAGCAGCGCGTCCATCCCGCGGCGAACACGCACTACTACCTCGGCGAGATACTCTGGTTCCGCGACCGCAAGGACGACGCGATCGCGGCATGGCGCGCGTGCGTGGCGCAGAAGGGCGACCACGCGCTTGCGCTGCGGTGCCTCGGCTTCGCGCTCTCGCATCCCGGCACGTACTTCACCAACACGGGCGTGCCGTCGGGCGTGGCGAGCGAGGAGGCGTACGGGTTCTACCTGCGCGCGATGGAGTCGGACCCCGGCAACGCGCACGTGCTGCTGGAGGTAGACGAGCTTGCGCAGAAGCTGAAGGTTTCTGCTGCGAAGCGCCTCGCGTATCTCGAGGCGCGACGTGCCGTGGTGGAGAAATACGATCCAGTGCTGCTGCGCCTCGCCGGCCTCTACAACGAGACGCGCCAGTTCGACAAGGCGCTCGCCATCCTGACCTCGCGCACGTTCCACGTGTGGGAGGGCGGACGCTCGCTGCTCTCCTACTTCACGGACGCGACGCTCGGCTGCGGCCTCGCGGCACGCGCGCGCGGCGACAACGAGGGGGCGGCGGCGTTCTTCCGCCGCGCGCTCGAATATCCCGAGAACCTCCAGTGCGCGCCGGGCGCGGACGCGGGCGTGGCGCCGCAGGCCAACCTCTTCCTCGCCGAGTGCCGCGAGGCGCTGGGCGACGCGGCCGGGGCGCGCACCGCGCTGGAGGCCGCCTGCGCGGGCTGGAACCATCCGGGCGCAATGAACTTCTACCGCGCCGAGGCGCTTGTGCGCCTCGCGCGCGCGGAGGGCCGTGCGCCAGACGCGGCGGCGGTGAAGGCCGAGCTGTCTGCGCTGGACGGCGAGATCGCGCGGCTGGAGAAGCCGTTCCCGAAGGAGCTGCACGCGAGCCGCAAGTTCTTCGCGGGCACGTCGCAGCAGGAGGCCGAGCGGGCAAACCGTTGCCAGGCGAAGTACTTGCGCGGATTGAAATCGTTCCACGAAGGGCGCAAGGACGAGGCGGCGAAGCTGTTCGACGAGGCCGTTGCCGGCAATCCCTCGCTCGTGTGGGCCGCATACTGGCGTACCCGGTGCGCGCGGTAACTTGCGTCGCGAATGCGGATCATGTAAAATGGAAGCGTGAACTTCGAGGGCACATCAGAGCATGCGGGAAAGGCGTTCCTGTGCGGGCAGCGGCGGATGCTGGTGACGACGATCGTCGGCTACACGCTGTTCTACTTCCTGCGCAAGAACCTGTCGCTCGCCATGCCGGGCCTCGCGCAGGACTATGGCATCACCAAGTCGTCGCTCGGGCTTTTCCTGACGCTGCACGGCGTGGTGTACGGTCTGGGGAAGTTCGTGTGCGGACCGCTTTCCGACCGGAGCCGTCCGCGTCGCTTCCTCTGCATCGGGCTTGGGCTCGCGCTCGCATGCAACGTCGTGTTCGGCTTCGGTCCCGTGCTGGCGAAGCTGTTTGCGGGGGGCGCGGAGGGAGCGGCGTTCACGACGGCGCTCGTTGCGGTGCTTGGCGTCGCGTGGGTGGCGAACGGCTTCTTCCAGAGCATGGGCAACCCGCCTTGCCTGAAGCTGCTGTCGCACTGGGTGCCGCCGGGCGAGCTCGCCACGAAGCTCGCGATCTGGAACTCGTCGCACTCCATAGGCGCGGGGCTGGTCACGATCCTTTGCGGCTACATCATGGGCTTGGGCGCGCTAGGTGCAGATGGCGTGGGCGTGGGGATGTGGAAGTGGTGCTTCTGGGTGCCGGCGATAATCGCGGGGGTGGGGTTGGCGGCGCTTGTGGCGTGGCTGCCGGGCACGCCGGAGGAGGAGGGGATGGGAGGGGCGCAGTTTACTGCGACCGAAAAAGACTGTGCAACAGAAACGGACGCAATAAATTGCGTCCCTCCCGCCGCCGAGACGGCGGCTCCCCATATGGACGCGCAGGAGCGCGTCCCTCCCGATTCGGCTCTCACGCGCGTCTACCTCAATCCGGTGATATGGACGGTGGGGTTGTGCTGCTTCATGGTGTATCTCACGCGCTTTGCGATTCTCGACTGGGGACCGATGCTCATGAAGGAGGCGAAGGGCGTGTCGCTCGTCGGCGCGGGTTGGACGGTCGCATGCTTCGAGATAGCCGGCATCTTGGGCACGCTCTTTTCAGGATGGGCGACGGACCGGCTCGCTGGCGGGCGCGCTCCGCGAGTGTGCCTGTTCATGATGCTTGGCGCGGCGGCGTTCATGGGCGCGTTCTGGCTCATTCCGGCTGGGAGTTCCGCGATCCTGTACGTTGCGGCGCTTTCTGGAGCGGGGTTCTGCATCTATGGTCCGCAGGCCATGACGGGCGCGACTGCAGTCAACATCGCGACGCGGCGGTTCGCCGGGACGGCGGTCGGCTTCACGTCGCTCTTTTCCTACGCGAGCGTCCTGTTCTCCGGGTGGGGCATGGGTGCGCTCTCCGAGGCGACTGGCGGATGGGCTGTGCCGTTCCTCTCCGTGGTCGCGGCGACGATCTTGGGCGCAGGGCTGTTCCTCGCGCTTTGGGGCACGAAGCCCAACGGGTATTGACAAAACAAGGAGACAAAAAATGAAGAAGATGATGATGGTCATGGGCGTCGCCGCCGTGTTCGCGGCGACGGCGGGACAATGGTCCAAGCCCACTTGGATTCCGCGCGAGAAGGGGCTTTACCGCTCGCAGATCCACCGCGGCGGCGGAAAGGGGTCCAGGCCCGACAACTCGCTGGAGACGTTCCTCTGGTGCTGGGGACTCGGGTTCGCGCCCGAGGCGGACGCGCGCCTCACGAAGGACGGCGTGGCGATCGCCATGCACGACGACAACCTGCGCCGCATCGGAAGAGGCATAACGCCGGAGTTCGCGTCGAAGAAGATCAAGGATCTCACGTGGGATGAGGTAAGGGACGTCGACACGGGATCCTATCTAGGCGACCAGTATGCCACCACGCGCCTTGCGACGATGGAGGCCGTGTTCGCGGCGATGAAGGGCAGGCCGGAGCGGCTGCTATACGTGGACGAGAAGGGCGCGCCGCCGGCGCTGATCGCCGAGCTGGCGGAGAGGTTCGGGGTGATAGAGCAGACATACTACTGCTCCTCCAACTGGCGCAAGGTCGTGGAATGGCGGAAGATCGCCCCCAATGGCCGCTCGATGGTGTGGCTCGGCAACTTCCCCAGGAACAACGATCCGGAGAACGTCGCCAAGACCGAGGCTTTCGTGCAGAAGCGGCTCGACGAGATGGCGGAGACCGGCTTCGACGGCATCGACCAGGTGCAGATCCATGTGCGGACCGACCTTTCGCGTCCCGATCCGTTCTGTCCGTCGACGCCGTTCCTGAAGCGCGCGATCGAGCTTCTCCACAAGCATGGCGTCTCCGCCCAGACCGTCACGTGGACCGAAGGCACCAACGCCGACGTGCACAAGCGCCTGTGGGATCTCGGCTTCGACCATTTCACGAGCGACTACCCTGAGTTCTTCATGGAGTTCGCCAAGACGATCCGGGCAAAGTAAGGAAAGGGACAGGGAATGAAATACGGAATCTACTACGCCTACTGGGAAGACCAGTGGAAGGCGGACTACTTCAGGTACATCGAGAAGGTGGCGAAGCTCGGCTTCGACTTCCTCGAGATCGCATGCACGCCGATCAACGGCTATAGCCGCCAGACGCTGAAGGACCTCCGCCAGGCGGCGAAGGACAATGGCATCTTCCTCACGGCGGGGCACGGTCCAAGCGCCGACCAGAACCTCGGCTCTCCTGACGCGGCGGTGCGTCGCAACGCGAAGAAGTTCTTCACGGCGCTCCTGAAGAACCTTGAGACGCTCGGTATACACGCGATCGGCGGCGGCATCTACAGCTACTGGCCGGTGGACTACTCCAAGCCGATCGACAAGCCGGGAGACTGGGCGCGCGCGGTCAAGGGCGTGCGCGAGGTCGGCAAGGTGGCGCAGGACTGCGGCGTCGACTACTGCCTCGAGGTGCTGAACCGTTTCGAGGGCTACCTCCTCAACACGGCGGCGGAGGGCGTGAAGTTCGTGAAGGAGGTGGACGTGCCTGCGGTGAAGGTGATGCTCGACACGTTCCACATGAACATAGAGGAGGATTCCATCGGCGGCGCCATCCGCGCGACGAAGGGCCTTCTGGGGCACTTCCACACGGGCGAGTGCAACCGCCGCGTGCCTGGGCGCGGACGCACCCCGTGGCACGAGATAGCGACGGCGCTGAAGGACATCCGCTACAATGCGACGGTCTGCATGGAGCCGTTCGTTCGCATGGGCGGCAAGGTGGGCGAGGACATCAAGATCTGGCGCGAGCTGGAGCCCGGCATCAGCGAGGCGAAGATGGACGCCGACGCGAAGGCCGCGCTCGACTTCGAGCGGATCGTGTTCGAGGGCGTGCGGTGAAGGCGTGCCTCGACTGCCTGCCGTGCCTCGCGCGGAACGCGACCGAGCTGGCGCGCCGGTCGGCGCGCGGTGACGCGGAGCTGGAAGGGCGCATCGCCGCCGCGGGGATGCGCATCCTCGGCGCGGCGGCGGAGGCCGGCTATCCTTTGCCGCCGCCGTGCTATGCGCGCCAGCTCATGGACAACGCGCTCGAGATGTGCGGCGGCGCTGTGCCCGATCCGTGGGCGGAGGAGAAGAAGAAGTCCACCGAGCTGGCGCTGAAGCTGATGGAGCGGCTGGATGAGATTCCGGGATGGGCACGGGATGCGGTCGCAGTAAACTGCGACCCTCCCATAGCGGCGGGAGGGACGCAATTTATTGCGTCCGAATTCGAGAAGCGCCTGCGGCTCGCCATCGCCGGGAACATCCTCGACTTCTCCATCTACGCCGACCTCGACATCGCTGCGGCGATGGAGACGATGAAGGAGGCGTTCAGGAAGCCGATTGATACGGCCGCGGTGGCCGAACTGAAACGGCGCATGGACGAGGCTAAGTCGATCCTGTGGATATTCGACAACTGCGGCGAGGCGGTGTTCGACAGGCTGCTGATTGAACCGTACCGCGACAAGATCACGCTTGCCGTGCGCGGCAAGCCGGCGTTCAACGACATGACCCGGGCCGAGCTGGAGCCGTCGGGACTCTCACACTTTATAAAATGTGATAGTCTTGTCTCCAACGACGACGGCGTGCCGGGGGTGGTGGACGAGACGTGCGGAGAGGAGTTCCGCGCAGCGTTCTCTTCTGCGGACCTGATCATCGCCAAGGGGCAGGCGAACTTCGAGACGATGAGCGAGCGGACGGACAAGCCGATCGCGTTCCTGTTTCTCGCCAAGTGCCCTGTCGTTTGTCGCGCCATCGGGGCCGAGCCAAAGACGATCCAGGTGATTTTCAACACCTAATCCTTACATGCCGTGTAAAAGTCTATTGTTGGGCATTACATCGGCTGTAATGCCATGGGTGCTCGCCAAAAAACTTATATTTGCAATTTACTGTGGATTGGATGTGATATTGGCCAGTGGTTGGAGGGGAGTGCCACTGGAAGTTGGCGGACCGCCGGCTTAGTGCCTAACCACCTCCCCCCCCAGCCACTAATCCCGCTATTTGGCATGAAATCTGCTAGTTAATCGCGAAAGGCGAACTGTCGCCGAACAACAAAGGAATCTAACATGAGCAAATACGTCGAGCGCGTGCTGAAGGAAACTGCTGCGCGCAATGCCAACGAACCGGAATTCCTCCAGGCCGTCGATGAAGTGCTGACGACCCTCGATCCGGTCCTCAAGAAGAACCCCCAGTACGAGGCCAACGCAATCCTCGAGCGCATGGTCGAGCCTGAGCGCGTGATCATGTTCCGCGTGCCTTGGGTGGACGACAAGGGCATCGTGCGCGTCAACCGCGGCTACCGCATCCAGATGAACAGCGCGATCGGCCCGTACAAGGGCGGCCTCCGGTTCGACCCGACGGTGAACCTTGGCGTGCTGAAGTTCCTCGCGTTCGAGCAGGTGTTCAAGAACTCGCTCACCACGCTTCCGATGGGCGGCGGCAAGGGCGGCAGCGACTTCAACCCGAAGCAGAGCCCCCACACGCCCGGCAAGCGCTGCAGCGACGCCGAGGTGATGCGTTTCTGCCAGAGCTTCATGACGGAGCTCTTCCGCCACATCGGCCCCGACACCGACGTGCCGGCCGGCGACATGAACGTGGGCGGCCGCGAGATTGGCTACCTCTTCGGCCAGTACAAGCGTCTCGCGAACGAGTGGACGGGCGTCCTCACGGGCAAGGGTCTCTCCTTCGGCGGCTCGCTGATCCGTCCTGAGGCGACCGGCTACGGCGACATCTACTTCGCGCAGAACATGCTTGCGATGCGCGGCGAGACGTTCGAGGGCAAGAAGTGCGTGATTTCCGGTTCGGGCAACGTGGCGAGCTTCGCCGCGCAGAAGCTGATGCAGCTCGGCGCGACGGTGATGACGCTCTCCGACCGCTCGGGCGCGATCTTCTGCGAATCTGGCATCACGGAGAAGATGCTCAAGGACATCATGGTCCTCAAGAACGTCAAGCGCGGCGAGCTCGCCGACTTCGCGAAGAAGACGAAGGCCGTCAAGTTCTTCGCCGGCGCGAACAGCTGGCAGATCGCGGACAAGATTGACGCGGCGTTCCCGTGCGCCCGCCAGAACGAGCTCAACGGCAAGGACGCGGCATACCTGCTCAAGCACGGCTGCACGCTCGTGGGCGAGGGCGCGAACATGCCTTCGACCCCAGACGCGATCGCGGCGTTCCTCAAGGCCAGGATCATGTACTCGCCGGGCAAGGCGTCAAACGCCGGCGGCGTGGCCACCTCGGGCCTCGAGATGTCGCAGAACTCGGAGCGCCTCAGCTGGACGGCCGGGGAGGTGGACGCGAAGCTCAAGGGCATCATGAAGTCCATCCACGACAACGCCTGGGAAGCCGCCGCCAAGTACGGCGACAAGGGCAACTACGTGATGGGCGCGAACATCGCC
>CACWSW010000085.1 GCA_902763655.1 uncultured bacterium
TCGAAGTTCGCCTGGCTCTGCCAGTCGATCAGGTCGCCCGTGTGGAGCACGTAGTCCACGTTGTCCTTCGCCCACGCGAGCGAGTCGCGCAGCGCCTCCTCCTGGCGTCCGCCGAACGTGCGCGTGCGGCGCTCCTTCGAGCGGAGCTTGTCCTTGGCGTCCGGCTCGTCAGGATACGCCTCCGTGAGGTGCGTGTCCGAGATGTGGAGTATCGAGAACGGCGCCGTGGCGCCGGCCGACACGCGCTGGTAGGCGAGCTGCAGCCGCTCGAACTTGCCGCGCTCGGGGAAGACCGCCGGATCGTCCGCGAAAGACGGCAGCTGCGACACTGCCACGAGGCCGCCGACGCCCGTCAGGAAGTTTCTGCGCGAGATGTCCATGGCATCAGCCTTTCGTCCATTCGGAGACGATCGGCTTGCCGCGCGTGCCGAAGCAGTTGATCGGCGTCACCGTGAACCGCACGTCGCCCGCGCCCAGCTCGTCGATGGCGAACCGGCAATGGGGCGACACCTTCACGTTCGGATGGGCGAGCGAATGGTTGAAGCCAAGCGGTGCGACGAGCTTCGTCTTCTTCGCGCCGTCCTTCGTCTCCGCGACGAACTCGACCTTGAATAGCCGCGCGTCCTTGTCCGCGACCACCGGCGGAACGGTGACCGTGATCGAGTCCTTCTCGACACGCGCGATCGACTCCTTGCCGTTGCGGGACTTGCCGCCGCGCGTCTTGAACTTGCCGCGCGCCACCTTCACCTTCGCGTCCGCAGGGAACTCAGGCGCGCGCATCTTCTTCGCGTGCTCCGCGAAGGCGAACGGCTTCGACTCCGCCGCCGGAAGCGGCATCACCCAGTCGTCGCCCACGTCGAGGTCGGACAGGAACTCGCGCCGCTGCACGACGATGCAGTCGCCGTACACGCTCCACAGCATTCCCTGGCGGCAGTCGCCCGCCGGGAACTTCCCCATCATCTTCGCGGCGTCGATCTTCCAGCCGTCACGCACGCCCGACACCGTGTTCTCGTAGCCTACCGGCGGATGCTCGTCGTACTCCATGCCCGTGTAGCGCAACGAACTCGTGCCTACGGACGTGAACGTGCCCTGCCAGATCGAGCGCTCGTCCGTCAGCGAGTAGTGCGAATGTCCTGAAAACGCCACCGCGTTCGGGAACGCGGAGAGCGCCTTCGTCACCTTGCCGCTGTCGTGTCCCCACGCCCACGGGCCGTAGCACGTGTCCTTCGGGTGCGGATGCTGCACGTAGAAGAACGGGAGGGACGGATCGAGCGTCTTGCCATTCGCGTCGAGAAATGCCTGAAGCTCCGCGCCGAAGTCGCAGGAGCCATGCCCGGTCTCCATGCCCTTCCCGTCGTCCCAGTGCTGGCCGAGGAAGGCGTAGCCGTTGATCTTCTTGCAGTAGAAGCGCGAGTAGTCCTCGTTGAAGATGCGCTTCCAGCGCGTCGCGAAATCGGAGCGAAGCACGTGCTTCACGCGCTCGTCCATGTCCGGGTAGAGCTTCGCCGCATGGTCGCCGTAGAGGTAGCCGTGATAGTCGTGGTTGCCCATCACGAACACCTTCTCGATGGGACGCCCGTCCGGATACTTGTCGTCGGGGAACACGGCGTACCACGCCTGGGCGACGGCCTCCATCTGCTCGACCATGCCGTTGTCGGCCATGTCGCCGGCGATCATGACCGCATCGACGTTCTGGTCGCGGAACCATTCGAGCGTGTGCTTGAAGGTGAGGTTGTTGCCCCAGGCGGACATCTTCTCGTCGGCGCCTACCTTGGTGATGTGGATGTCCGAGACAACGCCGAAGCGGACCTTCGGCTTTCCGCCCGCCTTGAATCCGGCCGCGGCGAAGAAGCGGTTGCCGCCGAACGCGCCCAGTGCGCCGGCGCATCCGCCGATGAAGAAATTCCTACGTGTAATATTCATTGCGGTTGTCCTTTATTTCTGATGCAAGATTCGACATGCCCGTCATTCCGCCTCGCGGCGGATGACGCGCTTGGCCTTGCCCTCGTTGCGCGGGAGCGCTCCGATGGGGAAGACCTCGCCCTTCGGGAGGAAGCCGAGGCGCTCGCGAAGGTGCTTGGCCACCATGTGGCCCGTCACGCCCGGCTCCGCCTCGACGTTGACCGTCACGTCCGTGATGCCGTGGCGCGTCTCGAGGATGATCTGGAACTCGTCCTTCACGCCGGGGATCTCCATGAGCGCCTGCTCCACCTGGCGAGGATAGAAGTTGACGCCCTTGACGATCAGCATGTCGTCAGTGCGGCCCGTGATGCGGTCGAGGCGCAGGTGCGTGCGCCCGCACGCGCACGTGTCGCGGCTGACGATGCGCGAGATGTCGTGCGTGCGGTAGCGGATGATGGGCATGGCCTCGCGCGTGAGAGAGGTGAACACCACCTCGCCGTACTCGCCGTCCGGCACAGGCGCGCCGGTCACGGGATCGACGATCTCGGTGATGTACTGGTCGTCCCACACGTGGATGCCGCAGTGCGCCGGGCAGTCCTGCCCGGTCGTGCCGATGCCGCCCGTCTCCGTCATGCCGTAGATGTCGAAGCACTCGATGTGCAGACGGTCCTCGATGCGCTTGCGCATCTCGTCGGAGAACGTCTCGCTTCCGAAGATGCCCACGCGGATCGACGGGATGTCGTGGTTCCCGGAAGGATCGGCGTCGAGCTTCTCGATGATGCGCGGCACGTAGCTGACGACGGAGCAGAATCCCTTCACGTGGAAGTCGCGCATGAGCTTGATCTGCCGCTCCGTGTTGCCGCTCGAGGCCGGAACGCAGAAGAGGCCCGCCTTGCGGCAGCCGTGGTAGCAGCCGAATCCGCCGTTGAAGAGTCCGAAGGTCGGCATGATCTGGAACGCGTCGCCTGCCTCCAGGCCGGCCATCGCGAAGCAGCGCGCCATGCACTCCGCCCACTGGTTCAGGTCGTTCTTCGTGTAGGCCATCACCACGGGCGTACCCGTGGAGCCGGACGACTGGTGGAACTCGCGCAGGTCCTGGCGCGGCACCGTGCTCATCTCGAGCGGATAGGCGTCGCGGAAGTCGTCCTTCGTGAGGAACGGCAGCTTCGCCAGGTCGTCCAAAGATTTCACGTCCTCCGGGTTCCCGAACCCGCGAGAGAGGAGCAGCTTGCGGCTCCACTCGTTCGTCCACACGCGCTTCAGCGACTTCTGCAGCCCCTTCAGCTGGACCGCCGCGAGCTGGTCGCGGCTCATCGTCTCGACTTCTCTGTTCCAGAATTTCATGCGCCCATTATACCAAAAATCGCCCCGCCTGGCGTCCCCTTGTCGCAAGACGTTCATCATCGCCCTAAAACGCGTATCTTCACCTCCCGGAAATCACGCGGCGACGGGCCATGAAGCTTTCCAATGCCATCTGTGTCTGCCTGCTTGGGGGGCTCTCCTCACTTGCCCTGTCCCCAAGACTTGTTCGGGCGCGTTCCCATCCTTACCGTCACGCGCGCGCCGCGCGCGACGTCCGCGTGCTTCAGCACGGTGGTGCCGTTCGCCGCCGAGCCGTCAACCTCCACGGACTGGATATACTTCGCGTCGGCGGAGGCGCCAGGCGCGGCCAGCACGAAGTCCTTCCCGTTCTCCAGGTGGATCGTCACCCTCTGGAACACGGGGCTGCCCAGCTGGTACTCCGGCAGTCCCGGCGTCACCGGATAGAAGCCCAGCATCGAGAACACCGCGTATGCGCTCATCCCGCCGCCGTCCTCGTCGCCGCACATGCCCATGCGGTCGTCGCGGAACCAGCAGTCGAGCGTCTTGCGCACGAACTTCTGCGTCTTCCACGGCTCGCCGGTGTAGTTGTAGAGGTACGGGATGTGGAAGCTCGGCTCGTTCGCCATCGTGAACACGCCCATCAGGCCCGTGCATCCGTCAGGCATCTTGGCGCAGAACTCCCACCGCCGGCCGACGTTCGCGTTGAGCATCGCGTCCATCTTGCGCGACATGGCCTGCGGCCCGCCGAAGAGCGCCAGGAGCCCGGGCAGATCGTGCTGCACGTCCCATATGTAGGTCCAGGCGTTGTTCTCCGTGTAGTAGTGGCGCGCGCCGTAGCCGCCGCAGATCATGTAGTCGAACGGCTCGATGAACTTCCCTTCCGCGTCCTTCGGGTGGAAGAACTGCGTCTTCGGGTTCCACAGGTTCGCGTAGTCCTTCGCGCGCTTCGCGTACTTCGCGACCATGCCCGCGTCCATTCCGATCTCCCTGCCGAGCTCCGCGAGCGCCCATGCGTCGTAGCTCGCGCCCTGCGTCACGGAGACGGTCTGCCGCCGCTCCCAGCTTGTGTTGACGCCCTTGACGGTCTCCTTCTCCTCCGGACGGATCGCCGGGTAGTAGCCATGCTCCTTGTAGAAGCGGTCTAGCTCCGTCAGCGGCCCGCGATACCACGGGATGAGGCTCTCGGTCTCCTCCGTGTGGTCCATCAGCTCGAACGCCCGCCGCACGTCGTAGCCGCGGATTCCCTTCCGCCACGCGTCGAGGAACATGATCGCCGGATGGCGGTTGACCATGCAGTGCGCATCGTAGCACATGCTGGGAAACACCGGCATCCACTTCTCCTCGTTCTGCTCGGCCATGCGGACATAGCTCGCCAGCTTCGCCGCCTCTTCCTTCGGACGCAGTATCGTCATCAGCGGATGGGCGGCGCGGTACGTGTCCCATGTCCAGTCGTCGGTGTAGTAGCCCACTCCGCCCGTCTCGTGCACCTGCCCGTCGAAGCCACGGTACTTGCCATCCTCCGTGACGTTGACCATCCGCTCGTAGCAGCGCCAGAGCGCGGTGTAGAAGACGCGCCGCTCGGCGGCGGTTCCGCCCTCCACCTCGACCTGCCCCAGCACCTCGTTCCATCTCCGCTTCGCCGCCGCCGCGAGCGCCTCGAGATCGAAGTCCTTCACCTCCGCCGCGAGATTGCGCGCGGCCTGCTCCGGCGAGATGTACGAGATGGCGAAGCGCATCTTCACCGTCTCCGCGCCCTCGCCGAAGAACACCGCCGTGCGGTTGCCGGAAACCTTCACCGCCGTCGGCGTCCTGTCGAATTCCCCATGGAGGTACATGCGGCCGCGGCCGGCATAGACGTCCATCCCGCGCAGCACTTTCCCCTCCACGCGGCAGGGACCGTCCTTGCCGTCGACAAGCCCGAACACGAGCGCGTGCGGACCTGGCCGCTCGAACGCGAACGACGCGATCGCAGACTTCTCGCCAGGCGCGATGGAGAACACCACCCCGTGCGTGTCGAGCCAGATGTCGTAGCGGTATGGCGTAGCGTGCTCCTGGTCCCACGTGGACGACCATCGTCCGAAGACGCCGTCCGCCGGCCCGGCGTAAGGCTGCACCGGGAAGAACGACCTGAAGCGGTGGCTCGGGCAATGGAGCCCAACGGCGGAAACCCTGTCCTCGGTGTACTGCCTCTCCGGCGCGTTGAAGCGGAACTGCGCGTTTGGACGCTGCACGGTGCGCAGCGTCGGTACCAGCATGTGGCTTATCGAGCCGATGCCGGTGTTCACCTCGTCAACCACGTTCGCCCGCGCCGCCGGACGCCGGCACGGCTTCTCTTTCGCCTCGGCGGCATAGTCGCGGCAGAGCGCCGGGTTCGTCCGCGACAGCCACTCGGGAATGACGACCTGCGGCTTCTTCGCCGCTGGACCGGAAGGCTCAAGGCGCATGTCCTCGAGCTTGCCGCCCGCGACCTTCATCCTGACGACGAGTCCGCCGGGCGCAGGCAGACGGAACGAGAAGTCCCGCCATTCGGTCGGCACGCCCGACGCGAGATGGAGCGCCCCGTCCCGCTCGGTGACGAAGAGCTGGTTGATCGCATAGAGGCAGTTGCCGGCGGCGGTCATGAACCATGGGCGAAACTGCGACACGCCCGGCTCGTTTATCTCCCAGTACTCTCCCCAGCATCCGGCACTGCGGTACGCTTCCTGCAGCCAGCGGACCGGCGGGTACTTTCCATCGCCGGAGCGCAGCGACGCCATCGCCATCGTCGCGGCATACCACGGACAGATGCGCTTGCCGGTGGAGTACATGTTGCCGAACGCCTCGCCGTTCTCGAGGAAGTGCCGCGTGGCGGCGATCTGCTCCGCGCTCTCGCGCCCGAAGACCTGGAACGGATAGAACCCCGCGAGCGAGCCCATCGACTCGTCCGTGCAGCCAGGGTACGGGATGTAGCGCCCGTCCTTCTCCGGAAGCGACTTCACGAGACGGTCCGCGCAATCACGGAAGTCGGCGGCGAGCTCGGCGTCCTTGCCCACAATATCCGCTGCGCTGGCGGCAACCCGAAGCGTCGCGATGACGCCGCACGTCGTCATGAACGCGTGGTCCCTGCCCGGCCCCATGCGCTCGAGGTCGGTGCACTTCGTCACGAAGCTCGTGCCGTCCGGCATGTCAATGACCCTCATCCGGCGGAAGAACAGCGCGCACTCGCGGAGAACGTCGTAGCCCTTCTCCTTGAGGTAGGCGAGGTCGCCGGTGTAGCGGTAGTACGTCCAGACCGTCTGCGCCACCGCAGCCGAATGGAAGATGTGGTCCTGCCAATAGCCGATCGGGCCCGACTCGACGTCGTTGCCCTCTGCTCCCTCCCACACCCACCGCGCGCCGTGGCTGTAGAACGGGTTGGCGGCGTTCTTGTTGTTCTGGAGGCAGGCGTTCCTGAGCGTCGCGAACCGGAAGTCCGGCGCGATCTTCGCGGTGGAAAAGTGCCCTGCCGAGAGAAGCCCCTGCACGCCGTACATCTCGTCGAAGGCAAAGATGCGGCCATGCCAGTGCCCAGGGATGATGCCTACAGGAATCGACCATTCGGTGGCGTTGCAACGGAGGTGGTAGCGGGCCATGTCGCTCATCGCCTTGATCCGCTCGTCGGGGACGTCGATCTCGCTCTCGGCGAAGTAGGCGGCCCAGTCCGCTACATGCGCCGCGCGAAGCGCCGCATAGTCCGGCAACGGTCCGTCCTCTTTCGCCGCAGGCGTCACGGCAGGCAGCTGGCGGGCGAGGTCGTCCGCGTACGTCACGTACCACGTAAAAGTCCTAGACTCTCCCGGCGCAAGGCGCACCTTGCGCGTCAGCTCGGCGTTGCCGCCGACGATCCGCACGTCGCACGGCGCGCCGTCCGCCGCGCGCACCACGATCGTCTCGTGCGTGACGAACCGCGCGTATGCGGTCATCTTCCACGTCGCCGACGACGCGTCCGTCGTCCAGCCGCCGACAATCCGCTCAGAGCCGGGGCTCTCGAACACGACGCCCACCGTGACCTCGCGCGGAGCGTCCTTCGCCGTCACCGTCTGCTTCATCGCGATCAGGTTGCGCGCGCGCGGGACGAACATCTCGCCGTCGAGACGCACGCCGCCGGCATGTTCGGCGGTGACGACGGTGAGCGCCTTGCGGACGTCCAGCTCCTGCCGCCAGGCGGACGGCTCGTCCTGGCGGACGCCGTCGACGGCGAGCAGCGTGGCGAGCCGTCCCTGCGGCAGCAGGGAAAAGCCGAAACGCCCCGCCTTGCCGTTGTTGTCGCCCAGGCGGCGCCCTTCCCAGCTGATGCCGGTGCTCAGCTTCTTCTTGTCGTACCGCTTCTGCTGGCGCGGGACGGAAAGCGTGTAGTCGCAGAACAGGCAGAGGCGTCCGTTCGACAGCATCGCCGGCACGTAGTCGTCGCCGACGCGCCCGTCCGCGCTTTCGACGACGCCGCGCGCAGGGCTCGCCGCCACCACGGCGCCGCCCAGCAAGCACAGCGCCGTTGCCAAGCCGATCACATTCCGCCTGATCACCATACAAGATCCTCCGCCTTGAAAACCGGCCCATTCACGCAGCAGCGCGCGTTGAACACGTCGCCGTTCGGCAACTTGACCTTCTGGATGCACGCGAAGCACGCACCCACGCCGCATACCATGTGGCGATCCATCGATATCCACCCCGGCATGCCCGTGCCTGTGGCGCGCATTGCGACCGCCTTCAGGAGACCATCCGGCCCGCAGGTGAACAGCTCGAACGGCTCGTCCTTCTGCCGCAGCTCGATGAGCGCGTCGTCGAGCGGTTCCGTCACGAATCCCTTCACGCCCTCCGAGCCGTCGTTCGTGGCAGTGCGCACCTCCACGCCGAGCGCCGCGAACCGGTCAAGCGCCAGCAGGTCGTCCTTCGTCCGCCCGCCCACGAACAGGATCGGCTTCCCAATCCCCGCGGCAAGAAGCCGCTTCGCCAGAAAGTAGAGCGGCGCCACGCCGTACCCGCCACCGACCAGAAGCGGCACGCCCTTGCACGTTTCCGGGAACCCGTGCCCCAGCGGACCCATCACCTCCACGGTCTCGCCTGGCTGCACCGTGTTCAGCGCGGCCGTGCCGCGCCCCACGTTCTTGTACAGCAGCGCCACCTGCCCGTTGTCGGCATCGAACACCGAGAACGGCCGCCTGAGCGCGCTCGCCTCGAGGGCGGGCACCTTCACGTGCACGAACTGACCCGGCACGAGCTGCGCCGCCAGCTGCGGCGCGTCAAGAACCAGGAACCTGTACCCCGGGCCCGCCGGCTCGTGCGACGCGACCCTCGTAATTTCATTTATGGCCATGGCGAGATTATACCATATTGGTGCTTGGTGCCTAGTGCTTAGTGCCTAGTGCGTTGCTTACGCGCCCAAGATTTGCCTGCAAAGCCCGCACCAAGCACCAGGCACTAGGCACTAGGCACCAAGCACTAGCCCAGACGCATCTTGAAGTCGGCATAGCCGAAGCGACGCAGTACCTCTATCTCGCCAGACTTGCGCCGCACGGCGATATCAGGGAGCGGCATTCCGTTGAACGTGTTGTTCTTCACCATCGAGTAGATCGCCATGTCCTCAAACACGACCGTGTCCCCCTCCTTGAGCGGCCGGTCAAAACCATACGTGCCTATCACATCCCCCGCCAAGCAAGTAGGACCTCCAAACCGGCATGCAAATCCTTCACCTTTCACCTTTCCCCTTTCACCTTTCACCATTCCCCCTTCACCTTTCACCTTCCCCCTTTCACCATTCACCACAACCCGCGGCGTATACGGCATCTCCAAAACGTCCGGCATGTGGCAGGCCGCGCTCACGTCCAGGATCGCGTTCGACACTCCGTCCGCGCCCGGCGGCTGAATCTCCAGCACGGTCGCCTCAAGCGTGCCCGCGTCGAACGCGATGGCCTCGCCCGGCTCCAAGTAGACCGTAAGGTACGGATACCTGCGGCGAAAATCAAGTAGCAACTCCACCAGCCCGTCCACGTCGTAGTCCGCGCGCGTGATGTGGTGTCCGCCGCCGAAGTTCACCCACTTCATCTGCGGCAGCAGGTCGCCGAACTTTCCCTCGAACCCCGCCAGCACCTTGCGCAGCTCCTCCACCCCTTGCTCGCACAGGCAGTGGAAGTGCAGTCCGTCGATGGGAGGGACGCAATTTATTGCGTCCGAATCATCGGTCGCAGTAAACTGCGACCCTCCCCATGCGGCGTCCAGTCCCTCCCTCGTCACCCCGAGCCGCGACCCCGCCCGGCACGGGTCGTACGCTGGCGTGGTCGCCACGGACACCTCGGGGTTCACGCGCAACCCCACCGACACGCCCGCCGCGCGCGCCATTGCGCCAAACTTCTCCACCTGCCTTGGCGAATTGAACACGATGTGATTCACTACAGCCAGCAGTTCCGGCATGTCCTCCGCGCGGAAGGCCGGCGCGAACACGTGGTTCTCCTTCCCAGGCATCTCCTCGTGCGCGAGGCGTGCCTCAAAGAGACCGCTCGCCGTCGCGCCGTCGAGGTACTTCGCCACGAGCGGGTACAGCTTGAAGCACGAGAATGCCTTCTGCGCGAGCAGAATCTTCACTCCCGCGCGTTCGCGCACCAAGGCGAGCACCTGAAGGTTCGCCTCCAGCTTCGCCTCGTCGATGATGTATCGTGGCACCGTCTATCTCCCTATTTCTCGACAATCCGTGGCCAGGCGCCGCCGAGGTGGCCTTCGTGGAAGACGATCTCGCCTGCCGAAAGCGCGGCGAGGAACTCCTCGTCGGTGCCGCGGAAGAGTTCGCCGTCTTTCGTGAGAACGGCCTTGCCGGCCTCTTCTGCGGGAATCAGCCGAATCGTGTTTCGGGCGGCCGAGATCATCTCATGCCATTTCCGGCAGAGGCATGCCGCATCCAAGGGTTCTTCGGATTCGATTGCCGCGTCTAGCTCCTCCTGGACATAGCGAACGCGCATCGCCATGTCCAGAATGAACGCCGGACTAAAGCCAAGATCCTTGCCGCACGCCGCCCAGGCGAGATACGGCAACGGTTGAAGCCTCTCGTGGCATGTGATCGTATCGACCCAGTCGCGCGGCACTTCGCGTCCCATCAACGCAAGCAGCTTGTTTGTGGCAAGGTCGAATGGATGGAGCGTCAGACCAAGGAGTTCATCTTCCAGAAGCGGGAAGAACCTGTAGGCGCTGTCGCTCACCCATTGGATGTCGGTTTTCTCCCCATGCGGACCGACAACCGAGACTTCCACGAAGTACGGAGCTTTTCTTTTTTCAATGACTTCAAAACCCGCTTCATGTAGCGCTTGGCTATCGCATCCGTACGCGGCGTGAAGTGCCTCCGTGCTGTTGTTGAACACGTCGATGTCATGCGAAAGCCGTGGTGCCTTCAACTGGTAGTTGAGCGCCAGACCTCCTGCGACATACGTCTCACCAGACTTTATCCGTGAATCGGCAATCCGCTTGAGTATGTCGGCTTGAAATTTGGTGACAGCCATTTTCTGATCCTCCCGACCCGCTTGTATGCCTTGAGATCCCCGTTGCGCTCAATCGACGTGAGAATCTGCTCGAGCTGAACGTCTGTATGCGGATGATAGCACTCCGGGGAAAACCACAAGCACACATCCTTGTAGTCATCCACAACGGAGATATACTCCGGCGTCTTTATGATTTCCTCTACTGTCATGAGACCTCTCGGGAGGAGAGTATACCAAATTCCACGTCCTTCGTGCTACGGCACCATCACGGGGTCGAAGGACTCCTTCCAAGGAAGGCCCTGGACGTTGAGCTCCGCCATGAACGGGTCAGGGTCGAACTCCTCGCACGTGTGGACGCCCTTCGCGGTCCACTTGCCCTCCAGGAAACACTTGGCGCCGATCATCGCGGGCACGCCCGTCGTGTAGCTGATCGCCTGCGAGCCGACCTCGGCGTAGCACTCCTGGTGGTCGCACACGTTGTACACGTAGTAGCGCACCGGCTTGCCGTCCTTCACGCCCTCGAAGATGCAGCCGATGTTCGTCTTGCCCTTCGTGCGCGGACCGAGTGTGGCAGGGTCGGGCAGGAGCGCCTTCAGGAACTCGATCGGGACGATCTTCTGTCCCTTGAAGTCGACGGGGTCGATGCGCGTCATGCCCACGTTCTCGAGGCACTTCAGGTGCGTGAGGTAGCTCTGCCCGAACGTCATGAAGAAGCGGATGCGCTTGATGCCCTTCAGGTTGCAGCCGAGCGACTCCAGCTCCTCGTGGTGGAGCAGGTACATGTCCTTCTCGCCCACCTGGTCGAAGTTGTACACGCGCTTGATCGCC
>CACWSW010000086.1 GCA_902763655.1 uncultured bacterium
ACGGTCGAAACGACGCCCGTAGCACGGATGGAGCTGCGCGCGAAGGGCGAGATCCGGAACCGCGATCCGGGCATCTTTGGCGACTACTGGTGGGCCAACAGATTCCTGAAGCACCGTGAACAGGCCGCGCGCCTGAATGGACGTACTGTGGACGTGGTCCTCGTGGGCGATTCCATCATGCACTACTGGGAGTGGCGGCATCTCGCGAAGTGGTCGGCATTGACGAACGGCCGGACA
The DNA here is from genome assembly GCA_902763655.1 of uncultured bacterium. Classification (GTDB taxonomy): domain Bacteria; phylum Verrucomicrobiota; class Kiritimatiellia; order RFP12; family UBA1067; genus RUG572. The sequence goes on from CACWSW010000086.1 coordinate 238, forward strand.
GTCCTCAACCTCGGCTACGCCGGCGACCGCACGCAGCACGTCCTCTGGCGCATCGAGCACGGCGAGCTTGACGGCTACAAGGCGAAGAACGTCGTCCTCATGATCGGCACGAACAACAACTCGTCGGACAATACCGATCCGGCCAACGTCGCCAAGGCCATCGAACTGATTATTGCGCGGATACGCGAAAAGCAGCCTGGCGCGCAGGTCATCCTCCATCCAATCTTCCCGCGCGGCGCGTCCGCCGACTCGAAGCGGCACGTCGCCGCGCGTGCGCGGAACGACAGGACGAACGTTCTACTGAAGGAGTTCGCCGCCGCGCATCCCGAAATCACATGGGTGGACTTCAACGACAAGCTGGTCGATTCGACGGGCTGGGTGCCGCGCACGATCATGGCGGACGAGATACATCCGACAGACGCCGGCTACGACCTCTGGCTGGAGGCGCTCCTGCCGCATCTGCGCGACGACCGCGTGCCGCTGGCGGATCCCTTCATCCTGTACGAGAAGGGAACCTACTACGCCTACGGCACCCATTCGCGCGTTGGCATCACCGTGGCGACGTCCACGGACCTCGTCCACTGGAAGATGGACCAGGGACGGTCCAAGGACGGACTGGCACTCCACATGGACGATTCGTTCGGGAAGAAGTTCTTCTGGGCGCCGGAGGTCTACCGCGTGGGCGGGCGGTACGTGATGTACTACTCCGCCGAGACGCACGTGTGCGCGGCGACGGCGGACAGTCCGCTCGGGCCGTTCCGTCAGGCGGAGAAGAAGCCGATCCTCGAACGGGGCGGCATCGACAACTCGCTCTTCATCGACGACGACGGGCGGGCATGGATGGTGTACGTGCACTTCGACAAGGGGAACGTCGTCTGGCTGACGGAGATGGAGAAGGACGGCCTGCACGCCAAGCCCGGCACGGCCCGCATGGTGCTGCGCGCCGAGAAGGGGTGGGAGATGATGAATCCGCGTTGCTCCGTCACGGAGGGGCCGTTCATCGTCAAGATCGACGGCACGTACGTGCTCACCTATTCCGCGAACGACTACCGCGACCGCGACTATGCCGTGGGCGTGGCTACGGCGCGGAGTCTCGAGGGGCCGTGGACGAAGTACGCCGGCAACCCGATTCTCCGGCGGCGCTTCGGGCTGGTGGGCGTGGGGCACCATTCCTTGTTTAAGGACGCGGACGGCAAGTGGCGGATCGTGTTCCATGCCCACAATGACGATGGCAAGGACGCCATCCAGCCACGCCGCATGTACATCGCCGGAATCGACTTCAAGACGGTGGATGGCGTGCCCGTGCCGGTTGTGGACGACAATCTCATCCGTTGCGTTGTCACGCCATGAAATCCAATAAAGACGCTGGCAAGTCTGTAAATTAAAGGAGTGGTACGATCATGAAACGGAACGGCAAGCATATTGCGCGAGCGGAGCGGAATCCGGCGCTCGACGGCGTACCGGGATTGGCGCGCGGGCTGGAGGTGCTGGAGTACCTGGCCCAATACCCACAGGGTAAGACGCAGAAGGAGATCGCGGAGGCAGTGGGCCTGCCGGCAGCCAGCGCCTCGCGCATCACTCTTCTTCTGGAGGCGGCGGGCTATCTTTGGCGCGATCCAGACACTAAGGCGTTCCGCCATTCGATGAAGATGCTGATGGTGGGGCAACGGGCGCTTTTCGACGCAGACGTGATCGGGCTGGCGCTTCCCTACATGCGCGCGATCCGTGACGAGTTCCACGACACGGTGGTGCTGGGCGTCCTGCACGAAACCGAGGTGGTGGCGATCGAGAACGCGCCCGGCAAGAACCTGTTCCGCTACTCGCTCGATCCGGGCCACCGTTCCGAACTGCACACGTCCGCGCCCGGCAAGGCGCTCCTCGCCTATCTGCCCGAGGAAGAATGCAGGTCTCTCGTCGCGCGTATCAAGTTCACGCGCTACACGAAGAACACGATCACTACGGCCAAGGCGTACATGCAGGAGCTTGCGGAGGTTCGGGAGAAGGGATATTCTATCGATAGAGGCGAGGCTTACGACGGCGTGTATTGCGTGGGGGCGGCGGTTCGCGACCGCAACGGCTATCCGGTGGCGTCGATCTGGATCACGGGCCCAGCGCAGAACTGCCCGCCGAAGAACATCCCCGCCGTCGGCGCGAAGATCGTCGCTGCCGCGCAGGCCATCTCCAGCCGCCTCGGCTTCGGCTGACCGGAATAGCAATCTCATGCAGATTGTATTGCGCGACTTTCCGGTTGACAGGCGGGAGGGTTTGCCTTATAATTCCACCCGTGAATTGAGTTTCCGAATGTGAAAATGGTTTCACAGGCGGAACCGTGATTTCAGAGGTGAAAATGGACGTACAAGCTAATGGCGCGTGGCGGATTGCCGGGCAGGTGATGTGCCTCTGTCTCGTAATCTTGCCTGTGTGCGCACAGGAGGGAAAACGCATCTTCGTTTCTCCTCGGCATTCACAGGTCTCGATGACCGGCGCATGGGAGCCCGAACTCCTTCGCGAAGGGAAAGGACAAGTGCGATATCATTGGATTTCCAGTTCGAAGGGGAATGTGCTCTCCCTGCGGTTCGAGGGGACATCCGTCGCGCTTGCGACGCGGACGGGCGTGCGGATCTCTTGGTGGCATCCGACCCACACCAACTCCCTTGCGCGCCTGGGGCGGCTGGATGTGCGTCTGGACGGCAAGCCGCTGCCGTCAATTGATCTCTCTGGTTCCACAGGCGTGCCCGCATATGAGCTGCCGATTGCGTCCGGGCTGGGGGAAGGGCAGCATGTCCTTGAACTGTCCAACGCGGGCGTGGGGGCCGTCGATGTGGCTGGCTTCATGCTGGACCGCCCGCAGAAAGGGAGCGAGCCGGACTTTTCCCGGGAATCGCCGGAACTTGCCGCGCTTGCCCGGACATTGCCGCCGCTCCTCTACATCGAGGGGGCGCCCTTGCGCACGCGCGTCGGACCGCTCTCGGTAGGTCACTCGGCCCATCCTGACGGCAAAGTCTGGGGAACGGCGATCAAGGTGCTCGATCCGTCAAAACCCGATGTGCCGCCGCGCACGCTGTTTGCGGACAAGGATGCGGCTGTCCTCGATTTGGCACTTTCCCCGGATGCGGAGACGCTCTGGTTCTCCATGCGGCATCGGTCGTCGCCGTACTGGCACGTCTATCGGATGAAGGCGGATGGGAGCGGCTTGACGGCTCTGGCCGCCGGCAAGTTTCACGACACCTCTCCCGCGCCGTTGCCGGATGGGCGCGTCGCCTTCGTCTCCACGCGGGCGAAGGGGACGCATCTCGTCTGTACCGACGGCCCCTCGAGTCGTATCCATGTCATGGACCCGGACGGCTCGAACGTGAAGATGCTTTCGTCGAATACGCTCGCGGACTATTCCCTTACCGTGCGGAGCGACGGGCGGTTACTCTACACGCGCTGGGAATACGTGGACTGGAACATCATGTCGCGCCAGTCGCTCTGGACGCAGTATCCCGACGGGCGGCACTTGGAACTGTGGTTTGGCAACCTGCTCGACGACCCTCCGAACCTCTTGCAGGCGCGGGAGATTCCAGGTTCGCCGGACGAGGCTGTCTGTACGTTCGCGCCGCACCACGGTTCGCCCTACGGCGCGATCGGAGTCGTCTCGGCCAAGAACGGGCCGGAAGGGCGGCGAGGCCAGGCCGTTCGCTGGTTGACGCCGGAGTTTCCGTCAATCATGGACTTCGATCACCCATGGGCCTATTGCTGGCCGTACCCGATGGGAAACGGGCTCTACCTTTGCTCATACGGCGGCGGTGGGTTGAAACGTTACCGGCTTTCGCTCATCGACGAGAAGGGGAATCGTGCGACGGTGTACGACCCCAAGACGACGAGCGCGTTCTGCGCGATGCCCTTGATGCCGCGGCCTGCCCCGAAAACGCTTGCCGCGTTCGCGCCAGAGACGACGAAGACGGTCACCGTCCCTGCTGCGCCCCCTGGCCAACCGACGGACGAAACCGTGTCCGTGGGTTACCTGTATGTGGCGGATGTGCTGCGCGGCGTGGCGGAAAGCGTGGCACGTGAGGACGTGAAGGCCGTTCGGATCATGGAGCAGTTGCCGAAGACGGTGAACCTGGGGATTCCGCGCGCATACGACCAGAGTCCGCTCATCGGCGTGGGCACATACTACGCCAAGCGCGTTTGGGGCTATGCGCCTGTGGCGGCGGACGGCAGCGCCTACTTCGAGGTGCCAGCGCTGAAGGAAATCTACCTGCAGCTCGTGGACGGTGCCGGGCGCGAGATCAGGCGCATGACGAGCGCGCTCAACGTGATGCCCGGCGAACGGCGCAGTTGCGTGGGATGCCACGAGGGACGGATGACGGCGTCCGGCGCGTTCGCCGGCGAGGCGGCACGCCATGCTCCCACGCCGCTCGTGCCTCCGGCGGGGTTGCGGGCGGGCGTGGTCGATTACATGCGCGATGTCCAGCCCGTCTGGAACCGGCATTGCATACGCTGCCACGGTGGCGGCAATCCTGCCAAGGGACTCTCTCTTGAGGACGGGCGAACGCGGTTCTTTTGCCGCAGTTACGACGGACTCAACGAACGGGCCGGAAGCGACAGGCAAAGTTACCTCTCTTATGGCGGAGCGCCTGAGGCGAAGAAGGGGAAGCCGCTGATCCATTCGATTCTTCTCAACTACGGATTCGCGGATGTCTTGCATCCGCGCCAGACGGGCTCCTGCGCGAGCCGTCTGCCGGACTACCTTGAGAAGTCCCACTGCGGAACCGACGTGGCACCGGAGGAGAAACGGCGCGTATTTGAATGGATCGACGCGATGGTGCCGTACTATCCCACGACGGACTGCGCCCATGTCCGTGCGCGGGGCAAGCGCGACCGCTGGGGCGATCCCGACACTGTTGCGCTCGCGCCGTGGGTCGCGCGGTATGACGGGGTCTTCACGCGCGCCTGTTCCGGCTGCCACGGAAAGCTCAAGCCGGAGAAAGTGGGCATCAGAGGCGACTGTCGCTGGGAGTGGATCGACCTTACACGCCCCGAGACAAGTCCCGCGCTCATGGCGCATTTGCCAAAGGCTGCAGGAGGACGGGGTCTGCCTGCTCGCGGAAAGTTTTCGTTTGCGGGGCGCGACGATCCACTTTGGCAGGAACTGCTGTCCATTGCAAGGGAAGGCGCGGCATTTGCCGCGCAGACGCCCGAACCGGACGAGTCGGGTTTCGTTCCACGTTCTCGCGGATGCTTGGAGTATGGTGCGGAACTCTAGCGATGCCTTTAGGTTTCATTTTCGGTTTGACAGGGGGAAGGGAATCCTGTACAATTTCACCCGTGAATTGAATTTCCGAATGTGAAAACGGTTCCATGGGCGGAATCGCAGTTCCAAATGAGGAAACGGAAGGAAAACGTATGAATAGGAAATCTTTTACGACTGCTTGTTGTGGCATGGCTGCGCTTGCCGCGGTTGGGGCCACGGTCACGTGGCAGGGGGGCGACGGAGACTGGTCCGTGGCGTCGAACTGGGGTGGCACCAAGCCCGCTTACGCCGACTGGGCGGTTGTTTCCGATCCATCCACCGTGACGGTGACGACCGTGGAGGAAGATCGCGTATTCATAAACTTGAGGGGCGGTGCGACACTTGTGATGCAGGATGGCGGGATGTTGTCATTGGCGGCGGGCGATAAGGTCTTCGGAATTGCGTCAGAGGCGAACGGCACGGCGTCTGTTCTGATGAACGGCGGTGCGGTCGACATCTACGGAAATCCGCACATCGGGCAATACGGCACAGGGCTTTTGCGCCAAACCGGAGGGACGATTAGGTGTGCTGGATATTTCAGCGTCGGGCGTTACGCCGGTTCCGTCGGAACGGCAATCATCGGGGGTGGCGAACTTATAAAGTGTGCGCTTGGCGGTTCCGCGCGTTCGCTGCTTGTCGGCGAAGAAGGAGAAGGCACGCTCGTTGTGAAGGACAGCGGAACGGTCAGAGTCGCGTCAAACGTGGAGGCGATCAACTCGGCCATCCCAGGGGGCGTCCAGATCGCCTATAGGGCATCTGCAACGGGAACCGTGCGCCTGGAGCCGGGTGGTACGATTATTTCGCCGCGCACGTTTGTCCGTAACGCCAACGGGACGTTCGTGTTCGCGGGCGGCGTCCTCAAGGCGCCGGAGGATGCGGATTCGTGTGTCCAGTTCCTGGAGCAGGTCGGTGGCACCGGAACGGTGTCTGTGGAGACGGCGGGAGCGCTTGTCGAGGTGCCGCCGGGTGTCGCTGCGACAATTTCCGCTTCTGTCGTGCCCACTTCAGGGTCGGACGGTGGATTCGTCAAGCTAGGCGAAGGATCGCTTGTCCTGAGCGGTACGAACAGTTGGGCGGGCATGACGATCGTCTCGAACGGTACGTTGGTCGCCGAGACTCCGTTCGCCTTGCCTGGATATGACAGTCCGAACCGCATTCGCGTCGAGAACGGTGCTGTCTTGGCAACCGGGGCTGGATGGACGGCGGCGGAGATTGCCGTGCTCCGCGCCAACATGATCGGAACGCTGTCCGCTGCAATTGACACGTCTTCCGGTGACGTGACGCTTGCCGGTAACGAGAATTATGCGTATGGATTGTCGAAGGTTGGCACCGGTACCCTTTATCTTACGGGGCAAAACACGACGGGTGGGGATATTTCGGTCTTGAAAGGAACCCTTCAGGCCGATTTCGGGCAGGGCCTGGATGCGGGGCATGCCGTCGTGCTCAACGGGGGGACGCTGTCGAGCGCGTCTGGATCGATTACTGCCGGACTTGGCACAGGAGCGGGACAGATTGCCATCGTGCCTGGTTCTTCGTCCGGATTCTCGGCAAAGGGCGTGCCGCTTACCGTGAACCTTGGCGGGGCAGGCGAGACTCTGAGTTACGGGACGGCCGCATTCAATCCCATGCCGCTTCTTCTTAACGGAGCCGAGGCAGACCAGCCGCTCACGTTTGTGAACGGCTTGGATTACTCATGGCTCACGGTTCGCGTCGACCGCGCATCCGTCGCGTTGGCCGGGCCGATGACAGGAGATACTAACGGTGTCATGGCTAAGATTGGAGCTGGAGAACTGGTCTTTTCCGGGAATGAGGCTTGTCGGCTCGGATGGTTGGATCATCGCTTTGGCACGATGCGGATCGAACGGCCCATGTCGTTGGCCGGCAAGATCGGGGTTTTTAACAATGTCCAGCTATTCGTGCGAAACTCGCTTGAAGTGACCAAAGACTTCTGGCAGGAGGCAGGGGCTCTGACGCAGATAGAGACAGGCGGAACGCTTGAGGCGAGCGGCGTCATCGCCGTCAAGGCCGGGCTTTTCCGCCAGAACGGCGGTGTCGTGCGAACCTTGTCCGGTGAAAGTGCTGTCGGAGGATATGACGACAATGCTGGAGGAAAGAGCGCGGTGGCCGTCTACGAGATGAACGGCGGCCTGTTAGATGCGAGGGTAAACTTTCAAGTGGGGCGTTACGGCACGGGGACTTTCGAACAGAACGGCGGCGACATTTTGGTTACTGGGTGGCCATGTGTTGGGCGCTTCGACACGGGAGTGGGGACTTTTCGCCACCATGGCGGCACATTTAGCCAGACGGGATCAGGTTGCGGCTATGTGGTCGGCGAATTGGGCTTGGGACTCGTAGAAATCGACGGTACGGCGGAAGTGAGCGTCGCCGGGAGATATGGACTCTACTATTTGCCCAGGGCCAGAGGGAAAAGCGGCGAGCTGCATCTCAACGGCGGTACGCTTTCCGTACGTTGCATCACCCCTACTGCTTATGGCACAAATCGCACGTTCAGGTTGGATGGCGGTACGCTGAAGACGACCGAAAGTACGGCAACATTTGTCCAAGCCGGGACTTTGACAAAGTTTGAGGTGGGAGCGGCCGGAGGCACGGTTGATACATGCGGCAACGATGTCACGTTCAACCAGCCGCTTACGGCGCGTTCCGAGGTTGACGCGATGGAGCCACCGGTACACAGATGGGGCTTCAACGGGACATTGGAAGATTCGATAGGTACGGCCGACGCCTCCACGAACGGCACGGTGAACCTCGGGGCGGAAGCGTTCTCGATACCGGGAGGAGCGCGTGGCGCCGGAGCGGTCAATCTCGGTCGCGGCCTCGTTCCGACTGGCGATGCCGGCTTCACGATCGAAGTTTGGGCCCGTCAGAATGCCGTGTTCAATTGGAGCCGGGTTTTCGACATTGGTACGGCGGCTGCAAACTCTTTTCTGCTCGCTTGGACTTCTGGCAAGGCCACTGATCGGACAACGCTCAGCGTCAAGTATGGAGGGGTGCAGGTTTATCAAACAAATGTCTTGGGGGGATTCCAGCTTGGGACCAACTACCATATTGCGGTCACGGCGGCACCCAAGGGGGATGGCAGCTGGGTGGTGACCAGCTACAAGCAGAATGCGGATACGGGTGCTACCCTGGCGACCTTCTCACTCACGCCGAATACAGGATGGAGCCCAGCAAACCAGGTGGCCGACAACTTCTGGCTAGGGCGAAGCCTGTCAAACTCGGACGAGGATGCTGCCGCCACATACGACGAGGTTCGCATCTGGGATCGTCCGCTTACCGAGGAGCAGCTGGGCGAACTCGCAAGGCTGGGGCCGAATTCGTGGCGATTTGGCGGTACGTTCAAGAAGCGTGGTGCGGGCACGCTCACGCTGACAGGGGCGAATACGTTTGCCGTCCCCACGGAGATCGAAGGCGGAACGCTTGCGTTGGCGGCGGGTGCGTCGATGGTCTCGGACGTGCTGGTGAAGACGGGCGGCGTGTTCGCGGTGGCGGCGACCGCCACGCCGCCGTCCGTGGCGATCGAGGTCGGCGAGAACGGAGCTTGCGGATATGTGACGCCTACATCGGGTGTGCTGGACCTTGGAAGGCTGACCCTCAGTCTTGCGAATCCAGAGGCGCTGGCGAACGGACGCTCGTACGTGATCTGCCGTTCGCAGGGAGGCTTTACGGGTACGCCGTCCGTGACGGGAATCCCGTCGTCGTGGCAGGTGAACGTCATTCAGTCGGTGGGCGAGGTCCGCCTTGCCAAGTCCGGCGTAACGATCATCTTCCGCTGACGGAGAGGAACAGGGGCGATGGCTGACCTGATACTGGCGCATGACCTCGGGACGAGCGGGGACAAGGCGACGCTGTACACGGCGGCGGGGACGCGGCTTGGCAGCGTGACGGCGGCGTATCCCTCCAACTTCTTCAACGGCTGCTGGGCGGAGCAGGAGCCGGACGACTGGTGGCGGGCCGTCTGCGATTCGACGCGTCAGCTGCTCGGCGAGACGAAGGCCAATCCGGCGGACATCGCGGTGGTGGCGCTGAGCGGACAGATGATGGGCAGCACGCCGGTGGACGCGCAGGGGAACGCGCTCCGTCCGTCCATCCTCTACTGCGACCAGCGCGCCGTGTCCGAGGCGGACCAGATCGAGGCGCGCGTGGGGGCTGACCGGTTCTACGGCATCGTGGGGCACCGCGTGAGCGCGTCCTACTCCATCGAGAAGCTGATGTGGGTGAAGGCGCACGAACCGGAAGTCTACGCGCGGACGGCGAAGACGCTCTGCGCGAAGGATTACGTGAACGCACGTTTGACAGGGCGTCTGGCCACGGACCATTCGGACGCGAGCAGCACGAACGCGTTCGATCTCAACACATTCAAATGGTCAGACGAGATCCTGTCGGCGGCGGAGATCCCGCCGGACAAGATGCCGGAGGCCGTGCCCTCGACGACGATCCTCGGCGGCGTGACGGCGGAAGCCGCCGCCGCGACGGGGCTGCTGGCGGGGACGCCGGTGGCGGCGGGCGGCGGCGACGGCAGTTGCGCTGGCGTGGGCGCGGGCGCGGTGGCGCCGGGCGTGACGTACTGCTGCCTGGGATCGTCCAGCTGGATCGGCCTTGCCTGCGAGAAGATCATCGCCGACCCGGAGCGGCGCGTGATGACGTGGGCGCACTGCGTGCCGGGGACGCTACACGCGACGGGCACGATGCAGACGGCCGGGAGCGCGATCAAGTGGTTCGTGGAGAAGTTCGGCGTGGACTACGGCGCGGCGGCGTCCGTGCCGCCCGGCGCGAACGGACTCCTTTTCCTGCCATACCTGTGCGGCGAGCGCACGCCGTGGTGGAACCCGGACGCGCGGGGCGTGTTCGCGGGACTCAACCTCGCGTCCACGAAGGAGGAGATGTACCGCGCGGTGCTGGAGGGTGTGGCGATGAGCCTCGCCGGCATCCGCGACATCTTCCGCGAGACGCTGGACTGCGGCGACACGCTGCGCGCGCTCGGCGGCGGCGCGCAGGGCGAGACGCTCCTCGCCATCCTGGCGGACGCCTGCGGATGCCGCGTGGAGACGGTGGAGGGCGTGGCGGAGGCGACGAGCACCGGCGCGGCGGTGACGGGCGGCGTCGCGTGCGGACTCTTCCCCGATTTCACGGCGACGGAACGGTTTGTCCACACGGCGGGCGAGATCGTGCCGGATGCGCTACGCACGGCGTTCTACGCGGAACGCCGAAAACTCATGTTCGATGCGTATCGCGCAATGGAAAGCATCTACGCCATATTGGCGCAACAAGAGAAAGGAACAGACAAATGAAAGCATTGGTCATAACCGAACCCGGGCGGTTCGAGATACAGGAGGTCGCGACACCAGAGCCGAGTCCCTATCAGGCGCTGATGAGGGTGGAGACGATGGCGCTCTGCAACGCCACGGACCGCAAGCTCGTGGAAGGTCACTTCCCTGGCATGGATACGTACCCGATGGTACTGGGCCATGAGAACGCCGGCATCGTGGAGAAGGTTGGCGAAAAGGCAACCTGCTTCAAGGTTGGCGACCGCGTGTTGGGAGGAATGGTGTTCGACTTTGGTGTACCGGGTCTCGTCGGCGGCTGGGGCGGCTTTTCGGAATACGTACTTGTGAATGACCACGACGCGATGGCGCGCGACGGGATTGCGGACGCCGCGCACGGCTGGTACGACAGCTGCATCATCCAGAACGTGGTGCCGGAGGGAGTCGGCGCGGACGAGGCGGCCGTGCTCTGCACATGGCGCGAGGTGTACGGCGGTATCGGCGACTTCTCGATTAGGCCCGAGCACAAGGTGCTCATCTACGGTGCGGGGCCGGTGGGGCTCTCCTTCGTGAAGTTCACGAAACTGATGGGCGTCAAGTGGGTGGGGCTCGTCGACCCGCTTCCCAACAAGCGCGAGCTGGCAAGGAAGATGGGGGCGGACGAGACGTTCGCGAACGAGAAGATCGTCAACGCGGCCATCCCGATGATCAAGCTCGGCGGCACGATCGGCGTCTACGGCGTCATCTCGCAGCCGACGCTCCTCCTGGAAAAGGGCAAGGGGCCGTACAACTTCAACCTGATCATCCACCAGTGGCCGACCCGGTGGCGCGAACGCGCGGCTATGGCCCCCTTGTGCGAATGGATAAAAGAAGGTAAACTTTCCGCGTCCGAATTCGTTACGCACCGGTTCAACATCGCCGAACTCGACAAGGCCCTTGCGGCTGTCAAGGCCGGCGAGGCGCTGAAGATACTGATGAGTTGGTAGTTGAAAAGGAAACAACCATGACAACTTGTAAAAACAACTTTTTCCATCCGGGCGCAACTGCGCCCGGTTTCAAGAGCGCCGCGCGGTTGCGCGGCGAGAAATAAGCGGTTGTTTTTACAAGTTGTTTCTGTTGTTTCCAAAGGAACTTATAAGCAAGGAGATGCCATGGTAGACGTTGAGAAGCTGACGAAAAAGACGCTGGCGGGGTTGCTGGACTCCACGTATTTGAAGGCGTTCGGCAGGCCGGAGACGATCGACGACCTCTGCCGCGAGGCGGCCGAGTTCGGTTTCGCGAGCGTGGCCGTGAACGGGAGCGCGGTGGCACGGTGCGCGTCGCTCCTGAAGGGGACGGGCGTGATGGTGGACGCGGCGGTGGGTTTCCCGCTCGGGCAGATGACGACGGAGGTGAAACTCTTCGAAACGCGCGATGCGATTGCGAAGGGCGCGGGCGAGGTGGACATCGTCCAGAACGTGCGCCGTCTGCAGGCGGGCGACACGGCGTACGTACTCGCCGAACTCGCCGAGTTCGCGAAGATCTGCCGCGGCGAGGGCGTGACCTCGAAGGTTATCTTCGAGAACTGCTACCTGACGCGCGAGGAGAAATTGCTCTCTTGCAAGATCGCCTGCGAAGCGGGCGTTGATTTCGTGAAGACGTCTACTGGCTTCGGCACGGGCGGCGCGACGCTCGAGGACGTGCAGCTGATGCGCGCGGCGATCAGTCCCGAGATGGGACTCAAGGCGGCGGGCGGCATCCGCACGTGCGCTGATGCGCTCGCTATGCTCCGCGCGGGCGCCACGCGCCTCGGTACGAGCGCCGGGCGGACGATCGTGGAAGGGTTGTGATGGAAAAGATCGTACTTGGTCTGATATTGCCGCTGGGGTGTCTGGCGGCGCCGTTCGCGACGTTTCCCGACGGGTGCGTGACGCCGGACGGCATGACCATCGATGCGCAGGACAGGCTTGTGATTGCGGCGGCGAACTTCGCTGACACGAAGAAGCCTGGTGCGCTCTTCCGCATCGACAATCCTGGCGAGCAACCCTACAAGTGGCTCGACCTGCCTGTCAATCCCGCCACAGGACGCTGTTCGCCGATGGGAATCGCCTACGGCGACGATGGCTCGCTGTACGTGGTAGACAACCAGCCGTGGACGGGCGAAGAACTTACGAAGAATCAGGGGCGGCTTCTGCGGCTCGAGATCAAGGGCGACAAGCTGGCCGCATGGTACGTGATCGCCGAGGGGATGGAACATCCGAACGGCGTGAAGTTCCACAAGGGAAAGCTCTACCTCACGCAAAGTTGCCTTTCACCGATCAAGGACGCGTCCGGCCTTCTCGTGAGCGGCGTCTACCGTTTCGATCCGTCAGACCGGAACGTGAAGGTGACGAACACCAAGGCCGACAAGAACCTGCTCCTCATGGTCACGACGAAGAACAAGTTCTGCCAATATGGCCTTGACGGACTGGCCTTCGATGCTGAGGGCCGCCTCTACGTGGGCAACTTCGGCGACGGCGAGGTCTCGCGCGTCGTCTTCGACGCGAAGGGGAACGTCGCGTCGCTTTCGACCTTCGCGAAGTCGCCGTTCGACATCACGCGCGATCCCGCCAAGCCGGACTTCCTGAAATACGCGACGTCGTGTCCGATGCGCACGACGGACGGCATGTGCTTCGGACCGGACGGCTGGCTCTACGTGGCGGACTTCTCCAACAACGCGATCGCGAAGGTTTCGCCCGACGGGAAGCGCGTGGAGTTCGTCCGGCGCGACGAGGACGGCAAGTGGTTGGAAGGAAAGATGAACCAGCCGGGCGAACCGATCTTCTGGCGCGGACGGCTCATCGCATCGAACTTCGACGCGGTAGCTGGCACGCCCGACAAGACGAACGCCAAGACCGAACTGCCTGCAACCTTGTCGGAAATCCTGCCGGCGCCCCTGACGTCGTGGACGAATCCGCTCGTCCAGCCCACGGGCGTGTGGAAGGCGTGGTGTGATAAGGGCCCATGGCCGTACGCGTGGGTGAGCGAAAAGGTAGGCGACGCCGTGGAGGTGGAGTTCGAGGGAACGTCTTTTACGGTGTGTCACCGGAAGGGCGCGTGCCGCTGGATATGGGGAATGACCTTCCGCGACCAGACTTCGCCTCTCGGGTTCTTCGAGGCGTTTGTGGACGGCAAGTCTTTCGGCACGTTCGACTCGTCGTTGCGCGAGGAGACGTGCGTGGCGAAGGGGTTGACGGACGGACGGCATGTCGCGCGGATCGTGAACCTCGGGCGGTCGTCGCGGAAGGGCGGACCGGGACGCATCGCGCTGCGCGGGTTCTTCGCGGATCGTCCGCCGCGACTCCCCACCCCCGATCCCCGGCGTGAATCGCAGGAACTGGCGGCGGAGGTGAAGACGCTGCCGCCGATCCTTTTCTTTACGGGATCGCCGCTCCGTTCGGGTGCCATTCCCAACTACGTGTGGCAAACCAATCCGCAGGGACCATGGGGATGTTCCATTCGCCTCTTTGATCCAGCGACGGGCGAGACGCGGATCCTGTTTGAGGAAAAGGATTCGATCATTCTGGACATGTCGCTTTCGCCCGACACCTCGACGATTCTCTTCACGATGCGCCGCCACGGCGCGAAGACTTGGCAGATCTATGCGATGCGCGCGGACGGTTTGGGACTTCGCCAGCTGACCGACACGCCGCAGGCACATAACGCGAGTCCAGTTTATTTGCCAGGGAATCAGCGGTCGCGCGGGAGCGCGACCCTCCCAGATGGGTGCATCGCCTTTCTCTCTACGCGCACGCCGTTCACTCACAATGTCTGCCAACCTGGACCTTCGACACACGTCTACGTGATGGATGCCGACGGCGGCAACGCGCGCGATCTGAGCTCAAACACGCTCTCCGACCTCTACCTTTCTATCTTGTCCGACGGCCGTCTTTTCTACACACGTTGGGAGTATGTGGACTGGAACTTGACGTACAGGCAGTCACTCTGGACACAGTATCCCGATGGGCGGCAGATGTCGCTCTGGTTTGGCAACCTCACCGAAGATCCCGCTTCCATCATACAGGCCCGGGAGATTTCTGGTGAATACGGGGCCGCGGTTTGTACCTTCGCGCCGCACCACGGTTCGCCGTACGGCGCAATCGGCATCGTCTCGAACCGGGAGGGACCGGAAGGGGACGACGCGCCGTCCATGCGCTGGCTCACGCCGGAGATACCGTCCGTATTCGACCGCCGGTACGACTGGGGTTGGTGCTGGCCTGCGCCGGTGAAGCCTGGACGTTTCCTTGCCTCGTGCGGCGATGAGAAGGCGAAGCGTTTCCGTCTCATGCTGCTCGCGGAGGACGGCCGCCGCGCCGTCGCGTACGAGGACCCGGCGACGAGCGTGTTCGGCGCCGTGCCGTTCGTCGCGCGGCCCGCGCCGAAGGAGATTGCGCCGCTCGACGTGCCGTCGCCGGCGACGGTGACGCTGGAGGCCGCGCCGCCTGGACAGTCCGCGTGCGAGACGGTGCCGCTGGGGCAACTGTTCGTCTCGGACGTCTACAAGGGTTTCGCGGAAGGGTTGCCGCGTGGCGAGGTGAAGGCCGTGCGCGTGATGGAGCAGATTCCGAAAACCGTCAACCGCACCTGGAACGGTATTCTCGACCAGGGACCGCTCGTGGGGGCGTCGTCGTACTATCCCAAGCGCGTGTGGGGCTACGCGCCGGTTGCGGAGGACGGCAGCGTGTTTCTCCAGGCTCCGGCGCGAAAGGAAATCTACCTGCAGCTTGTCGATGGCGCGGGACGCGAACTCGTGCGGATGACGAGTGCGATCAACCTGATGCTCGGCGAGACGCAGAGTTGCACGGGATGTCACGAGAACCGGCGCACGGCCGCCGTGCCGATGTCCGCCCTGGCCGCACGCAAGGCGCCTTCGCCGCTCGAGCCGCCGCTGTGGGGGAACGCGGGCGTGCTCGACTACAACAAGGTGGTGCAGCCCGTGTGGGACCGCCATTGCGTGCGTTGCCATTCTGGCGCGAACCCGCCGAAGGGGATGAACCTCACGGGACATTACACGCGCTTTTTTAACATGTCGTATGACTCTCTCGTCAACCGTTCCAAGTCCGACCGCGCGTTCCGCGCCTGGTTTACGGGCGACAGCAAGGAGAAGCCGCTCGTGCAGTCGTTCCATCTGCTGACGGGCCTGACGGAACCGTTCCGCGCGAAGGAAAGCGGGTCGTTCGGGAGCCGTCTGCCGGAGTATCTGGAGAAGTCGCACCACGGCGTCGATATGCCTGCGGCGGACAAGCGGATCGTCTACGAGTGGCTTGACGCGATGATTCCCTACTATCCCACGTTCGACTTCGCGCACATCGGCGGGAAGGGCGACCGCGACAAGTGGGGCGAGGCGGACGGTCCCGCGCTCAAGCCTTGGTTTCAGAAGCGCTTCCTTCCTCTCTACGAGAAGAACTGTGCGTCCTGCCATGGGCAGATGGACGTGCGCGTGAAGAACACGAACTTCGTGGAGGATCAGTGGTGGTGGTTCGATCTGACCGAGCCGGAAGTCAGTCCGGTGCTCGTGGCGCATCTGCCGAAGAAGGATGGTGGGCGGGGTTGTCCAGCGAAGGGGAAGTTCGTGTTCGCCTCGCGTCAGGATCCGATCTGGAAGGAGCTGCTGGACATCGCGCGCGAGGCGGCACGCGAGGCCTGGCGCACGCCCGAGGCCGACATGCCAGGATTCGTCCCGCGTTCCCGCGGCCGTTGCGAATACCGCCCGTAATCTCATGGTAAAGGGCATTTGACATGACAACGAACTTTAGAAAATTTCGGAAACAGAACCGATTGTCGTTCGTGTTCATGTTATTGACGGCTGGTGCGTTCATTTCGGTAATTACTTTTAGTATCATTGGCGAGATGGTTCTCATGGGCATCGGCCTGGTGATGATGTTCGTGTTTGGCGGTATCGCACTTGTGTTTGAGTGGGCGGCGTATGACAATCTGATTTGCCCGAAGTGCGGGAACAGGATCTTGAAACCGTTGAGGGAATCATTTACAAAGGAGAACCGGGCTTCTTACCGCCGAAT
>CACWSW010000087.1 GCA_902763655.1 uncultured bacterium
AGCGCGTGGTCGTCGCCGGACTCGCCGGCCTCGAACGTGACGCTGACCGTCGTCTCCGCGCCTTCCTGCGTGAAGCTCGCGCCCGTGATCGAACGCGCGCACGCCGCCAGCGTCACTGCCGCTACGGCTATCGCCACAACAAATCTCTTCGCCATCATTGGTGCTCCTTTTCTCTCGCGACAGCACTCCGCCGCAATTCAATGCGTGTATTATACTCTCCCCAGCCCCAGATTGCCAACTCCAAAATCGGGGATTTTGCTATAATTCCCCCCGGCACGAAAGGATTCGACAATGAAACATACGACAAGACGGGAATTCGTCGCCGGCGCGCTCGCCGCCGGCTCTGCAGCATTTCTTCCAGGTTGCGTCTCCCGAACTGCCGACCCGGGCAGGGTCGCGCGTCCCGCGCGACCGACCAAGTTCCTCTTCATGACGGACCACCACGTCGAGAGCAACTTCATCCAGGACTTCGGGGCCGACAAGGGCACGCCTTCCTACGCCATGTGGAAGCCCGGCAACCACGCCGCGCTCGTGAAGACCTACGAGTTCATCAACGCGGACCCCTACTGCCGCGACATCCAGTTCGCCCTCTTCGGCGGCGACCAGCTCAACACCGGCTACATGAGCCACAGGCAGTTCCTGGAGGCCGAGCGCGTCAACTACTACCGCACCCTCCGCTCCCTCGACCTCTACCGCAACTCGAAGGGCACCGACATCTCGGATCTGGACTTCCACTCGCCTGCGACCTTCATCTGCGACACCAACACCCCAAAGGGCTACGTGAAGGCCCCGATCCCGTTCATGAAGCTCGACTCGCGCGTGATCGCCATCCAGGGCAACCACGACACCGCCGTCGAGGACTTCTACCGCGAATGCGCCTTCACGTGCGGCGACACCCGCTTTATCACCTTCTTCGCCTCCTACGTGGGGCTGCCCGCACCCAAGGGCGAGTACCGCTCAACCGCCCGCGTCTCCGACGAAGCCGTCGCCTTCATTGAGAAGGAGATGGCGTCAGCGGCCGCCAATCCGGCGATCCGCCACATCGTGCTAGTCTCCCACTGGGCCATCGCCCCAAAGGGGAAGGATTTCGTCTGCCCCATCATCGACGCCTGCAAGGAGAACAAGTTCAACGGCAACCGCAAGCGGATCCTCGCGCTCGCCGAGAAGTACGGCTGCGATCTATACATCAACGGACACGAGCACAACGGCAGGTATCCAACGGCCAAGGTCGGCAGCATGACGGACATCAACTGCGGCACCGTCACCGGTCCCAAGGCGTCATGGGCGATCGTCGAGATGCATCCCGACAAGGCCGTCTTCAACGTCTACTCGCGCGCCGTCGCCGTCGAGGCACCGGACGGCACAGTCACCTACAGCCAGCTGCCACAGCGACTCTTCACCCGCGAGATTCCCCTCAAGCCCATCAACTAGGAGTAACCAATGAAGATTTCCGCGCTGTTTATCTCGTGCGCGTTCGCCGCCATGGCCAATGCGCAGGATTTCGTGACATACGAGGAGTTTGGCGCCGTAGGCGACGGCAAGACCGACGACCAGAAGGCCATCATCGCCGCCCATGAGGCAGCCAACAAGAAAGGCCTGCCTGTCAGGGCCTGCGACGGCAAGACGTACTACATCGGCAAGGGAACGGCCACCGCCGAGATCTGCACGGACGTCGACTTCGGCACGGCATCGTTCGTTATCGACGACCATGAGGTGCCCATCGGCAAGCGGACCGCCGCCATCTTCCGGATCGCCCCGTCCGCCAAGCCGATCGCGATCAAGGGACTGACGACGCTCGCCTCCTGCCAGGCGAACATCGGCGTGTCTCTGCCCGGTCCCTGCCTCGTGGAAGTGGTGGACAGCACTGTCCGCCAGTACATCCGCTACGGACTCAACCAGAACAACGGCACCCCCAAGCGGGAAGTGTTCCTCGCCGCCGCTGACGGAACTGTCGACCCCGCCACGCCCATCGTCTGGGACTACGGGAAGGTCACGCACGCCGTCGCGCGTCCGCTCGACGCGAAGACGCTCGTCATCAAGGGCGGACGCTTCACGACGATCGCCAACCAGGCCGAATCCAAGTACACCTACTACGGGCGCGGCTTCTCCGTCAACCGGTCGAACGTGCGCATCGAGGGCCTGCGCCACGACATCACGGGCGAGGGCGACCACGGCGCGCCCTACGGCGGCTTCATCTCCATCGCGTTCTCCGCGAACGTCATGGTCACGAACTGCATCTTCACCGCGCACAAGACCTACCGCACCATCGGCGCGGCCGGCAAGCCCGTCAGCATGGGCTCCTACGACCTCTCCGTCAACAACTCGGTCAACGTCTCCTTCGTCAACTGCCGCCAGACGACCGACATCAACGACAACCGCTACTGGGGACTTCTCGGCTCGAACTACTGCAAGAACATGCTCTACGACGGATGCGCGTTCTCGCGCTTCGACGCGCACATGGGCGTGGCGAACGCCACCATCCGCAACTCCGAGCTCGGCTACATGGGCATCAACGCGATCGGCTTCGGCACATTCCTCGTGGAGAACACGACGGTGCGCTGCGGCTCGTTCTTCAACCTGCGCAACGACTACGGCAGCACCTGGAGGGGCGACTTCATCGTACGCAACTGCACGTTCGTGCCCCGCAACGGGAAGAAGGCCACCGGCACGCTCGTCAACGGCTCGAGCACGGACTGGCACGACTTCGGCTACCCGTGCCACATGCCGCGCCGCATCGTGGTCGACGGACTGAAGATCGACGACTCGAACCACCCCGACAAGTACGACGGCCCGTTCGTGTTCGGCATGTTCAACTCCAAGAACACGAGCGCCGACTACGTGGAGAAGTTCCCCTACCACGTCACGGAGGAGGTCGTGCTCAAGAACGTGAAGACGGCAAGCGGCAAGAAGCTGGTCCTCAGCCCCAACAAACACATGTTCCGAAACGTGAAGGTCGTTCGCGAGTAGCCGCCCATGGCCGTATCGCATGCCTGTAACGGCACCACTGTTATCGTCGTCCGTCAAGGAGTGTTGCGCTCCTGCGCGACCGAAAAGGTTAAAACAATGAAGAAGTCAAAAAAACTCGTAGTTGTACTGGCGGCGTGCGCTTCCGCCGTCTTGGGCGCGGCGGAAAAGGACTGGTCGGAGATATACCTTGGATCGTGCCCGAGCGTGAACGCGGACGGCTCGCGGTTCGTGTTCGAATGGAACGACTCGATCTGGACCGCTCCCACCGCGGGCGGAACGGCCGAGCGGCTGACGCCGGAGGAGTCGCTCGAATCCTGGCCCGCGCTCTCGCCAGACGGCACCCGCGTGGCCTACCTTTCCTCGCGGGACGGCGGACACAAGATCTTCGTGATGGATCTCGCGACGATGCGCGTGAGCCAGATGTCGCGCCACAGCGAGCCGACCGGCCTCTCGGCATGGGCGCCGGACGGCAAGCGCGTGGTCGGCAGCGCCCTGCGCGACCACGCCGCCACGTCCGAAGGCTGGCGCATCGCCTTCTTCTCCCCCGACGGCGGCGAGACCTTTCCCCTCGCGCACGTCCGTTCGCGCGACGCGGCGCTTTCACCCGACGGGCGGCTGCTCGCGTTCTCGCGCCGGGGCGAGAAGAACATCTACCGCAAACGCCGTTCAGGGAAGACGCCGGAGGATGCGGAAATCTGGCTTTACGACATGCAGACGAAAGAGTTCCGCCGCCCCGCCACGATGTCGGAGAACGCCTTCTTCCCGCGTTGGCGTCCGGACGGCAAGGCATTCTACTACCTGGGCCGCAAGCCAGGCGCGGCGGTGGCCAGCGTGCGGGAACACGTGCTGGCGGACGGCACCGACCGCGAAGTCGTCTCGTTCGGCGACGACGCGGCGTTCCAGCCTTCCGTCTCCGCGGACGGCCATACGATGGTGGTGCGGTCCGGGTTCGACTTCTGGCGCCTCGACCCGACGGCGCCCGACCCCAAGCCCGTGCGGATCGCGCTCCGCCCGAGTGGATACCAGTCCACCTCCACCTTCGGCCGCCGTCGTTACTATACCGCGGCATGGAACGCCGAGGGCGAGGGCGACGTCGCGTTCTGTTCCGACGGTCTCGAGGTGGCGTTGACGGTGGGCGGCGGCCTGTACGCGATGGACACCGTCGTCAAGACGCCGCGCCTCGTCGCGGAACGCCGCCTCGCGCGCGTGACGAAGTGCGCGTTCGCGCCCGACGGGTCGTGCCTGTACTATCTGCTGGACCGCGGCGACGGCACGGACGTCTGCCGCGCGCGCCGCGCCAACGGTTCCTTGCCGTGGTGGGAGAACCCGTCGTTCAAGATCGAGACGCTGATCTCGGATGACAAAGTGCGCATCGGGCTGTACCTCTCGCCCGATGGCACGCGCCTCGCCTGTCCGAACCAGCGCGGCGAGATCGACGTGGTGACGCTGAAGGACATGAAGACGGAGCGGCGGGCGGAGGCGTATGCCGCCGGCGCCGTCAGCTGGAGTCCAGACGCGCGCTACCTTGCGGCGGAACTCGTGGACGCCAACAGCAACCGCGACGTGTGGATCGTCCCCGCGACGGGCGACGGGAAACCGTACAACCTGACGCGGAACTGGAAGTGGGACGGGACGCCGGCGTGGAGTCCGGACGGCAAGCTGCTCGCCTGGGCCGGCAACCGGCCGGGCGTCGGCAACGGCAGCGACCAGATCTACTACGTCTACCTCGACCCCAATGACGAGGAGGAGGACAAGGCGGAAATCGTCCGGCGCGCCCGCCGCGACATCGGGAGACAGGACAAGAAGAACGACGAACCTGACAAAAAGAAAGGCGAAAAAGACAAGGCCTCGCCACGCGTCAACATCGTGTTCGACGGACTGTTCGACCGCATCAGGTGCACGGGCGTCTCCGGCACCGCGCCGTTCTTCTCGCACGACTCCCGCACGCTCGCCTACGGCAACGGCTCCGCCACGTACACGCTGCATGTCCCTGACCGCATGACGGGCGAAAGGCTATCGGCCAAGCGCGGGCGCAACCCCCGCTGGTACGCGAAGGACAAGCGGCTCGCGTGGGTGGTGGACAACAAGCCGGCGCACAAGGACACGGTGTTCGACCTGAGCGTGTACCGCGAGGACGACCTGTCCGACTACCGGGAGCTGGCGTTCCGCACGGCGTGGGCGAAGCTGAGGGACGGGTTCTACGACCGGAGCATGCACGGCGTCGACTGGAAGGCCGTAAGGGACAGGTACCTGCCGGCGGCGCGCCACGCCTCCAGCCACTCCGTGTTCACGCGCGTCATCAGCCTCATGACGGGCGAGCTGAACGCCTCGCACCTGGGATTCTGGTCATCGAACACGTCGGACCGCGAATGGGTGCGTCCGCCCAAGCCGCACAACTGGACCGCCGTCACGGGACATCTTGGCGTGCGTTTCGCGCCGGGCACGTTCCGCGTGGCAATGGTTATTCCCGGCTCGCCGGCGGAAGGGAAACTGCATGTCGGAGACGTGATCGAGGCAATAGACGGCAAACGTCTGGACAAGGGGACGCATCTTAAGACCCTCCTGACCCTGCCCGAGGGGAAGCAGGTGCAGCTCGTCGTCAAAGGGCGCGAGGCCGACCCCGTCTATCTCAAGCTTGCAACGTACGAGCAGGTACGCGACCTGATCGCGAAGGAGGAGACGAAGTCCGTCCGCGCACGGATCGACGCGGCCACCGGCGGGCGGGTCGGCTACCTGGCCGTGCGGAAGATGAAGCCGAAGAGCTACCAGATGTTCGAGGAGGAGGTGTACTCCCGGTGCTGGGGCAAGGACGCGCTCGTGATCGACCTGCGCGGCAACACGGGGGGGCACACGGCAGACTGGCTGCTTTCCGTCATCTGCGGCGGCGACCATGCGCGCTCCGTCACTCCGGGCGGGGAAGCGGGCTATCTCTTCAGCTACTGGAACCGCCCCGTGTTCTCCAAGCCAGTGGCGGTGGTCGTGGACGAGCGGGTGTTCTCCAACGGCGAGATGTTCGCCCACGCGGTGAAGACGCTGAAGAGAGGTCCGCTCGTCGGGCGGCGCACCGCCGGCGGCGTGATCGCCACGAGCGACGTGAACCTGCTCGACTACGGCACGTTCCGCGTGCCGGGGCACGGATGGTTCCTCTTCGACGGCAGCGACATGGAGAACAACGGCGCGAAGCCGGACATCGAAGTGGACCTGACGCCCGCCGACGAGGAGGCCGGGCGCGACCCGCAGCTGGACGCGGCCGTCAAGGCGATGCTCGACACCCTCGCCTCGCCCCCGCCAGCGTTCACTCCCCATTACGCGCGTTAGCCCTTGAATCGCGGCTTGTCAAAAAAGGCAGGACTGTGATATGATAACCGCACGGAGAAAAGCATAAAGGAGCGCAGAAGATGAGGAGACAGATCGGTTTGATCGCGCTGGCGGCGGGGCGGAAACATGGCGTTCGCGGCCTTGCCGCAGGGCGCGACGCCGCTCGCGTACATCAAGGGCGACAAGAACCCCTACCTCGACACCGGATGGACGATCTGCCCGACCAGCGACGTGTTCGAGGCCGTCATCACAATCGTCGACACCACGACCGCCGCGTTCTGGTGCTCGCGCGGGAAAAGTGGCTCCAAGTTTCTATCGTCCGTCGCGATGTTCGACTACGGGCTTTCATACTTGCGTGCGGACTACAATGAATTTACGAGCGAGATCTCGCGCAGCATCAAGCTGACTGCCGGGCAGCCTTACACGATCACCGTGTCCAACGGCACGACGGTGGTGAGCAACGGCGCGCGCGTGGACATCCCCATGGTCTCAAGCTTTACCAATACGCCCGGCCCGCTGATCCTCTTTGCGTCAGGTTATTACGACAACGGCGTATTTCAAGATGCGGGGAACTTCGGCAACCATCGCCTCCATTCGTTCAAGATCTGGCGCAACGGCGTGCTCGTGCGCGACTTCGTGCCCGTGCGTGCGAACGGCGTGGTGACGCTGGCGGATGCCGTGGAGGGCGGCGTGCTGACGCCGCTCGGCACCGGCGCGTTCAAAGCGGGGCCAGGCCGGGAGGTCTCTCCCCTCGCCGCGACCGTGTCGCCCCAGCTCGCGCGCGAGGGCGTTCCGGAGGCGCGTCCCGTCCTGTCGGTCACGGACGCGGCCACGGGCGTTCCCCTGCTGGAGGGCGTGGACTACGAGGTCGACTACGAACTGAGGTATGACAACGAGCACGGACTCGCCCGCGTGCGTCCCCTGATCGGGTCGGCGCATGCGCGCGAGCCCGTCCTTGCGGCCGAGTACGACATTCTCTCCGCTCCGCCGCCCGGTTACACGCGCCTCGAATACGTGCAGGGCGACGGCCGGGCGTACTGGGTCACGGACTACCTGCCGCAGCCCGTGAACGACCAGATCGACGTGGATTTCGCGTTCACGACGCTTCAGACGATCGGGGTGTTCTGTGCGCGGGGCAGTGGCGTCCAGAAGTCGTGGTCGTACTGCTTCCTCCTGAACAACAATACTCTCTATCACCGTTTGGATTACAACAATGTCACTCGTCAAAACACCTCTTCCCGCGTATATGTGCCAGGTGCGCGCTATTGCCTGAGGGTGGCGAACAAGACCGCGTGGCTGAGCAACGGCAACAGCAACGCGGCCGACACCAACGAGCAGACGGTTCCCGCTCTGCAGGAGGCCGCCAACTACTTGGCGATCTTCGCCTATTACTCGAACGGTACCGCGAACAACGTCGCCAGCCAGTCCACGCAGCGCCTCTACCGGTTCTCGGTGCGCCGTTCGGGTCGGCTGATCCACGACTGGGTGCCGGTGCTCACCCCCGAGGGCGTGGCCACGCTCTACGACCTCGTGGAGGACAAGGCGCTGACGCCGCAGGGATCGGGAGCGTTCATCGCGGGACCTGCGGTCGGCGGCGTGGAGGTGGCCCCGATTCCCGTGCAGACGCTTCCTGCCGGCGGTTCGTGCACGCCTGCGCCCGTCGTGACGCTGGCCGGCGCGGGCGTGCGCCTCGTGGCGGGGACGGACTACACGGTCTCGTACGCGAACAACGGCTAGGCCGGCCTCGCCACGCTCACCGTGACGGGCGCGGGCAGGTATGCGGGCGTGTTCGCCGCCACCGTGCCGTTCAACATTTCGCCGCCGCCGCCCGCCGGCGTCACGCGCCTCGACTACATCCAAGGCGACGGCGCCACCCGTCTGCTCACCGACTGGACGATCAACCCGCAGACGGATCGCGTGGAGACGGAGATCATGCTGACGGACATCGCCAACGCCGCGATCTGGTGTTCGCGCGGCGCGGACACCGGAGACAGAACCTTCACGTTGTTCCGGCTTGCCGACGACACGGTCCGCTTTGATTGCCTCGGTACTCAATATACGCTTGGCTGGGCGGGACTCTTCCCATGCGGCGTCAAGCTGCCGATCACGGCGCATGGCGCGGACTGTTCGGCGGGAGAAGTCAGGAGCCGCCGCGTGGTGAATGCTTCGTTCACGCAGGCCGGAGGCCCGCTCGTGCTGTTCGCGAGCTACTACGGCGGCTCGGCGAACCACGTCGACTATTACGGGCGAAACAGGATGTACGAGTTCCGCGTGTTCCGCCAGGGCGTGCTTGTGCGACGCTGGGTGCCGGTGCGCACGTCGGGCGGTGCGGCGACGATGTGCGACCTGATGACAGGCAATACGCTCTCGCCGCTCGGGAGCGGGGCGTTCATCGCGGGACCCGAACTCGCCGACTTCGACGTCTTCGTGTCCGACCAGGCGTGGGACGGCGAGCCGCGGCATGCGCCGAGGCCGTTCGTGGCGGCGACGAACCGCACGACGGGCGTGGCGCTTGAGCCGGGAAGTGACTACACGGTGGCGTACACGAACAACGCCGCCGAGGGCTGGGCGCGCGCGATCGTGACGGGGACGCCCGGCTCGGCGTACGCGGGGCAGGGCGCCGACGCGAACTTCCGCGTGATCCGCGCGCTCACCAACGGCTACGAGCGGCTAGAATACGTGGAAGGCGACTATGCTACGGCCTTGAAGACGAGCTACTTGCCAAAGCCTTCGACGGACACGCTGACGCTCGACTTCAAGATGCGCGACGTGGAGAGCACGTTTGGAATCCTCTGTGCGCGCCGCTACGGAAGTGACGCCACCTGGAGCTTATGTTGGAATGTAGACGCAACAGCCCTTCGCTTTGACTGCAACTGCATGTCCAACTGGACATTCGGCACGTTCTTCAACGGGGACATGCGCCACAAGATCAAGATGGCGAACAAGACCGCCACGGCGGATTGCGCGAGCAGCATGACGGCGGCTTCGGCGCCCGCGACGGCGGGCGGCACGATGATGCTGCTGGCCTACTACAGCGATCCAAACAACCAAGTTCCGGCTTCTTGCGCGGCGATGCGCATCTACGGTTGCCGGGTGGTTCGCTCCGGCACGCTGCTTCACGACTGGGTGCCGGTGCGCACGCCGGAAGGCGTGGTGACGCTGTACGACCGCGTCACGGACACGACGCCCGAGTTTGCCGGAACGGGCAAGCTCCTCGCCGGCCCGTCCTGGGCGCACGAGGGCCCCGTCGTGATCCCGCCTGGCACGATGATCATCTTCCGCTAGGCCAGCTGCGCCCATCCCGGCGGGCGGCGGTGGAACGCCGCCCCTACCGTATGGAGAGCCGCCATCTTGGCGGCGGTCGCAACAAGTTGCGACCCTCCCCTGCCCGGTCGCGCAGGAGCGCGACCCTCCCATAATGTGATATAATCTGCGCATGGGAAAAATAGTCATGGCTCTTTTCACGTTTCTCGCGGCCGTGGCGGTGGCGGCTGGCGCGCCGCCGGCAGGCCGAGCCGACGGCGCGTTCGTCTCGCCGCGCCATTCGCAGGTGGAGATGCGGGGCAACTGGTACCCTGAGATACAGCGCGCGGGAAAGGAAACCCGCTGCCACTGGATGTCAGGCACGGTCGGCGAATCCGTGACGCTGAGGTTCGAGGGAAGCTCGGTGGCGGTGTCCACGCGCACGGGCGCGCGCGTCACGTGGCGGAACGTGACGCACACCAACTCGCTGGCGAGGCTCGGGCGCTTCGCCGTGCGGCTGGACGGACGCCCGCTCGCGCCGATCAGTCTCGCCGGGCCCGAGGCCGATGCTGTTGCGCGTCCCGAACGCTCGCAGGCAGTGGTGATCCCCGTGGCGAAGGGCCTCCCCGACGGGCCGCACGTGCTGGAGCTCGTCAATGACGGGAGCGGGGAGGTCACGCTCGCCGGCTTCATCCTGGACAAGCCGCAGAAAGGCTCTGAACCCGACTATTCCCGCGAATCGCCGGAACTCGCCGCTGAAACGCGCAAGCTGCCGCCGATCCTGTTCGTGGAGGGCGCGCCAGTGCGGACGTTTTCAGGCCCGTCGAAGATCGGGTTCTCATCGTGGCCCGACGGCTACGTGTGGGGCGCGGCAATCAAGATATTCGACCCGGTACATCCCGAAATGCCGCCGCGCGTCCTCTTCTCCGAGGACGACTCCTACATCCTCGACCTGGCCCTGTCGTACGACGCGAAGACGATCTGGTTCTCCATGCGCCGACACAAGTCGCCGTGCTGGCACATCTACAGGATGAACGCGGACGGTACGGGACTCGTGGCGCTGACGAGCGGCCTCTCCCACAACACGTCCCCGGCACCGCTCCCCGACGGACGCCTCGCGTTCATCTCCTCGCGCGAGCCGCTCACGCATCTCGTCTGCGCGGAAGGTCCCTCCACGCGCGTGCACGTGATGGAGGCCGACGGCTCGGGCGTGAAGATGATCTCGTCCAACACGCTCGCCGACTTTTGCGTGACCGTGCGCCGTGACGGGCGGCTGCTCTACTCGCGCTGGGAGTACGTGGACTGGAACATCATGTCGCGCCAGTCGCTCTGGACGCAGTACCCCGACGGACGCCACCTGGAGCTGTTCTTCGGCAACCTGCTCGACGACCCGCCCACGCTCATGCAGGCGCGCGAGCTGCCGGACGCTCCGGCGTCCGTGGTCTGCACGTTCGCGCCGCACCACGGCTCGCCCTACGGCGCCATCGGCGTGGTGTCGGCGGAGAACGGCCCCGAGGGGCGGCGGGGTGCGGAAGTGCGCTGGCTCACGCCGGAGTTCCCGTCCATCATGGACCTCAACCACCTCTGGTCCTACTGCTGCCCGTACCCGCTCGGCGGCGGACGCTACCTCTGCTCGTACGGCGGCGGCGGGACGCGCCGCTACCGCCTCTCGCTCATCGACGAGAAGGGAAACCGGGCCACGGTGTACGGCCCGAAGACGACGAGCGCGTTCTGCGCGACGCCGTTCGTCGCACGGCCGGTGCCGAAGACGATCGCGTCGTTCAGTCCCGAGGGAGTGAAAAGCGTGAAGGTCCCCGCCGCGCCGCCGGGACAGCCGTCCGCGGAGGAGGTGAAGGTGGGCTTCCTGTACGTGACGGACGTGACGCGCGGCTACGCCGAGGGCGTGGCGCGGTCGGACGTGAAGGCCGTGCGCATCATGGAGCAGCTGCCGAAGACCGTGGACCTCGGGGGGCTGCGCGCCTACGACCAGAGTCCGGTGATGGGCGTGGGCACCTACTACGCCAAGCGCGTGTGGGGGTACGCGCCCGTGGAGGCGGACGGCAGCGCGTACTTCGAGGTGCCGGCGATGAAGGAGATCTACCTCCAGCTGGTTGACGGCGACGGGCGCGAGCTGCTCCGCATGACGAGCGCCCTCAACGTGATGCCTGGCGAGAGCCGCAGCTGCGCCGGCTGCCACGAGAGCCGCATGACGGCGAGCGGCTCGTTCACGGGACGGGCCTCGCGCCGTCTGCCCACGCCGCTCGCGCCGCCGGACGGTCTGAGGGCCGGGATCGTCGACTACATGCGCGACATCCAGCCCATCTGGAACGGACACTGCGTGCGCTGCCACGGCGGCACCGACCCGGCGGCCGGACTCTCCCTCGAGGACGGGCGCACGCGCTTCTTCTGCCGGAGCTACGACGGACTGAACGAGCGCGCGCAGAGCGACCGCACGAGCTACCTCTCGTACGGCGGCGCCCCCGGCGTGGAAAAGAACAAGCCGCTGATCCACTCCATCCTCCTCAACTACGGCTTCGCCGACGTCCTGCAGCCGCGCCAGACCGGATCGTGCGCGAGCCGTCTGCCGGACTACCTTGAGCGCGCGCACTGCGGCTCCGACGTGACGCCAGAGGAGCGTCGGCGCGTGTACGAGTGGATCGACGCGATGGTGCCGTACTACACCACCACCGACTGCGCCCACCTGTACGCGCGCGGCAAGCGCGACCGCTGGGGCGAGCCGGACTCCACCAACCTCGCCCCGTGGGCGGTCTCGTACACGGGCACATTCGCGCGCTCGTGCGCGTCGTGCCACGGCGCGTTCACGCCGGACCGGGTGGGCATCCCCGGCGACAGTCGCTGGGAGTGGGTGGACCTCACGCGGCCCGACGCGAGTCCCGCGCTCGTCGCGCACCTCCCGAAATCCGCCGGGGGAAGGGGCCTTTCCGCCAAAGGCAAGTTCACCTTCTCCGGACGCGACGACCCGCTGTGGCTCGAACTGCGGGAGCTGTTCCGCGCCGGCGCGGCGTTTGCCGCGCAGACGCCGGAGCCGGACGAGGCGGGATTCGTCCCCCGTTCCCGCGGCCGTCTTGAATACGAGACGCTTCTCAAGTCCGGCGCGATTCCCCCGCACTAAGCACCGACCAACTGGTCAATTGCCTCGAAATACTTGTAGATTTTCTGCCACAGTTCCGTTCATGGCAATAGAAAGACTATTGTCATGAACGCGAAACAGATAAAAACATATTTGGGTGCGGCCTTTGCAGTCTTCTGTGCGGTCGCATGTGCGGCGGACCGAAGCCTTGAACCGGTCAAGAACGAGTTCAAGATCGTCTCTCCCGTCCCGACAGGCTCCACGGTGGAGATGATCACGCAAGCGCCGCGGCTTGACACCTTGCGGGGCAAGACGATCGCATTGGTCGGCGGGAGCTTCTCCGCCTCCGTCACCCATGCTGTCATCCGGGACATGCTGGTCGAGGAGTTCGGCTGCAACATCTACTTCATGGAGGAAATCGGCAAAGGCGGCTCCTACAACCCCATCAACCCGAGCGCGCAGACGAAGGAGTTCCAGCAGCGGCTCATCGAATGCGGCGTGGATGCCGTGATTTCCGGCAACTGCGGCTGCGGCATCTGCACGGTGAAGGAGACGGGCAACGGACTGGCCGCCGAGGTGATCGGCATCCCCGCCGTGGTCGTGGGCGCGGAGTCCTTCATCGCGCAAATCGAGTCCACGGGCTACAACCGCGGCGTTCCGGTCGTTCGGACCGCAGCCTATCCGGGCGCGTTCGCGTCGGACGACACGGCCACGCAACAGTACAAGGCCCGCTTTATCCTCTACAACCAGATCGTGACGGGACTGACCACCCAAATCCAGCAATCGGAAATCGACCGGATCGCCGGTGCCGCCAGCAGCGCCAGGTACAACGACGTCATCTTCACCGGATCCTTCCAGCGCGTCCAGGAGTTCTACCGGGTCAACGAGATGGCCGACGGGCTCCCGGTCGTCCCGCCGACGAACGAGAAGGTGGAGTATTACCTGTCGTATTCGGGCTACACTGCGGAGGACTACGTGTGCGAACGGAATGGGGAAGTCCTCCCCGTGCCGCCCGCCAACCGGGCGGTCATGGCGTACCAGGTGGCGGTCAACGCCATCATGGCGGGATGTCCGCCCGAGCACATGCCGCTCTGCATCGCCATCACGCGGTGCCTCGCCAACGGCGATTTCTACAAGCCCCTGGCGAGCACGCATGCCTGGACCCCGTACGTGCTGGTCAACGGACCGATCGCCCGGCAGTTGGGTCTCGCCAGCGGCAACGGCATGGTCAACGCGCGGGCGAACAAGCGGCTCGGCCGTTTCGTGTCGCTCGCGTTCCTCAACCTCGCGGGCTACAAGATCAAGGAAAACCGCATGGGGACGTTCGGCTACATGATGCCCTTCGTTTTCGCGGAAGACGAGGCGGCCTGCCTGGAGCTGGGCTGGTCGCCGTACCATGTCGCGAAAGGATTCGCGCTGGGCGAGAGCGTCGTGACCTGCGGCTCCACGATGACATGGGGCAATCCGGTCGCCATCGGCACGACGGATCCGGAGAAGGCGATGCAGCTGCTGGCCTGGGACATCACCGAGAAGCAGCAGAACGCCCTCGGCAACACGAACCCCCGCGTGCCGCGCATGATGATGCTGACCAAGCCGGCCGCGACGGTTCTCGCATCGGGGTACGGGACCAAGGCCGCTTTCGAGAGCGCCCTGATCGACGCGGCGTCGCGTCCGCTGTGGATGCGCACATACGCCCACTATTGGGCCAATACGGGCAGCAAGATCCACCTGAACAGGACGTTTGACGAGTATTATGCGGCCCTCAAGGACGGAGAGGAGACGGAAAACGTGGAGGCGGACATCGTCGCGGACGAAGCACCTCCGCCTTGGCTTTCGTCAATCGTTCCATTCGCGAGCATCGATTGCGTCCGCACGATGGATCCGGGGCACACGGGCATTGTGATTACGGGCGGAGATTCCGCCGCGACGGCGCAGATCATGCCCGGCGGCGACTGCGCCTCCTACAAGGTCACCTTCCCGGCGGGATGGGACGGTCTGGTGCAGGGACTAGGCTACACGCCGATCGCGAACCACGGACTGACTGGGAACTGAGGAGGCGGCATCATGAAAAACATCTGGATTGAACGCGCGGTTCTGTCGTTGCTGGCCTTGCTCCTGTCCGTGGCCGTCCCGCCTCCGGCGGAGGCGAGATACGCCGACGATTTCGACGGAAGCTACGACGATCTGAACTGCTCCGAAGATGACTGCGACTGCCTCGAGCCGGACAGCAACCGGTTCAAGGTCGTCTCGCCAAGCAATTTCCCCGACACCGGCAGCACGGTCGTGTTCACGGGCGCATACGACCAGGTCCAGGCGTTCTTCGAGGACGCCGGCCAGACGGACGGACTTCCCGTCGTTCCGCCGACGCCCCTGAAGCTGGAGAAGTTCATGCAGTACACGCCCTACGCCACCAATTGCGTGATTGCCACGCTCAACGGGCGCGGGGTGACGGCGTACCACGTGGCGGTCAATGCCGTCCTGTCGGGCTGCTCCGCCGATCTCATGCCCATCTGCATCGCGATGGTGAAGGCGATGGACGACGAAGACTACCTGCGGGACATTTCCGACGGAAGCCGGGTGCCGCTCGCGTTCGTCAACGGGCCCGTCGGACGCCAGGTCGGCGTGGACAACGAACAGGGCATGACGACCGAAGAGGTCAACGTCTGCCTCGGGCGTTTCATCGAATTCGCCCTGATCAACCTCGCTGGCGTGGCGCACGACCGCAGCGCATCCTTCGGTTCGGTCCAGCCCCTCGTGTTCTCGGAGAACGACGAAGCCTGCCTCGCGACAGGATGGCAACCGTACCACGTCCAACAGGGGTACGGCCTGAACGACAGCGCCGTGACGATGACCTCCTTCGCCATGTGGGGCAACAACTCGACGCCCGCGACCGACTGGCCCGAGGAGATCATGAAGCTCGTCGCGTGGGACGCCACCGAGAAGAATCTCGGCGGTTTGGGCGCCGCCGATTCCGAAACATACGCGGAAACGAAACGCACCATTCTCGTCACGCCGCCCGTCGCCCAGGCCTTGAGCGCCCTGTACCGGAGCAAGGAGGCCCTGGCCGGCGACCTCGAATGCAACGCCCGCCGCCCGATGCTGATGCGCGCGTTTGCCTATTACTACGCCGATGCCGACGGCGTCCTTTCTGCCGGAAAAACCTTTGCGGAAGTCTATGACGAACTCGTTGCCCGTGAAGAGGAAGGAGCCCGGATCACGTCCGCGCCCGCCTGGCTGGGCGGCATCACCAACCCGAAGATCATGACGGGCGCCACTCTCAAGGCCGGCAACACGCGCATCCTCGTCACGGGTGACGCGTCGCGGAACAAGACCCAGGTCATGCCGGGCGGAAAGAGCGTCACCGTCGCACTTGAATTGCCCGCGGCGTGGAATGCGCTCCTCGCCTCCCTGCAGCGCAAGGAGCTTACGTCCTGCCTGCTCCTGGTGTCGGACGCGGCCGTCGCGGCACCCGTCAACGTGCCGTCCGTGCTGACCGCCGGCACCTACCGCCTCCTTGATCCTGCCACAGGGTCACGGTATCTGACGCGGGGAGGGCGGCTGTATTTCGATTCGACCTCGAACACCTTGTACTATTACCCCGTGGGCGGTTCACAGGCCGCTTCGGCGGTTCTTGACGGCGCCGTCTACGCCGCTTTCATTGCGTATATTGAGAATCTCGGCTACAACAGCTCGTTCACGGTGTCCGCCGGCGCGGCGACCGATGCGGTGATCCGCTTCTCTTCCAATGCCATGAAACTTGAAAACAACACCGTCGCGCTGACGCAGGAGTCCTTCGCCGGTTCGTTGACGCTTCACGCCAACAACACGCCGAACAGCAACGCGGCGGGCGGAGTCGCCGTCAGCGGTTCGCGCGTGAGGCTGTCCGCCTCCGTCACGTCGTTTGACGTCGACCTCGACGGGGGATCGCTCGTCGTCGGCGAGACGTCGACGCCGGACTTCATCACGCTCGCCGGCACGTCCGTCGCCGTCAATACGAACGCCCCGGCAGGGGCGACGGCGCTGATCGGCGTTCCCAACGGAGACGGGTCGTACAGGACGCTTACCTTTGCGATGCGGGCCAACGGCACGTACGACATGACCTACAATGACCGCGACACCCTGTCCTTGGCGGATTCCACGGTCGAGTTGCGGTGGACGGCTGGTGCAGAGACGGCGGCCGAGACATTTGCCAAGACGGATGTTCCGGGCGTGTACATGCTGACCCGGAATTGCGGAGCCGGCTCGTACCGTTTCGGCGTGTCCGTTGCGGATGCCCTGTACGGAAGCACGGTCGGCGTCACCAATTCCTGCGACCGCCTGCAACTTTCCGTCGGGGCGGGCGACTGCACGCTGGAACTCGCCGACGCGGACTATTATACCTTCAGATTCGATAGCAGGGACGGCAAGTTGACGATCGCAAAGGACGTCACCAGGGCCGGCCTCTGTACAGGCGGAACGATTGAGAACATTTCGGGCATCTACGTGATCCGTCCGAACGGCGAAGTGCCGTCTGTCGTGCTTTCGAACCTGTCGGATAATCCCGCCTTTGCCGTCGCGGTGAACGGCGCGCTTATTCCGGGCGATGCATTCAAGGGCTTCGCCGGAGGGACAACGGAAGGAGTGTTCTTGCTGGCGCTCAAGCCGCCGGTGCTGGATGGCGTGCAGGCCGGAAACGGTGCGGACGGTTTTTCGGTGTCGGTCGCGACGTTTGAGAATCTCCGCTATGTACTCAAACGGGCGACCGACCTCAATGGGACTTTTGTTCCCGTCAACGCCAAGGCCGCCGAGGCGATCGGCACAGGCAAGTCCGTGCAGCTGATCGATGCCAGCCCAGACCGTCCACCAGACAGGGCGTTCTACCGGGTTGAAGTCTCGATGCCCCGTTAGGCGGTCGCGCAGGAGCGCGACCCTCCCGTTAAGCGGCCCGCTCGGCGAGCGGGCCCTACCGCGTTAGGCGTTGTACGTCGCGGCGGAGGTGTTGCCGCCGTGGCCGGTCCAGTTCGTGTGGAAGAACTGGCCGCGGGGCGAGTCGAGCCGCTCGTACGTGTGCGCGCCG
>CACWSW010000088.1 GCA_902763655.1 uncultured bacterium
TTCGGATACAAGTTCGGTCCGCTCCCGTGGCGCTCGCTCCGTTTCGAGCGGGAACGCATGCCGTTGGCGGACTTTCAGGGTACGAGCGTGGTCAACTACACGGACGCCGACGTGCCGTTCACGCGCATCCACGAGTTCAAGCACTACCATCCGGAGGATGCCGCAGCCATGGCGACGCCGTCCACGATCATCTGCTGCGAGTATCCGCAGACGTGGAAGCCCGGAGACGAGCCGTACTATCCGGTGGACACGCCAGAATCGCGCGAGCGTCTCGCCCTCTACATGGCCGAGGCCGCGAAGGTGCCGGATCTCGTCGTCGGCGGGCGGCTGGGCGAGTACAGGTACTACGACATGGACCGTTCCATAGACCGTGCGCTCGAGACTGCTAGTGGCTGGATATCCGCTTCCTGAAGGCATAAAGGAAAGGAAGCGGAGACGGCATGAAGGCAAGAGCGACATTGGTTCTTGGATTCGCGACGCTTGCGCTTGCGGTCCACGCGTTCGAGGTGCGGCAGGTGTTCCGCGAAGAGCGGTTCACGCGCGGGAACGTGAATTTGCGTCCGCTCCAGGCGGCGGACGCGGCGGACTGGATATGGATCGCGGACGGCGGTCCCGCGAAGGGCGAGATGGACGCCGTACGGTTCAGCAAGGAATTCGTGTGCGGCGCACCGCAGCTTGAGATCGACGTGTCCGCCGACGAGCGGTTTGTGCTGTTCCTTGACGGACGCGAGATCGCGCGCGGTCCGCACAAGGGGTTGGTGAACCACTGGTACTACCAATCGTACAGGATTGATGGGCTTGAGCCAGGTTCGCATCGTCTGGAAGCGGTCGTCTACCGCATGGAGGCGGTGCGGCCGCGCGGGGTGCTGACCGTCGGCAAGGGCGGTTTCCTCCTGAAGGCGAACGGCGCGTACGATGCGGCGATCACGACCGGCAAGGGCACGTGGCAGGCGCGACGCATCACGGGTACGCGCATGGAAGGTTTCGGCGACAGCCAGGGTTTCGGCGGTTCGGGGCAGTCGGTCGCGGTGGGAACGGGATTCCTCGATCCGTCTGCCGCATCGGGCGCGCCATGCGGCGTGAAGGTTGTGCGTCGCCGCGTGCGGGACAGCGAGTATGGCGTGCCGTGTTCGGACTGGGCGCTCTTCCCCACGGAACGGCCCGACCAGATGTCCGCGCGCCGT
Source organism: uncultured bacterium (assembly GCA_902763655.1). Classification (GTDB taxonomy): domain Bacteria; phylum Verrucomicrobiota; class Kiritimatiellia; order RFP12; family UBA1067; genus RUG572. The sequence continues at coordinate 1,185 of CACWSW010000088.1, forward strand.
CAGCCGGGCAGCTTCAAGGCGGGGCAGCCGCTGTTCCGCGCGGACACCAACATCTACTATCAGGCCGCTGACGCGAGCTTTCCGCTCGTCGCGGAGATGAACGCCCTGCTGCGCGAGGGGAAGCCCGTCACGATCCCCGCCGGCACGTCGGCGCGGCTCGTCTGGGACATGGGCGACTACTTCTGCGCGTATCCCGTCCTCGAGACCTCGGGCGGCGCGGGGGCGGAAATCCGCTGGGGATGGGCGGAGTCGCTCTACGACCGCGCGCACGACCGCGCCGACCGCAACGCATTCGACGGCAAGCGGTGCGCGCACGCGATGCGCGACACGTTCCGTCCAGACGGCCGTGCGCGGGCGGCGTTCACGTCGCCGTGGTGGCGGTGCGGCCGCTGGTGCGAGTTCGAGGTGAAGACGGCGGACGCGCCGCTCACGCTCACGAAGCTCGCCTTCGACGAAGTGCGCTATCCCATCGCCGCGCGGGCGTCGTTCGACTGCGACGATGCCTCAATCGCAGACATCTGGCGGCTGTGCCAACGTGGCCTGGAGAACTGCATGCACGAGACGTACATGGACTGCCCCTACTTCGAGCAGCAGATGTATCCCGGCGACACGCGCGTGGTGATGCTGATCGCGGATGCGTTGAGCGGCGACGCGCGCCTCACGCGGTTCGGCATCGGCCACTTCGACTACGCGCGCCGCGACAACGGCCTGGTGCCGATGAACAGTCCGTGCTACCTCGTGCAGGATTCCTCGACGTATTCGATGTGCTGGGTGGCGATGCTGGGCGACTACGCGCTCTGGAACGGCGGGAAGGATTTCTTGAAAGCGCGTCTGCCCGGCATGCGCCACACGCTCCACCTGCTCCTAAACTACAGCAACGAAGAGGGGCTGCTGGAGAACCTGCCGGGCTGGAGCTTCCAGGACTGGGTGGAAGGCTGGGATTTCTACGGGAACGCGCCGGACGGACGGCTCGGCCTGAGCGCGGTGAACAACCTGCTGTGCGTGTACGCGCTGGACAGCGCGATCCGCGTGGAGGAGCTGGCGGGCGACAAGATGATGGCCGACTACTGGCGCGCGCGCAAGAAGACGCTGGCGGACGCCGTCCTCGCGAAGTTCTGGGACGACCGGCGCGGGATGGTCGCCGACACAGCGGCCCACGACCGGTTCAGCGAGCACGCGCAGTGCCTGGCGTTGCTGGCGGACGTCCTGCCGCCCGACCGCGCGGCTCGCGCGCTGGACGGACTGCTGACGAGTTCGGACCTCGCCCGCACGACCGTCTACTTCTCGCATTACCTCTTCGACGTATACGTGAAATATGGACACACCGATCGTTTCCTCAAGCGGCTCGACCTTTGGCGGGACTACGTGAAGACAGGACTAAAGACTCCGCTCGAGGCGCCGGGCGTGCGCGCGCGCAGCGACTGCCATGCGTGGGGATCGCACCCGATCTACCACCTGTTGACGGGCGTGGCGGGCATCAAGCCTGCATCCGACGGGTTTGCGTCCGTGCGCATCGCGCCGCAGCCGGGCGGGCTGAAGCGCATATCCGCGTACATGCCTACGTCGAAGGGGATGGTCTCGCTTGCTCTGCGTTTCGAGGGTGATGCCCCGTCCGGTACGGTTACGTTACCGGAAGGACTCCCTGGCACGTTTGTGTGGAAGGGTAAGTCGCATCCCTTGCACGCCGGCGAAAACATCATCCGCTGACTCGCGAGACCGTGTCAGAGCCGTAGGTCGCGGTCAGACGTTGACAAATTCCGAGCCGCCCTTGTGGAAATTGCGGAATATCTTTCCGCCGAGGCGTTCGATAATTGAGGCGACTCCGCTCGTCTTGAACCCTCCGATGCCGGTGTTGAGTTTCTGCATCTCGAAGTTGCCTCCCTCGAAGGCGACAGCTCGGAAGAGATTCCTCTGTCCCGTGGTGAGCTTCGCGCCGGGCTCGGGGATGTCCTCTCCGCGCGCGATGAGGGTTGCGAGGAATTTGCACTCCACGTCCAGCTGGCCTGTGCGGTCCTTGCCGCTCTTGCAGTTCCAGCACGGAGTCCAGCCCATCAGGTGCGTCATTACGGCGAGTCGTGCGGCCACCTTGTAGGCGTCATGGCTGTCCGAATGTTCGCCAAACCTTGACATCACGCCCATGCACTGGTTGAAGAGCTTCATCACCGTTTTCCGCTTGTCGCTCGGGATGTTTGGATCGTTGACGAATTGCTGGACCAGTGGTTTCATTTGCTTGTACACCGCCTGGTAGTTCATGTCGTCGGACATTCCCCAGCCGCCTGCCAGGTTGGGAGCGATCGAGCCGAACTTCACGGCGCCAGCGTTGACGCCAAAGTTCAATGTGAACACCCTGGGCTTGATGTGGAAGGTCTCGCCGTTGTGCGTGAACGTGACGCCGTTCTTCGAAACGGCATCCCATGCGGCCTTCTGCTCGCGCAGCATGAGGCGCTCGTCCGAGCTCCTGCCGGGCTTTATGTGGCGCGCGACGTCTGGCGTGAGCAGCGAGACGGAAGTCATGTTCAGGGTTTCTCCGTTACGGACCTTCTGCGCGTTCGCCGGGTCGGCGAGGAACGCCGCGATCACGGCTTCTTCCGCGCGCTTGACGTTTGCGGCGGCGCGCTCCTTGGGATCGGATATCTCCCACGCGCAATGGACGCCGTGCCGGATTCCCTGGAACGCGAGCTTTGGCTGCCCAGTGGTCTTGTCGGGTACGGATATCGACGAGACGGCGAGGTTGACGGCGTGATCCGTGTCGGCGCTGTGGCACATGTAGCCATTCACGCCGGTCTCGTAAGTTTTGCCGATCGGACCGGTAGCGTCGTCCGATTGCGCGCCGATGTGGATCCCGGGGACGATCTTGCTGGTGAGAGTCATTGGCGCGCCGCCGACCGAAACGGTGATCGGTTTTGAGATGACGTCCCAGCTGCCGCCATTGAGCGCATCGCGGTAGCCGTGGAAGATCTGCTTGGCCAGGACATCCTCCTTTAATGGGATGGACGTGCCCTCCGGAAGATGCTTCGCAATCTCGGCCATCAACATCTTGGCGAGAGGCTTGTGCATGTCTTTCTCGAGGGGCATGGTGTCGAGGAAGCTGTTGAAGCTTGTGTCGTCTGCCAGGATCGCCTGCCCGATGGTGTTGATTGCATCCTGAACCTCGAACGGGCAGTCCTCCTTGATCGCGAACAACGCCCTCATGGCGCCGGCGGCCCAGAAGGCCTTGAATGTCTGGACATTGCCGGTGCTGAGAGGCTGACCACTCAGCATCGTTTCGACTTCGGCCTTCTTGTCCCTGATCGCTTGGGTAAGGGCAATAGCGTCTTGCTGGAGCATTGTTGCGGCAGGGTCGGAGTGAGGGATACGGGGGTTCGCGGTCGGGAACAGTCGCCGCGTGAGGTCGTCGCAGCGCTGTTTGAAGTCGGCCAAGGAAGTGTCGTCGACCGGCGTTTCGCCAAGCAAGTCGAGCACAAGCCTGCGCGTCTCCAAATAGTTCTTGGTCACCTTGCTGCTGTAGGTGGCGATTTGCGCCCGAGAGACGGATCCCGACATGAGCTTTATGTCGTCTTGCCCCATGAGCGATTCGACCGCTTTTGTGCTATGGGTATGCGCGTATTTGATGACGCTGGCGATGGTCTTCCCGTCTAGCTTCGACGTCGGAGTGAGACCGGCGGAGGAGAGCGCCTCTTCCGCAAGCGAGACACCGTACTTCATGCTGAGGGCGCGCGTGAAGTCCGCCATCACGTCCGTGCGGACGCTCGTGGCGGATTTCGTGCCGAAGAAGCGCGCGAGTGTCCCGACCTGATTGGAGGCCTGCTCGAGGCCGGGCGCGGCCGAATCCTTCTTGAGGGCGACCTCGGTGTTCGCGTTGAACGCGGCCCAGTTCGTGTACTGGTCGATGGAGAGGGGCATGGTAGGTCTCCCGTGCTTCAGGGGTTGATGATCATGTGGTCGTCGCCGGCCTGGGCGTCGGTGTCCGCGCTCTTCGTCTCCTCGCCGTCGGCGGGCTTCTGGGCATTGGCGACCAGTTCCTCGAGGCGGTCTTTCCACGCGGCCTGTAGTTCGAGGAAGCGCGTGAAGATTGATTCTAGCGACCCGGGCGTGGCTTCCGCAAGCGGAAACGGATAGATCAGCACCACCTGCTCGAGATCGGCGTTCCAGGAAAGCGTTGCGCCGAGCGTCTCCTGCCAGTAGAAGTTCGCCGTCAGCAGTTCGGTGAAAACGTAGGCTCGCACGTCTTCCGGCACTTCGCCGAGGATTGCGACGAAGTCGAGCTCGTTCACGTTGGCCCGTTCCTGAAGGCAGAACGCGCGGCCGTCTGCAAGCTCGAGCGTGCAGGCGCCGTTGTCGTCAAGCGCGATGTCGAATCCGTTCTTCTCGCCGAGTTCCTTCAGTGCCATTGCCAAGTTTTCCATGGTGTCTCCTTGTTGGTTTTTGGTTGGTGGTTTGAAAGTTCGAGGTCGTGGTAATGGATTTCATTTTGCCTGTCTACACGCAGGCACCCCCAAAGGTTACATCCTTCTGGGCGTGTCAGAAGAGCGTCATCTGCCCGGGGAGGTCCGAGAGTTTCTTGCGCGGGCGGCGTACGACCTTCGGAGCGTTGACGTCGAGGTCGTTCGCCTCCAGGTTCTTGAGGATCTGGTCGGCGCGGTCTACGACGGCGCGCGGCAGGCCAGCCATCGCGGCCACGTGGATGCCGAAGCTCCGCTCGGCGACGCCGGGGGCGATCCGCCGCAGGAACACGACGCGGTCGCCGTCCTCCTTCACCCGCACGGTGTAGTTCTTGATTCCCTTGAACTTCTCGGCGAGGTCGGTGAGCTCGTGGTAGTGCGTGGCGAAGAGGGTCTTCGCCTTCACCTTCGGGTTTTCGTGGAGATACTCGGCCACGGACCAGGCGATGGATATGCCGTCGAAGGTGGAGGTGCCGCGGCCAATCTCGTCCAGGACGATGAGCGAGCGCGGCGTGGCGTTGTTGAGGATGTTGGCGGACTCCTGCATCTCCACCAAGAATGTGGAACGCCCGCGCGCGAGGTCGTCGCCGGCGCCGATGCGCGTGAATACGCGGTCGAGCGCGCCGAGACGCATGGACGCGGCCGGCACGAACGAGCCGGCCTGCGCCATGATGGCGATCGTGGCCACCTGGCGGAGGTAGGTGGACTTGCCGGCCATGTTGGGGCCGGTGATGAGCATGATCTGGTCGGTGGTGCCGTTCAGCTTGGTGCCGTTGGGAACGAACGGCTCGGCGTCGGGCAGCTGCTCGATGATGGGGTGGCGGCCGTCGGCGATCTCAAGCACGTCCGAGTCGTCGACCACGGGGCGCACGTAGCCTGCGGCGAGCGCGCGGTCGGCGAGGGAAAGGATGGCGTCGAGGTCGCCGAGCGCGGCGGCGGTCTGCTGGATCGGCGCCGTGCGCAGTGCCACCTTGGCGACGACGTCGCGGAAGAGGTCGGCCTCTAGCGCGTAGGAGCGTTCCTGCGCACCCATGACCTTGCGCTCGTACTCGCGCAGCTCGGGAGTGGTGAACCGCTCGGCGTTTGTGAGCGTCTGGCGACGCTCGTACTCCGGAGGCGCGGCGACGGCGGCGGCCTTGGATATCTCGATATAGAAGCCGAATACCGAGTTGCGGCGCACGCGCAGCGTCTTGATGCCGGTCCGCTCCACCTCCTTCGCCTGGTACTCGGCTATCCACCTGTGCCCGGCGCGGTCGACCAGCGCGACGGTGTCGCACTCCGGCGACAGGCGGTCACGGATGGACGCCACGAAACCGCCGTCTGCCGGCTGCCTGCCGCCGTCAAGTTCGCTCTTGACGTCCGCCACGGGGCGCAGGGAGGCGGCGAGTGCGCGGAGGTCGCGCGCGTTGGCGCGGCCGGAGTCCACCTTGGCGATGAGTCGCTCGAGGTCGCGGACGCCGCCGAGGCGCTCGCGGAGTGAGGAAAGGGCGATGCGGTCCTTGACGAACGTCTCCACGGCATCGAGGCGGGCGTTCACGGCGTCGGCGCTGCGGAGTGGCTGTCGGATCCATGCGGCGAGGCGTCGCGCGCCCATGGGCGTGCGCGTGACGTTCAATACGCCGAGGAGCGAAGCTTCCCTCGAGACGCCGTCGCCCGGCAGGAGCGCGAGGTGGCGGATCGTGCCGGCGTCGAGCGCGAGGAAGTCGGCCGACTCGCGCAGGCGGATGCTGCGCACGTGGTCGACGGCGTGCCGAAGGGTGACGTGGACGTAGTGGAGGAGGGCGCCGCCAGCGCAGACGAGGTCGTTCTTGCCCTCGAGCCCGAATCCGTCGAGGGCGGTGACGTTGAAGTGGCGCAGCAGCTCCTCGCGAGCGGCGTCGAGGCTGAAGGTCCAGGCGTCTGCGTAGGTGCGGTTCCTCGCGGCAGCCTGGAGGGCCGCCTCTTCAGGACGGCCGCCGGCTTCTTCGTCGTCGGGCTTGGGGAGGACGAGCTCGGCGGGGCGGTAGCGGGCAAGGGCGTCCACGAGCTTTTCGGCGGAATCGAACGGTTCCACCGCGAACTCGCCGGTCGAGAGGTCGAGAAGGGCGAGGCCGCGGCCTGCCACGGCGGCGATGTAGCAGTTGGCGTCCGCGTCTAGGAGCCCGTCCTCGGTGATGGTGCCTGGGGTGACGATGCGCGTGACCTCGCGGCGGACGACCTGTCCCTTCTTGACGAGGCGGGGATCCTCCATCTGGTCGCAGATGGCGGCGGTCTTGCCGGCTCGGATGAGCTTGGCCAGGTAGGCGTCGAGCGCATGGTATGGGATGCCGCACAGCGGAGCGCCGCCGCGCTGCGTGAGCGTGGCGCCGAGGATTGGCGAGGCGACGATGGCGTCCTCGCCGAACATCTCGTAGAAGTCGCCGAGGCGGAACATCAGGATCGCCCCGGGCGGCAGCTCGCGCTTGATGGCGCGATACTGCCTCTGCATCGGTGTCAGCTCTTCCGCCATGCGCCTACTTCCGTGTGACGGCGGGACGTCCGCGCCAGACTTCCGGGACCTTGTAGCCGAGGGCGGCGACGGCCGTGGGGGCCGCGTCGGCCAGCAGCACCGGCTCGCGCAGGCGGAAGCCGTCCTTCACGGCGGGGCCGGAGACGAGGAAGGGGATGTCGAAGCAGTTCGCCAGCGCCATGCCGTGCTTCTTGCCTTCGCCGCCGTGGTCTGCCACCAGCATGATCAGCGTGTCGTCGCGCAGGCCGGTGTCCTCGAGGCACTTCACGAGCTTGCCGAGGTTCTTGTCCACGTTCACGCAGGCGTTGGTGAACTCGGGCGTGCCCCAGCCGCACTTGTGGCCGTAGCAGTCGGGCAGGTGCTGGTAGATGTACGTGAACTTGGGCTGCTTCTCCTTGAGGAGCTTGATGGCGGTCGCCATCGTGTCGTCGTCGCGCTGCTCAAGCGAACCCGTGGCGAAGTACCTCACGTAGTCGACCTCGTTCGTGTTGTGGACGAATCCGATGCCGTCCCAGTTGTATAGCGAGACGGTGTAGGCGGACGGATCCTGCTTCTTGATCTCGTGGAAGATGCAGGGCAGCTTGCCGCCGTCGAGGGCGGCGGGCGGCGGCGGGATGTCCGGGGCCTTGCTGTTCCACTCGCGGTAGCCGTGGACCTCAACGACGGTGCCGTTCATGCACGTGCACCAGTTGATGCCGGAGGAGGTGGGGTAGCTGTTGCGGCCGACGGCGTAGAGGCCGTCCGCGCGGAGCTTGCAGAGGTTGGGCATCTTGTCCCAGGGGATCCACTGGGCGCCGAATCCGTCCACGCCCACGAGCACGACATGCTTCACGCGCGGGCCGGCTTTCGCGGCACAGCATTCTGTAGCGCAATCCGATAGGCAGCCGCATCCGAGCGCCGCCAGAGCCATTCCAAGCAGAATCTTCTTCATGTCTTAGTCCTTGGTTGTTGTGCAGGCTTCCAGTATAGCATAAAATCTGGTCTTTGAAACGCCGCCGTTTTGTGGTAGAATACATGCGTTTCGCGGCCGGTATAGCGTAGTGGTAGCGCAGCGGTTTTGTAAACCGCTGGTCGGGGGTTCGAATCCCTCTGCCGGCTCCATTGTCTTTCGTGCTGATGAAAACGACTTTTGGCGTAGCAAAATTCAAGGGCTTCCTGCTGGTTGCCACCTTCTCCATGCTGATCGAATTCCTCATGGGATTCGCCGACAGCGTCATTGCCGGAAACTTGCTGGGGGAGACGGCGCTTGCAGGGCTTAACCTGCTTCAGTCGCCAATGAACTTCGTTTCGTTCGTCGCGTGCCTCCTGGGCACGGGCACGGCAATATGCTTCTCCACGGAGATAGGTCGCTTCGACCGCGATCGGGCAGCCGAGCTGTTTTCGCAGGGGGTGTTCGGCGCGGCGCTGTTCGGCGTCGTCGGCATGGCGGCCTTTGTCGTTGGCCGCGATGCGTTCCTCGGCATGTTCGGCGCGTCCAAGGACGTGATCGGCTATGCTGTGCCGTACTGGAACTGGTTTGTGCCGAACGTCCTTCTGGAGCCGATTGCCGTTATGCTGACCAGCGCGGTCTATGCCGACGGCGGAGTCCGTCTCTGCTTCGGCGCGTATATCGTGCAGCTCTTTGGCAACTGCGTCGTCTCGTATGTTCTCTGCAAGGCGATGGGCATTTCAGGGTGCGCATTAGGTTCGACGGTCGGAAACATCGGGGCGATACTGTTCATCTCTTGCCATTTCCTCCGGCGCGGACATACGCTGCGGCTGGTCAGGCACTTCGCGTTCAGGGACTTGCTGCGCATCTGCAAGAGCTCGTTCGGCGACGCAAGCGTACGCCTGTGCTGGGCCCTGCTGTTCATGCTGCTGAACGCATATGTCATCAGCCGTTTCGGCTCGGAGGTCCTGCCGGTGCTGAATGTGGTAATCGCCGTGATCGGCTTCTCGGAGGCGTTCAACGGCACGCCGAACGCCGCGCAGCCGATCATTGGCGTGTATCGCGGCGAGGGGAACACGCTTGGCGTGCGCACGGTGATGCGCGCCGCCACCTGCGTGTCGACCCTGTTCGGTGGCGTGGTCCTTGCGATCCTCATGTGCTGCCCGCAGATCGTGGTGCGGCTTCTGGGCATCGACGATCCGAACCTCGTTCCGGCATCCTGCACGGCTGTGCGCATAGTTGCCTCGGGACTCGTTTGCACGGCGCTCGTGCTGCTGTTCAACTCCTACTATCTGTTCATAGAGCGCGAGTGGCTGGCCTGCTCGCTGACGGTGCTCGCGAACCTCGTGGTGCCGGTCGCGCTGTTTCCCGTCTGCGGGCAGCTCTTCGGCATAAACGGCGTCTGGGCCGCGCTGGGAGCCGCGCCAGTCGCCACGGCCTTGCTTTTCTGCCTGTTCCTGCTGGTGCGGTACGGACGCAGGCAGTTTCCGCTCCTGCTCCCTCGCGAGAGGGAGGCGAACCTCCACGTGCTGAACCTCGGGCTCACGGAGGGCGAAATCGCCGCCGCCTCGGAGGAGGTGGCAAGAATCCTCAAGGCGGCATCCGCGCCGCAGGCCACGGTACTGCGCGCGTCGCTGATGGTGGAGGAGGTCTTCATGGCGGTGAAGGACCGCAACGGCGCGCGCGATTTGCGCGCAGAGGTGACTCTTGACCTCAACGGCGACGAGGTCGTGCTGATCCTCCGGGATGACGGCGAGGTGTTCGACATCACGGACTCAGACGCGCGCATAACGTCCCTTCGCACGTACCTGGTCGCTTCGGTGATGGAGTTCCAGCCAAAGCGGATGAACCTTACCACCATCGGATACAACAGAAACATCTTCAAGTTCGAGAAAGGAACCAAACAATGATAACGTCCAAGAACCAAGACGGAAACCGCCTGACGGTCGCCCTCGACGGGCGCATCGACACGCTAACGGCCCCGCAGCTGGAGTCGGAGCTCAAGCCCCTGCTCAACGGGATATCTGAACTCGTGCTTGACTTCGCCCAGGTGGCCTACATATCGTCCGCAGGGCTGCGGGTGCTGCTCGCCACGCAGAAGGGAATGCGCGCGGCCGGCGGCTCGCTGACGATTGTGAACGCGGTCCCCGCGGTGCGCGAGGTCTTCGACATCACCGGCTTTTCCGACATCCTGACGCTCGCCTGACATGGACGGCCAGAACACAGATCCCGGCGCCAGGCCTGAGAGCGTGCTGGAGAAGACCGTGCCTGCGGACATGGCGGCGATGCCGGACCTGGTCGCGTTCCTCGAGGGTGCGCTGGAGACCATGGGCTGTCCGCTCGCCATCACCACGAAGCTCATGGTGTGCCTGGACGAGATCGCGTCGAACGTGATGAAGTTCTCCGGAGCGCACGACCTCCGGGTGCGCCTCGAGCACGGCGCGCCGGAAGGCACGTGGCGCCTGTCCTTCATCGACGACGGCACGCCATGGAATCCGCTGACGCACGCCGACCCCGACATCACCCTGTCTGCGGAGGAGCGTCCGATCGGCGGGCTCGGCCTGCTGATGGTGAAGAGGATGATGGACGACGTGAGCTACTCGCGGGACGGCGAGACGAATGTCCTTCGGCTCAGGATCGCCCAGAAGAGCTAGCCTGCACTTTGACAGGTGCGGCGATTGGGGGTATAATCAAATCCAGTTTCAGGAAGGATAGGCATGAAGATCGAAGGCACGATTACGGCTATGGTGACGCCGTTCGACAAGGACGGCGCGGTGGACTACGGAGCGCTCAAGGCGTTTGTGGACTGGCAGTGCGAGAACGGCGTGGAGGGCATCTGCGCCGTCGGGACGAGTGGGGAGTCTCCCACGCTCTCGCACGACGAGCACCACAAGGTGATCGAGAAGACGATCGAGTACGCCGCGGGCCGCGTGAAGATCATCGCCGGCACGGGCGCGAACTCCACTGCGGAGGCGATCTCCCTCACGAAGGCCGCGATCTCCTCCGGCGGCGCGGACGCGACGCTGCAGGTTACGCCCTACTACAACAAGCCGAACCCCGAAGGCATCTACCGCCATTTCGCCGCCGTGGCCGACCTCGGCCTGCCCGTGGTGCTTTACAACGTGCCTGGCCGCAGCGGCAAGGAGATCCCGCTCGACGTGGTGGCGCGCCTCGCGAAGCATCCCAACGTGACGGCGATCAAGGAGGCGGCGGGAAGCGTTGACCGCGTGAGCGCCATCCGCAACCTCTGCCCCGACCTCACCGTCCTCTCCGGCGACGATTCGCTCACGCTGCCGATGATATCCGTGGGCGCGAGCGGCGTCATCTCCGTGGCGTCGAACGTGATCCCGAAGGAGATGGGCGATTTCGTGCGTCTCGCGCTCGCCGGCGACATGGCCGGGGCGAGGGAGCGCCACGCGAGGTACTATCCGCTCTTCCACGACCTCTTCATCGACACCAACCCCGTGATGGTGAAGGAGGCGCTGGCGCTCATGGGCCGCATCCCTGCGGTGTTCCGCCTGCCGCTATGCGAGACGACGGCCACGAACCGCGAGCAGATGCGCAAGACACTCGCCGCGCTCGGACTGGTTGCCTGACATGAAGAACGCGTTCTATCCAGTTGCCGAGTTTCCCGATTTCCCTGCGATGACGCCGGAGGCCGCCCACGAGGCGATGCCTAGGCTGCTGGCAGACGCAAAGGCGGCGGTGGACGCGCTCGAGGAACGCGCCACGCCGACGTGGGACGGCTTCGTGCGCGCGCTAGACCTCTCCACCCGTCCGCTCTGGGAGGCGTGGGGCTGCATCATGCATCTCCTGTCCGTGGCAAACTCCGAGCCGTGGCGCAAGGTGCAGGAGAAGTACCAGCAAGACATCGTGACGTTCGCCCTGCGCGTGGGCCAGTCGAAGAAGTTCTACGAGCTCGCCAAGCAGACCCCTGCGGAGACGCCCGCGCGCAAGCGCATCCTTGCGAAGATGGTGCGGAGCGCCGAACTCGCCGGCGTGGCGCTTCCGCCCGAGAAGCAGAAGCGGTTCAACGAGATGCAGGCCGAGCTGGCGCAGCTCTCGAACGACTTCCGCAACAGCGTGATCGACGCGACGAAGGCGTTCAAGCTCGTGCTGACGAATCCGGCCGAGATTGAGGGACTGCCTGCCCATCTGAAGGCGATGCTCGCAGGAAAGGAAGATCCTGAGAAGGGTCCGTGGACGGTGACTATAGAGGACGCAGTCTACATGCCTTTCATGAAGCATTCGCGCAACAGGCCCGTGCGCGAAGCGCTGCTGCGCGCCCGCGCGACACGCGCGCCGGAGAACGCCGAGCGGATCGACCGCATCCTCGCGCTGCGCAAGGAGCAGGCCGCCCTGCTCGGGTTCGCGAGCTACGCCGACCTGTCGCTCGCCGAGAAGTGCGCGCCGTCCGTCGCCGCCGTGGACAAGATGATCGCCGACCTGGCAGAGGCCTCCAAGCCGGTGGCGGAGCGCGAGGAGACGGAGCTTTCCAAGTTCGCCGCCGCAGAGGGGTTCGCAGGGACGCTCCAGCCGTGGGACCGGGCGTTCTGGGCCGAGCGCCGGCGCGAGAAGATGTACTCCTACTCCGAGGAAGAGCTTTCGCAGTACTTCAACATGCCCGTGGTGCTGAACGGGCTGTTCAAGCTTGCCGAGCGGCTCTTCGGAATCGCCATCGAGCCTGCGGACTGGACGGCGCCCGTGTGGCACAAGGACGTGCGCTTCTTCAGGGTGTACGACGAGTCCCATGCTCCGGTGGCGCACTTCTACTTCGACCCGTACTCGCGGCCCGAGACGAAGTCCGGCGGAGCGTGGATGAACGAGTTCCGCTCTCGCGAGCTGAATCCGGACGGCACCGTGACGAAGCCGCTTGCGGTCGTATGCTGCAACCAGGCCTTGCCAGACGCCGAGGGGCGCGCCCTCATGCGCTTCTCGGAGGTGGAGACGCTCTTCCACGAGTTCGGCCACGCGCTCCAGCACATGCTCACGAAGGTGGACGACGCGGGCGCTTCCGGCATCAACCTCGTCGAGTGGGACGCCGTGGAGGTGGCATCGCAGTTCATGGAGAACTGGTGCCTGGACGTGGCGACCGTCAAGAGCTTCGCGCGCCACGTCGAGACGAACGAGGCGATCCCTGCGGAGCTTCTCGAGCGCGTGCGCGCGGCTAAGAACTACCGCGCCGCCACGGCGTCCATGCGCCAGCTAGCCTTCGCGACCCTTGACATGCGCCTGCACGTCTCTCCGCCTGCCGATCCCAATGCCCTCAAGGACCGCATCTTCCAGGACTTCACGCCGGGCACGACTGTTCCTGAAGACCGGTTCCTCAACGCCTTCACGCACATCTTCGCCGGCGGGTACGCCGCCGGATACTACGGCTACAAGTGGAGCGAGGTGATGAGCGCGGACGTGTTCGGCGCTTTCGAGGAGGCGGGACTGGATGACGAGGCGGCGGTGCGCCGCATCGGGCGGCAGTACCGCGACACGTTCCTCGCGCTTGGCGGCAGCGTGGACCCGATGGAGGTGTTTCGGCGCTTCCGCGGCCGCGCGCCTACGATCGACGCGCTTCTGCGCCAGACGGGTCTTAGATAGGTCAACATCTCAAACAAAAGGAAAGGAACAGAACATGTCTTCAAGATGGATTCTCGCGCTTGCCGCATGCGGCACCCTTGCGCTCGCAGCGGAGGAAATTCCGCTTCCGGAACATCCGCGTCCCGACTGGGCGCGCGCCGAGTGGATCAACCTGAACGGCAGCTGGAAGTTCGCGTTCGACGCGAAGGACACCGGACTGAAGGACAAGTGGTTCGCCGCCAAGGACGACCGCTTCGCGCAGAGCATCCTCGTGCCGTTCCCGTGGGGCAGCAAGCTCTCGGGCGTGAAGGACGAGGCCGACATCGGCTGGTACCGGCGCGACGTCACCATCCCTGCCGGGTGGAAGGGCAAGCGCGTGTTCCTCGTCGTCGGCGCCTCGGACCACGACACGACCGGCTGGCTCGACGGGCAGAAGCTCGGCTCGCACTCCGGCGGCTACACGCCGTTCGAGTTCGAGCTGACCGAGCTGGTGAAGTGGGGCGAGCCGCAGAAGCTCACGCTCCGCGCGTGGGACGAGGGCAACGTGCCCGCCCGCGGCAGCTGGCGGCTCTACGGCAAGCAGGCGTACGGCAACGCGCGCGGCGTGTGGCAGACCGTCTACCTCGAGGCGCGCGGAGGGGAGTACCTCGAGTCGGTGCATTTCACCCCGGATATCGAGAACGGCGCGGTTCACGCCACGATCACGCTGGGCGAGCCTGCGCGGAAGCCGCTCGAGTTCGAGCTGGCGTTCAAGGAGGATGACCGCGCGAACCCGGCGCTTGCGTCATTCCCTCCGGGAAAGCAGTCCGTCAAGATCAAGATCCCGCTCCGCAACGTCAAGCTGTGGGATCTCTCGAACCCCTACCTCTACGAGGTGCGCGCAACGCTGAAGGGCGAAGGGAGCGAGGACGCGGTGTCCACGTACTTCGGCATGCGCAAGGTCGGGGTCGGCAAGCTGCCCGGCACGGACCATCCGTACGTGACGCTCAACGGCAAGCCGATCTACCTGCAGCTGACTCTCGACCAGAGCTACCATCCGGACGGCTTCTACACGTTCCCGTCCGACGAGTTCATGCGGAACGAGATCCTCATCTCAAAGAACCTGGCGCTCTCCGGAAACCGCGTCCACATCAAGGTGGAGGTGCCGCGCAAGCTGTACTGGGCGGACCGCCTCGGCCTGCTGATCATGGCCGACGTGCCGTGCGCGTGGGGTCCCGCGAGCGAGGCGATGTTCGCCGAGCACTGGGCGTGCTTCGAGGACATGGTCAAGCGCGACTTCAACCACCCCTCCGTGTTCTCGTGGGTGCTCTTCAACGAGACGTGGGGGCTCTTCGCCGACGGACAGAACTGGGGCCGCGACCGCGCGAAGCGCTATGCGCCCTGGGTGCGCCGCCGCGTGGCGAACGCATACGCGAAGGCCAAGGCGCTCGACCCGACGCGCCTCGTGGAGGACAACTCGCCGTGCAACCACGACCACGTGATCACTGACATCAACACGTGGCACGCCTACAGGCCGGGCTACAAGTGGGAGAGCACCGTCGAGGAGTACTGCAAGATGACGTATCCCGGCTCGACGGGGAACTACGTCGGCGGCTTCGTGCAGGGCAGCGAGCCGATGCTCAACAGCGAGTGCGGCAACGTGTGGGGCTACAAGGGCTCGACGGGAGACTGCGACTGGAGCTGGGACTACCACATGATGATGAACGCGTTCCGCCGCCGCCTGCAGTGCGGCGGATGGCTCTACACCGAGCACCACGACGTAATCAACGAGTGGAACGGCTACGTGCGCTACGACCGCTCGCCGAAGTTCACCGGCATCGAGGAGCTGTTCCCCGGCTCGTCGCTGAAGGACTGGCACGCCGACGCGTTCCTCCCGCTCGACGCGGAGTTGTGCCGCGAGTTCGTGGCGGGCGAGACGTGGACGATGCCCGTCGACATCTCGCTCACGACCGGACGCTTCTCCGGCAAGCGGCTGGCCCTCTCCTACCGCGTGCGGTACTGGAACGCGGCAGGGCGCATGGTGGAGGGCGAGCGCGTTGCGGCAGGCGAGTTCAAGGTGGCGTCGTGGCAGTACGGCCGCCTCGCCGACGTGCCGGTGAAGCTGCCATACGAGACGGCGTGCGGCGCGGTGTGCTTTACGCTTTCCGACGGCGACGAGGAGGTGGCGCGGAACTTCGCGTGCTTCGTGACGCGCGGATTGCGGCCGACGAACGCCGTGTCGCTGCCGCCTTCGGCGTTCGCTAAGGCGGAGTGGTCGCAGAAACAGTGGAACGTGCTTGACGGACTCAAGGCCGACGGCGCCGGAAAGGGCTTCTTCGAATACGAGTTCCCTGGCGTTCCGGCGGACAAGCAGGTGACGTTCCGCGCGGAGGTCTCCGCAAAGCGCCTGAACGCGAAGGACTCGAAGGACATCGACAAGGGCGTGCGCGACCTCGACTGCATGCTGGGCGGCGGCTTCGCCGACCGCTCGAAGAACCCCAACTCCTACCCGATGACGTGCGCAGAGAAGTGGAACGGGACCGTGAAGGTGTACGCGAACGGCGTGTTCGTGAAGTCCGTGGAGCTGCCGGACGATCCTGCCGACCATCGCGGCATCCTCTCCTGGTTCTCGCAGCAGCGCAACGACACGCTGCAGGAGGCGGGCAGCTACGGATATCTCGTGGAGGCGGCGATCCCTGCCGACGCCCTCGCGCAGGGCAAGGACGGCAAGCTGACGATCCGCCTCGAGTCGGAAGGGCGCGGGCTCGCGATCTACGGCGCGAAGTTCGGCCGCTTCCCGTTCGATCCGACCGTTTCATTCTGACGGCGAGCTAGGTCATGGCAAGTCATTCTTCCCGATTCTCGATCTCGCTTGCTGCGGCGTTGGTCGCGCTGGCTGCGCAAGCAGGAGACATCTCATTCTCGATGAAGGTGGCGAAGTCCACCGCGCAGCCGCAGAAGACCATCACGTCCGACGAGATGAAGAGCTTCCGCGAGGAGGCGGACAGGCTAGTGTGGCGCGGTCATCCGCTGCTCGGCGATACGTTCACGGTGACGGCGACGCGCAAGCAGGCCGCTGTCGGCAAGGGCAAGGACGGGGGCGTCCTTGCTACGGAGTGGAGCGTTGCCTACGAGGGGAACGAGACGGAGTGGTTCGTGGAGGAGGTGGCGTTCCCGCAGTGGGCCGTGCCGCGGACGGACCGCACGAAGGTCTTCATCCCGCGCATCTGCGGCATGGTTGTGTCGCCGGCGTGGAAAACGACGTCGCCGGGTCGGGTCGTCGCGCATCAGGGTCCTGGCTTCGGCGCGCCGCACCTGATCGCCGCGCTCGGCGAGGACGGCCGGTCGTTCTACCTCGACCAGCGCGGCGACGCCCGCCTCTACTCCACGCGCTTCGAGATCACGAAGGGCGCGAAGCCGGACACGTGCGTGCTCAAGAGCCCGCGTACCGTATCCGTCCGTCACGGCCGAATTCCGCGGCGGCTGGTTCGAGGCGACGGCGATCCACCGCGACTGGGTGCACGCCCAGGACTGGTACAAGAAGGCCGCCGCGCGCGACTTCGCGAAGCTGCGGGACGTCTCGATGTGGATGTGGAACCGCGGGCGGAGCGAGGTTACGGTGCCTCCGGCGCTCAAGTTCATGGAGGACACGGGCCTCAAGGTGGCGCTCGACTGGTACTGGTGGCACGGTGTCCCCTACGATACCTACTATCCCAACTTCTGGCCGCCGCGCGAGCCGATCCACTCATTCACGAACGGCATCGCCCGCATCCACGCTGCCGGCGGCTACGTGCAGCCCTACACGAACGGCATGCTCTGGGACTGCGACGACGCGCAGTGGGCAGAAGGCGGTGAGGACTGCGCGATCGTGCTGCGCGACGGCAAGGTGAAGAGCACCATGTTCAACCCATACACGAAGCAGCACCAGGCGTGGAGCTGTGGCGAGGCGCCGCAGTTCCAGGAACGCATGCGCATGCTCGAGCGCACGATCCGCGCAACGGGCATGGACGGCGTGTACATGGACATGATCGGCCACGCCGCGCACGGCTGCTGCTACAATCCCCGCCATCGCCATCCCAAAGGGGGCGGGCGGCACATGGTGGACGGCTACCGCGCGTACGTGGAGAAGGTGCGTGCCGACAATCCTGGCTTCTACCTCTCCACGGAGGAACAAGGCGAGGCGTATCTCGATCTCTTCGAGTCGTTCATCTTCGTCCATTCCAGCGCCGAGCGTTTCGGCGTCCGGCACGAGCTCGTGCCCGCGTTCCAGGCCGTCTACCACGACGCGGTCGTGCTATTCGGCTCGTATGCGACGATCGACGACCAGCCGCCGTGGGACGAGCGCTGGGGCGCGAGCCCGTACGGCGTGGAGACGACGGAATGGGAGAAGAAGTACCCCGACCAGTTCGCGGTGGAGTTCGCGCGCGGCGTCGCTTGGGGACAGCAGCCGACCGTACACAAGTTCCTCCTAGAGCACGCCACGTCGCCGCGCTTCACCGCCGACTACGCGTTCATGAAGGACACGGCCCGCTTCTACTTCGACAATCGCGACCTGCTCTTCGACGGCGAGATGCGCGCGCCGGGCACGCTCACGTGCCCCGCGCAGCGCGTCGCCTTCCTCCGGCGCGGCTCCTACACGAAACCGGAAGAGGTGAAGGAGGCCGTGAAGGACGCTCTGCCGACAGTGTTTCATTCCGTGTGGCGCTCGAAGGGTGGGCGTACGGCTGCGGTGCTCGTGAACTGGTCGCGAACGGAACAGAACTACAACCTCGACTCACCCGACGTCAAATCCTCTGGCACCATCCCCGCCCGCAGCTGGCTGCTTGTTAAGCCTCGGTGACGCGCAGTTGTGGTATACTGCTGCGCATGGAAAACAATCATAGGCTGAAGCTTGTTCTGGCAAGCGGCGTTCTTCTCAGGTTGCTGAATTGCGCGCTTGCATCATCGCTCGTCGCGGTGTTCGACGACTCGGTTCCCGGACAGGACCGCGAATCGAACCGCGCCATCGTCACCGCGTTGGAGTCACGCGGGTTCAAGGTGGAGACGCTCGATGTCGCCGGCATGGCGAAACTTTCCTGCGACCGCCATGCCGCGCTCGTCGTGCCGTCATGCGAGGCCATCCCTCGTTCCGTCGCCGCATCGGCGCTCTCGTTCGTCCAGGCTGGCGGCCCCGCCGTGTTCACGGGCGGTCCGATGCTCGACAAGGAAGTGTTCCGCCGCGAAGGACGCTGGTACACGCGCGAGATGGTTGAGGCTGAACTTGCCCGCGCGCCAATCGGCTTTCGTCCGCCGTGCCTTTCCGACGGCTTCGACGAACGCGCCTGGCATCGGGTACACAACGGGCGCGCACCAGAAGGCAGCTTCTTCCGGCGGGAAGGGGACGACTTCCATCTTTCGACCGTGCCGCTCATGGGCTGGGACGTGTTCCACTCCCGGCGCGGTATGCGCTTCTTCGGCGACGGCGAGACGATGTTTTCCTTCACCGCGAAGGCGGACGAGACGAACACGGTGCTCTCGGTGGAGTTCGTGGAGTCGGACGGCAGCCGCTGGATCGCGACGGCGCCGATCGGCACGGAGTGGGCGCGCGTGACGCTCGCGCGCGATGATTTTCGTTACTGGCGCGATTCAAGCGCGAAGGGACGTGGCGGCCACGGAGACCATTTCAATCCCGCCCGCGCGGTCGACATCGGCCTGGGCTTCTCCCAGTCGCATACGCCTGTGATGGCCGGGCGCGCCGGATCCGAGCCGACGGTGATCGTGCCCGAGCAGGACGGCGTGTATCCGCGCTACAAGACGATGCGCGTGGCGGGCGAGCTGTGCGCGATTCCCCGCGCGTTGGGCGAGGGGTTCGGTCAGGGCATCTTCTGGCGTTTCATTCCGCTCAGGATCGTGCGAGAGGTGGATGCGGTCGCGCAGGAGCGCGACCCTCCCGCGGAATGTACGGGGCGTGCGAACACGGGAGGGTCGCAGCTTGCTGCGACCGCAGGCGGCGAGGGCGCCGCCGAGTGGATGCTGCTCGAACGGCGGCCGGGGAAGCCCGCGCGTCGGTTGGCGGGGTGCGGTATGGCGGTCGCAGCAAGCTGCGACCCTCCC
>CACWSW010000089.1 GCA_902763655.1 uncultured bacterium
TGGCACGTGATGTGGGACAACGGCTACAACTCGCTCGCGGACCAGGAGAAGCTGGCGCACTACTGGTGCACGAACTGCTTTGACGACGTCCAGTACCACCGGATCGACGGCAAGCCCGTGGTGGCGATCTGCGGTCCGGCCGGCATGGAGCAGCGCACCAGGAACGAGGGCGGGGCGAAGCGGCTTCTGGAGCGGACGCGGGAGATCGCGCGCTCGTACGGCTTCCCCGGCGTGTACTTCGTGGCGATGCGGGGCATGGGGATGGACTACGAGGATCCGGCGTTCCTCAAGCAGTTCGCCGACTACGGGTTCGACGTCACGACCGTGTACGGCTTCCGCGGCGGCATCCCCGGCAGCGCGGAGTTCGACTCGCGCCAACGCACGTTCAAGAACCTGGCCGACATGTCGCCCCCGCACTGGCGCGCGCTCCTGAAGAACGGCGCGCTCCCCTTCTGGCCGTCGATCTCGACGGGCTACGACGACCGTCCCTGGCGCGGCGAGCGTGTCCTGGAAATCCGCGGGTACAACGTGGACGACTTCGCGCGGATCTGCCGCGAGGCGCGAAAGTTCGGGGACGAGTCGGGCGTGCGGACGTTCCTGCTGGGTCCGCTCGACGAATGGGGCGAGGGATCGCTCGGCTATCCGAACCACGCGCAGGGCTTCGGCATCCTGGAGTCGGTGCGCGAGGCGTTCGGCCGCAAGCCGGCGGAAGGCTGGCCGGTCAACTACGCCCCCGAGGACGTAGGCCTCACCTGCCCGCAACGCGTCGAATAGCCCGCGCCTGATATGGTATACTATCGGCATGAAAAACAACACAATCCTTTCACCTCGCATGTTCGCGCCCGCCCTGTGCGTTGCCGCAACATTCTGTGCATTGGCGATCCGGGCCGCTGACGACGTCCGTATCCCGGCCGTCTACACCGTCCCGCATGAGCTCGACTGCCTGATCAAGGCCGGACACATCCAAGGGGCCTGCTGCTCCGAAAAGGCGATCTACCTGTCGCACCAGCTCGGCATCCTCAAGGTCGGCTGGGACGGCAAGCTCGTCAAAAGCATCGAGGCGCCGGCCCACCTCGGCGACTCCGCGTACGCGGACGGCAAGATATACGGCGCCTTCGTCATTCGGGAAAAAGCGAAGCGCAAGAACGGGAAGCAGGGACTCGTGCGCGTCTGGGACGAAGACCTGAATGTCCTGCGCGAGGCGTGGTTCGACGAGGCGCTCGACGGCATCGCCGTCATCGGCGACACGGTGTTCGTCGGCGTCGACAAGTGGGGACACAACAGGCACGACGGATGCTGCATCAAGCGCCTGACGAAAGACCTGGCCGATCTCGGCAACGTCGACCTCGACCTCGGCTACCAGATCTACTTCGGCGTGCAGACGATGGCATCAGATGGCAAGGACCTCTTCCTCGGCAACTACGGCGGCACGTCGCGCGTCGCGAAAGATCTCAAGACAAACTCCAAGGTGACGCTGTACTGTGCAGAGGGATTCGACCTCGTGCCGAAGTCCGTCTCCAAATGCGACACGCCCGTGTTCTTCGTGGTCAAGGCCCTCGGCGGGAACATGCAGGGCTGGCGCAAGGACCCGGTGAACAACCCGCCGCGGATCCGCATCGACTTCCACGCCTACTCGAACGGCGCGTTCAAGGACGTCACGGTACGGAACGACAGCAAGAAGTAGCGCTTTCGCCTACTCGCGGAAGATGCGGCGGAACTCCACGGCCTCTCCTGCAAGCGCGAAGACGGCGAGCGGGAGCGACGAAAGTCCCGACGTGAGGGACTGCACGTAGTCGGCATAAGACTCGGACGTCTCCTCCTGGCCGGGACCGCGCATTCCGACGAACGTAAGGTCGGCATCGCCCGACACCTCGCAGATCCGCTCGTTGAACGGCTTGCCGCTGTCCGGATCCAACACCAGGACCTCGGCAGTGACACGCGCCTTCTCCACGAACTCGGAGAGCACGCGGCGCGCCTCCTCGACGTCTACGCCGGATTCGGCGATGTTGCAGATCCGCAGCGTCGCAGAATGCCACGCGTCGGCCCGAAGCACCAGGCAGGCAAGCGCCAGCATGAAGGCGCCGTTGTCTGTCTGGCCGCGCCACCAGATGTCGATCCGCTGTCCGGCAGGCGCGGAGAAGTCGTGCCGCGTCACCTGCGGCGGCGACTGGCGCTGTCCCTCGCTGAGCAGCACGATGTTGCGCTGGCAGCGGGCGAGCGTGTGCAGGAGACCGCCAAACGGACGGTTGTCCTCCGAGCGCGCGGGCGTGCCGATCAGTACGGTGTTGGGCGTGAGCGGCCCGAAGCCGTAGGCGCGCACCAGCTCGCGCAGCCCGGACCAAGTGTCGCCCGAAGGATAGATGCGTATCTGCGCCTCAAGCCTGACCTTGTTCAGGTGGCGGCGGATCGAATCGCGCAGCGCCGTCGCGTGCGAGACGTCGTCCGCCGCCTCGGGAACCACCGTCGCCAGCGTCACGAAGCTCCGGCCGCCGGAGACCGCGGCGGCAAGGGAGAGCAGGTGCGGACGGTCTAGCGGCACGCTCGCGAGGACGAGCAGGTTGGGACGCCAGTTGCGCTCGTCAAGCTGCCGCTTGCCCAAAAGCCGCAGGGCCACCTGCACCGTGTACATCAGGATACCGGTGCGCATGTCGCCCCACCGCGCACGCAGGGCGCGCCGCTTCACGAGCCAGTAGATGAATCCTACTGCCACGAAGGCGCAGAACGTCCAGCCGGGGCTGATCATGAACATCACCGCGAAGCATCCGGCGAAACCGGCGAACGACAGGAACGGCCGCACTCGGAAGGTTGGCCTCCAAGACGGGTTGCCCATCAGTTCCTCAAGACCGGCAGACAGGTTCAAGAGCCCGTACGTCGTGAGGTTGAACATCGTGAGGATCGGCGCGAGCGCGTTGATGTCGCCGAACCAGAGACCTGCGCCGGCGATCAGGAAGCAGATCGCCGAGGCGATGCGCGGATCCTTGTTGTTCCCGTATCCGCGCCCGAGGAAGCCCGGCATCAGGCGGTCCTGTGCGAGGGCCTGGACCACGCGGGGCGCGCAGAGGAGACCGCCCAACGCGCTCGAAAGCGTAGCCGCCCACACGCCCAGCAGGATCAGAAACGGCCAGCGGGCGCACTTCTGCATCACCATAGTGTCCGTGCGCAGGATTGCCGCGTCGGACACGAACCAGCTGAGGACGATCGGCACCGACATGTACACGACCCACCCGGTCAGGACGGCGGCGATTGTACCTATGGGGATGGATCGGCTTGGGTTTTTCAGGTCGCCCGACATGCCCACGCCGGAAAGGATGCCTGTCACGGCCGGGAAGAAGACGGCGAACACGGTCCAGAAGTCGAGCGCTGGCGGCACGCTGGCGGGCGCAGTCATTCCCTGCGGCGTTCCGCCGGCGAAGAAGGAGACGAGCGATAGCGCTATCGCCCCCATGATGAAGAACTGCGCCTTGAGCGCGGCATCGGCGGAGACCGTGGCGAGGATCGCCAGCAGGGCGAGAGTCACGAGGCCTACCAGCCGCGGATCCCACGTCCCCACCATCGGCAGGCCAGATTCGACCAGCGCCTCGGCGAAGCCTGCCACGTAGAACGAGATGCTCACCGCCTGCGCGAGCGCGAGCGGGATGCCTATGGCCGCGCCGGCCTCAAGGCCGAACGAGCGCGAGAGCATGAAGTACGCCCCGCCGCCCTTCATCCGCATGTTGGTGGCGAGAGAGGAGATGGAGAGTCCGGTGAGGAACGTGATGGAGCTGGCCGCCGTGACTATGATGAGCGACGTGGTAAGGCCCACGTTGCCGAGCATCCACCCGAAGCGCAGGTACATGACCACGCCGATGATCGTGAGTATGCTCGGCGTGAAGACGCCGGCAAACGTCCCGAACCCGTAGCCCTTGCTCTCCTTTTCCTTGCGCGACATGAAAGTCTACAACCTGGTTCTCACCGGTACGTCTCGCGGAGGTGCGTCACGGAAAAGGCCTTCTTGAAGGCGTCGAGAGTGAGGCCAGGAACTTTCGGCGAGAACGTGATCGTGCGAGGCTCGCCCGGGTAGAGCGTGAAGGAGTTGTCGTCGAACTCGCCGCGCGTCCGCCAGACGTTCGCCCACACGAAGAACGCCGGCTTGTCGGCGGAGAGCGTCACCAGGAACTTGCCGTCCTTCTCGGCGAACGTCGCCTTCACGTCCGTCTTCGCGAGGTCGTGGTTCTTGAAGAAGTCGAACAGCCATTCGTTCGAAACCGAGACGGGAGGGACGCAATTCATTGCGTCCGCTGCGGTCGCAGTAAACTGCGACCCTCCCGTACGGCCCCCTGCGGTCGCAGTAAACTGCGACCCTCCCACGCGGCCGTCCAGGCGCATGCGGAGGAACGATTTCCTGCGCGCCGCGTCGTCGCCGAACCCGGAGAGCGGATATGTCCCCACCTTGACGGCGGAGCGCGGGGCGATGCGCACGGTGGGCGTCGAGAATGGCGTTCTCTTGCCGCAGAACGACCAGAGGTCGAGCGTGGCCGTTCCCTCGAAGGGAGCATCGTGGTCGTTCACCGCCCACACCTCTATCGTGGACGGGTCGCCCCACTTGGGCGCGGCGCTGATAGCCACAGGGGCGTAGGCGCGCTTCATGTTGTAGTGGAGCTGCTTCCACTTGCCGGAGTAGTCGAGCGAGCTCCAGCTGGCCACCGGCCAGTTGTTGTTGAGCTGCCAGTAGATGACGCCCATGCAGCGCGGCTGCAGGTGGCGCCACGCCTCCACCGCGGTGCGGATGGCCATAGCCTGCTGCACCTGCGAGAGGTAGAGCACTGCGTCCACGCCCTCCGGGAAGCGGAAGTACCGCAGGATCATCTGAATGATGTACTTGTTGCCGTTGGGGCACTTCTGATGGTAGAAGAAGTCGGGCGCCGTGGGATTGAGCTGGTCGGGCGTCACGAACGTGAGCGCCTCCTCCTTCGTCGGATAGCTCTGGAACCCGAATTCGCTGCAGAAGCGCGGCCGCACGGTGAAGTAGTGCGAGAACGTCTTGTCGCTGAACCACACCTGCCAGAAGTGCATGTCGCCGGAAGAGTCGTCCTTCCAGCCGTCGCCGTAGTTGCCAGGACCGAGGCACGGCGAGCTGGGCCAGAAGCAGCGCGTGGGGTCGTACGTGGCGCAGAGCTTCTCCAGCTCCTTCGCGCGCGCCACGCACAGCTGGATGTTCTGCGCGCGCACCTTCTCGTCCCTGTCGAACCATTTCGCAGCGCCGATGCACTCGTTGTCGCCGCACCAGAGCGCGATGGAGGCGTAGTCGCGCAGGTTGCGCAGCTGGTGGGCGAGCTCCTTGCGGACGCCCTCAAGGAAACACTCGTCGCCGGGATACGTGGCGCAGGAGAACATGAAGTCGTGCCAGATGAGGATTCCCATCTCGTCGCACAGCTCGTAGAACGCAGGATGCTCGAACTGCCCGCCGCCCCACACGCGCAGCATGTTCATGTTCGCCGCCACCGCCGAACCAAGCAGGTCGCGGTAGCGCGCCGTCGTCTGGCGGTTCTCGAACGCGTCGCACGGAATCCAGTCCGCGCCCTTGCAGAAGATCCGGCGCCCGTTGATCACCACGACCATCGGCTTCCCCTTCTTTCCCGTAGCCGGGTCAGGCTCCTTGTCCTCCTCGTTGTACACCTCCGCCTTGCGAAGGCCGATCCTCTTCGCCGCCGCCGCATCTCCCAGCTTCACGGAAAGCCGATAGAGCGGCTGTTCGCCGTACCCCGCAGGCCACCAGAGCTTCGGCTTCTTCACGTCGAGCGTCAGCGCAACCTTGTTCGCGCCCGGCTTGAGCGTCACCCGCTCGCTCTTCGCCACGTCGCCCAGCGCAACCGACAGCTCCGTCTCGCCGCCCGCCGGCGACGTCGCTTCCACGGTCACGGTGACGGCGGCGGACGACCAGTCCCTCGCGAAGTCCTGCGTGGTGTACACGTAGTCGATCCGAGCCGTGTCCGCGGAGATCAGCTTCACCGTTCCCATGAAGCCCGTGTCCATCTGCGTGATGCCCCAGTCCCAGCCGCCGTGGCACTGGACAGTGCGGACAAGATTGATCTTCTTCACTGTCGCGTTGCAGATATGGTACGCGCGGTCGTAGCGGTTCGTCTCCGCGTACGAGATGCGCTCGGTCGACTCGAACAGCGCCTCGATCGTGTTCGCGCCGGCCTTCAGGAACGGCTTCACGTCGAAGTCGTACCGCTGGAAGCGGTTCGACGTCTTGCCCACCTCGTGGCCGTTCACCTTCACGGTCGCGAAGCAGTCCACGTCCTCCAGGCGCAGCGTCACCGCCTTCGCTGCGGCGAAGCCGTCAGGGAGCGTGAACGATCGCGAGAAGATCCAGTCGGCCCGGCTGGGCCACTGCGTGAGCTTCTCGTTCTGCGCGAAGTACGGATCAGGTATGAGCTTCGCATCGTAGAGCGCGGTGTAGATGCCGCCGGGCACAGCCACCGGGCACGTCACCGACGGCTTGTCCGCCTGGACCAGCGTCCATGTCCCAGCGAGGTCGAACTCAGCCGAGGCCGCCGACATGGCGGCCATCGCCGCAAAAACCTGAACCAGCTTCTTCATAGTCATGCTCCTTGTGCCTTCACAGCGTTCCGAAAATGCGGTCGCCTGCGTCTCCAAGCCCCGGCACGATGTAGAAATGCGAGTTGAGATGGTCGTCCTTCGCGGCGGTGTACACCGGCACGTCGGGATGATGCTTCTCGAAGTTCGCGATGCCCTCGGGGGCGGAGACGAGATTCAGGAAGATGATCCTCCTGTATCCGAGCTTCTTGAGCTGCGAGACCGCGTCCACCGCGCTGCCGCCAGTGGCGAACATCGGGTCGATCGTGATGGCCAGCTCGTCGCCCTTGGCGGGCGGCACCTTGGCGTAGTACGGAACCGGCTCGGCGGTCTCCTCGTTGCGCTGCATGCCGAGCACGCCCACCTTGGCGTAGGGGAGCACGCGCAGCATGGCGTCGAGCATGCCCATGCCGGCCCGGAGGATCGGCACGAGAACGATGTCCTCCGCCACCTTTCGCCCGACCGTCTTCGCGAGCGGCGTCTGCACCGTCACCTCTGCGGTCTTCACGTCCCTCAGCGCCTCGTAGGCGAGGAAGGTGGTGATTTCGGACACAAGTTCGCGGAACAGCTTGGGCTGGGTGGCGACGTCGCGCATGTACGCCATGCGATGGTCGACTAGCGGGTGGTGGAGGACAGTCGTCATTGCAGTCTCCTTAGAAGTTGAACGTGACGCCGAACCCGCCCCAGGCGAAGTCCTTGTACTTGCCGTAGTCGGCGCCGCTGCCGTGGTCCGCGGCGTCGCGCAGGTCCTTGTCGATGACAGAGCAGTACGCCACCTTGGCGAAGAGGCCGAAGTAGTCGTTGATCTTGTAGTTCGCCTCGAGCATGAACTTCATGGTGGCCATGCCGCCGTTGTGGAACTCGGTGAAGCCGGCCGTCGGGAAGCACCAGTTGTAGCGATGGTCGCGGTAGACGAACGTGACGGACGGCGTGAGCGTGAGGCTGTCCATGACGTTGCATGCGCGCTTCAGTCCGAACTGGAGGAGGTCGGCGTTGTTCTCGTGGTACTCGTGCACCCAGTCCAGGAACGGCACCACGAACGGGTTGAGGAGCGCGAAGCTGTGGTTCCAGTCCATCGTCGTGGCCGTGGAGCCCCACATGTGGTTGTGGCGGCGGTGGGGGTAGTAGTACCAGATGAAGGACGTGCGGTAGTCGAGTCCCCACTTGTTGTTGTCGTCGAACCAGAACGTCTTGCCGTAGTGGACGTTTGGATCCCATTCGTTGAACGCCTTGCCGTAGCTGCGGCGACGCTTGTCGGTGAGGTCCGTGTTGCACCAGGTGCCGATACCGACGTAGCCGAGGTCCCAGCCCCTCACGCTCATGTTGATGTTTCCTTCCACGTAGCCCTGCAGCGTCGGCTCGGAGTTGAGAAGCGACCCGTAGAGCTGGTATCCGGAATACATGCCGTAGTTGCCGAATCCCCAGAACAGAGGATCGTCTTTCTCTTCAACCTGGACTTCAGCCTCGGCTGAAGTGTTCTTCGCGGCGTCTTCCGCGAAAGCAAAACCGGTCGCGACGATGGCGGCCGTCAACAGCAGTTTCTTCATCTTCGACTTCCTTCTTGCGTTTAACGGTGCTCCCGAAGCGAAAGCCTCGGGAAATTCCATGCAATTCTACCATAGCCGCCCTTCTGGGGCAAGCGGCGAATGCGCGGGGCGGTCAGCCCAGGAACACTCCCTGCGCGCGGAGGCGAGAGACGAGCGCGGCGGCGTCAAGGGCGCGCGGCGAGACGTTCTCCCTGAGCGCGAGCGCCGCCGCCGTACCGGCGGCCTCGCCCATCGCCATGCACGGCGGCATCACGCGGATCGCCGCCGCCGCCACGGACGACGCGGAGACGCACCGCCCCGCCACCAGCAGGTTGTCGACCTTCTTCGGAACGAGGCAACGGTAAGGCACTCCGTACCAGTTGCCGTCCTTGATGGTGAGGTATAGCGTCCCGGACGCCCCCTTCCCGCCATGCAGGTCGATGGAGCTTGAGCAGAGGAACACGCTGTCGGACGGCACCCTGCCCGAGATGACGTCGTCCTTGTCCAGCCTGTACTCGCCCGCCACGTGGCGCGATTCGCGGATGCCGATCGTGGACGCCGTGCAGAGCAGCCGCACGTCCTGCGCGCCCGGCACGTACTCGCGGAAGAACGCCATGATCTCGCGCACCTGCCGCCGGCCGGCCTCCTCCGCGTCGGAAAGGCTCTGTGGATCGACCGCGTTCACGCCGTTGAGGCGCGACACGTTCACGAACCACTCGTCCGGCTTCACGCTGCGGTATATGTTGATGTGGGGACGCGGGATGTGCCACTTGCCGTCCGCCTTCGCCTTCTTGAGAAGCGTCTTGAAGCAAAGGACGTCCTTGGGGTATTGCCTCCTGACGGCCTCCACGGCCTCTTCAGGCAGGTTGCCGATGCGAAAGAACATCGTGGCAGGCTGCATCGCGCCGCCTCGCGCTGGATCGCCCAGCTCGCACGGCACGCCCGCGCGGAACGCCACGTCGCCGTCGCCCGTCGCGTCGACTACCATCTTCGCCAGGATCCGCCGCGGACCCGCCTTGGTGAACACGTCCACGCCAGCGATACGGTCGCCTTCCATCACCGGCGCCGTGAACGTGGCATGGTACAGCACCTTCACTCCAGCCTCGCGGCAGAGGTCGTCCAGCACGAACTTGAGCGCCTCTGGCTCGAACGGCGTGCAGTGGTCGTGACCGGGCACGTGCCAGGCCGCAAACGAAGTGCCGGCCCGCACCTCGCGCGGATGGATGGCCCCTCCGATCGCGACCATGCGCCGCACGATCTCGTCGAACAGCCCCCTGATGATCTGCACCTCGCCAGACTTGTCGTAGCACGTCATGAACGGCCCCACTAGGCCCTGAGTGCCCATGCCGCCCAGGCAGTTGCCCTGCTCGACCACAAGCACGTCCGCGCCGTTGCGCGCCGCCGCCACGGCCGCGCACACGCCCGCAGGCCCGCCGCCGACCACGACGACGTTGCCGGCGACCACCTCGGGAGGGACGCGCTCCTGCGCGTCCGCAACTCCGCTTCCGATGGCGGCGGCCACTCCGCCGATGAACGCCCTACGCGAGAACTCCATGCCGCGGCCCCCTTCCGCTACGCCAGGCGGAACGTGCGAGCCGGCTCGCACGCCGCGCCAGGATAGAAAGCCATCGTCACGGCAGCGTCGGACACGTCGAGCCGATAGTGCCCCGCCCCGTTGTTGTAGAAATACTCCTTCAGCCCGGAGCGGAAGAAGTCGAGCTCGCGCGTGTAGTCCTTGCGCTTTTCCGGCGCCACCCGCGAGATGCCTAGCTTTCCGTAGTCGGCCGCCTTGTCCTGGATCGGCAAGCCTGTCGCCAGCTCCGGCTTCGCCCAGACGGAATTCGCCGTGAACTCGGAGAATCCGCCGAACCTGTTCTCGTGGCGGTAGAAGTTAGTTGTGTGCGTGTGTCCGGACAAGACGACCGCGTGCCGGCGCGACAGCGTCTCGTAGAGCCTCGGGCGCGACGCTTCGCAGTCTTTCCGGCCGCCGAGCCGCCAGCGGTACGAGCCGCCGCACTCAAACGTCGTGAACGGGCCATGCGTCACGAGGAACACGCGCCGCGCCTCTGGATCGGCGTCGATCAGGTCGCAAATCGGGTTTAGGTCCTTCGTCTCGAAGTTGCAGAACACCCACAGGTCCTTGCCCAGCCTGAAGGAGAACGCCGGATACTTCACATCCTTGCCGATCTCGCGCGACATGAACGGCTCCGCGAACTGGAAGTAGGCGTCCCATGCGCCCTTCCCCCGGAAGTCGTGGTTGCCTACGACAGTCAGGAACGGGAGGTTGGCGGGATACGGCTCGCGCAGCATCTTGATGCAGTCGTCAAGCATCTTCTTGTGCGTCGGCACGTCGTCGCAGTCGCCCTGGATGATGTCGCCCAGCTGGAGGACGAAGCGCGTATCCTGCTCGTGCGCGAGACGCGCGCTGGACGCGAGCAGCTCTCGGCAACGCGCACGCCACATCTCGCCGTTGCGCCGGAACTCCTCGTGCTGTATCTTCGCCCACTTGTTCGACTCGTCGTAGTGCGAGTGGTACACGCTCTCCGGCTCGGTGTCGAAGTGCGTGTCTCCCAGGATGGACACGGAATACGCATCAGCCGCCTCGACCGTAGACAGGCCCCGAAAATCCGTCATCTCGCATCCGCACAGCCATGTAGCCCCAGCGGCCACGCCAGCCGTCTTCACGAACTGCCTTCTGTTCATCATGGTTTCCATCTCTTCACCTTTCACCCTTCACCATTCACCTTTCACCATCACTTCATTCCATCCGCGATCGCCTGATAAAGAGCCTCTGGATAGTCCGTGCCGAACGAGTCGAAGCCGAGTTCCCACAGCAGCTTGTACGTCTTCGGGTTGTTCGCCTCGTCCTGCCACACGCACATCGAGGCCTCCACGCCGGCGGCATGCAGTCGCTCGACGCACGCCTTCATCGTCTCGGGCCTCGGGCAGAACGTCGCGTTCCCCGCCGCGTCGTAGCGGAGCTGGCAGTGGAGCTGCACGTTGTCGATGTCCTTGAAGTTCTCGGCCGCCGCCTTCTCGAAAAGCGCCATCATGTGAGCCTCGCACCTCTCCGTCTCGCCCGGCTTGCCGAAGTCGACGCGCCCCCAGTTGCCCAGGTTCATCCAGTGGAGAGTCTGGCCCTCCGGCAACGCCTTCTTGTAGCGCTTGATCAGGTCGTACTCGCGCGTGATGAACCAGCACTGCTTCTCAAGG
>CACWSW010000090.1 GCA_902763655.1 uncultured bacterium
GACCACGGCTTCTCGAAGGCGTACCACAGGTTCAAGTGGCGTGGCTGGTGGGACTACGGCTGCGGCGCGATCGGCGACATGGCCGTGCACAACGCCGACCCGGCGTTCTGGGCCCTTGAGCTTGGACTGCCGGTCAAGGTGAAGGCCGACACGTTCGGCGAGGGGCCCGTGTCGATAGCGTATCCCAAGAAGTCCCGCATCGAGATGACGTTCGCCCCCAACAAGTGGGTGCCCAACGGAATCACTCTGGTGTGGCTCGACGGCGGCCTCAAGCCGGACATGCAGGCGGTTCCCGGCCTCGCCAAGTTCGCCGCCGACTACGCCGTGAAGGCCGAGGCCGGCAAGGCCAAGAAGGCGAAGAAGACGGGCAAGCCCTACACGCCGCCAGCCAAGATCGATCCGCTCGTGCCGACCAACGGGCTCATCATCGTCGGCGACAAGGCCACGACGATCGGCCAGTCCCACGCCAGCGCCCCGTCCTGCATCGCCGGCAGCGGTCCCGCGTATTCCGCGGCCATCGCCGAAGGCGACAAGGCCTGCCGCTATTCACACTACCGCGAGTTCGTGGAGGCGTGCCTGGCGAAGGACATCGAGAAGTGCGGCTCCAAGCTCTCCTACGCGGCGCCGCTCACCGAGGCGCTGCTCATCGGCTGCATTGCGCTCCGCTTCCCCGGCGAGGAGCTTTTGTTCGACGCGAAGTCCATGCGCTTCACGAACAAGCCCGAGGCGAACGAGTTCCTCAAGGCGCCCAAGCGCGGCTCCTGGGACTTCGCGCGGCTCGAGAAGCGTCTTGCCTAGGCGGGCAGGGAATTGATACAATAGCTGGCCAAGCGACAAGGAGTCCATATGCAAATCACGAAAAGAGAGTTTCTGAAGAAGCTTGGCCTGGGCGGCGCGGCGCTGGCCGGCGGCGGATTGCTGGCCGACAAGGCCGTAAAGACGAAGCAGATGCTTCCGCAGGGCTCGGTGGGGGATCCGGACAACGTCTGGTTCGGGAAAAATATCTTCCCGCTGGGCCATACGATGAACGACGGGCCGAGCTGCGCGCTGAAGGACGGCAAGATCGTCCAGCCCGCGCGCGAGATACCGATCTTCCACAAGACGGACGTTGTCGTGGTTGGCGGCGGGCCGGCCGGCTTCGCCGCCGCGATCGCCGCCGCGCGCACGGGCGCGAAGGTGGCCATCGTGGAGCGGTACGGCTCCTTGGGCGGACTCTTCACGAACGGCATGGTCCTCATCATGCTCTGCACGTCGTACATCGTGGACGGCAAGTATCGGCTCGTGACGAAGGGGCTCACCGAGGAGTTCGCGAGGCGCGCCCGCGCGCTCGGGCCGCACGTCTGCACGGGACCCGTGCCGCCGAACCGCCATTGGCAGCCCGTCGTCGATCCGGAGGGCGCGAAGTACCTGATGGACCGCATGGTGGAGGAGGAGAAGATCGACATGTTCTTCCACTGCTGGGGCGTGGACGTCGTCCAGGACGGCAACAAGGTGCTGGGCGTGGTGTTCGAGTCGAAGCAGGGCCGCCAGGCGATCCTCGCGAAGCAGGTGGTAGACTGTTCCGGCGACGCGGACATCCTCTTTGCGGCCGGCGGCGACTACCGCCAGATCACGCACGGCATCGGGCACGTGGTGAGGCTCGGCAACATGGACCGCATCTGGGCCAAGGAGCCGCCGAAGGGCGCGGACGGCAAGAAGCTTCCCGGCAAGTGGCCGATGCGTTCCAACGAGGCGAACCCGTGCACGTGGTGGGGCAACACGGGCACTGGGCCGAAGGGCAACGGACTCGACGTTCGCGACCTCACGGCGGCGGAGATCGGCTTCCGCAAGGAATGGTGGGAGCATGTGGCCGAGATGCGCAAGACGCCAGGCTGGGAGGAGGTGTTCATCGCGAACACGTGCTCGCAGATCGGACCTCGCGCCTCGCGGCTCGTTGCCGCCGAGACGATAGTGGACCGCGCGGTGTACCGCGAAGGGAAGCGACCTGCCGACACTGTTGGCATGTTCGGCGCGGACGGAGCGCACAAGGCGCCGCTCTACGTACCTTACCGCCAGCTGCTGCCGAAGGGCGTCGACAACGTGCTGTGCGCGGGCCGCATGCTCGGCGCCCCTGACACAATCGACACCTTCCGACTCATCTGTCCGTGCTTCGTTACCGGCGAGGCCGCAGGTACGGCGGCCGGGCTTGCGGCTCTGAAGGGCTGCACGCCGCGCGAACTGGATGTCTCGGCGCTGCAGAAGAGGCTTGAGAAGGCAAATGTCTGTCTTGCGTAGAATATGCCAGGCGATTGCCCTGGCGCTGGTCATGGCGTTGATTTGCGGATGTGGCGCAAGGCTGTTCGCCAAGAAGGCGGATGCTGGCATGAGGCAACCTCGCGTTACTGCGCCGCAAGAAGGTCGGCATCGGGCATCGGCGCAGCATGGCGTCAGCCGCGAGGCTTCGGCGCCGGCGGGTGAGCGGAAGCAGGAGCTGGACGAGCTTCTTTCGATCCAGTAGATTGCGCCTCTTCACGGAAATTGTGGTATAATGACACGGCAATGGTCGTAACACGAGAGTCAACTTTCGATGACGCGGCGGCAGGTTGGTTCAGTTCCTGCTGGCGCCATTTCTTGTCGCTGTTCGCCAGCATCGGGCGGGGAACGTGCCTGGCACTGGAGTCGCTTGGCTACCTGCCTGCGACCGTGGTGAGGCGCGATTCGCGGGCGGCGATGGTGCGACAGTTCTACACGACGGGAATCAGGACGCTGCCCGTCATCACGGTGGTTGGCCTGTTCTCCGGCATGATCCTAGGCCTTCAGGTGGGGCTTGCGCTCAGGCGCTTCAACCAGGAGGTCTACCTCGGCGCGGCGGTGATGCTGTCCCTCATCCGAGAGATGGGGCCGTTCGTGACGGGCATCTGCCTTTCGGCGTGCGTGGGATCTGCGCTCGCGGCGGAGCTGGGCACGATGACGGTGAACGACGAGGTGGCTGCGCTTGAGACGATGTCCATTTCGCCGGTGCGGTACCTTGCCGCGCCGCGGATGGGCGCGCTGCTCGTGATGTCGCCGATCCTCGCCTTCTACGCGTGCGTGCTGGGCGTGATCGGCGGCGGCCTAGTCGGCTACACGCAGCTGAACGTGCCTTTCCGCCAGTACATGGCGAGCGCGATGTCTATCGCCGAGCTGAAGGACCTTTTCGTCGGCCTCTTGAAGGCGACGGTGTTCGGCGTCGTGATAGGCGCCGTGAGCTGCCACGAGGGATTCGCCACGCGCCTCGGCGCGGTGGGCGTCGGCCGCGCCACGCAGCGGAGCGTGATCATATCGTTCCTGCTGATCCTGATGCTCGGCTACATGATCACGCGGCTCTTCTACTTCGAGTTCTAGGAGATGCATCGCCATGCTTGCCAAGGGAAATCCCACGAGCATCAAGGAAGCCAGGACGGCGACGTTCCCGTGCGCGCTGACGATAGCCGGCAGCGATTCCGGCGGCAACGCCGGCATACAGGCCGACCTGCGCGCGTTCCACGCCTACGGCCTTCACGGCTGCACGGCGATCACGGCGCTCACCGCGCAGAACCCGCGCGGGGTGCGCGCCGTGCACGTGGCGCCGCCCGCGTTCGTCGCGGACCAGCTGGACGCAATCTTCGAGATGTACGGCGTGAGGGCTCTCAAGACGGGCATGCTTGCGACCGCCGACGTGATCGAGGTGGTGGCTGAGAAGCTCGCGGCGCGTCCGCGCGTCAAGAAGGTGATCGATCCAGTGATGGTGGCGACGAGCGGGGCGAAGCTGCTGGCGGACGACGCGGAGGCGGCGCTCGCAGAGCGGCTGCTGCCGCTCGCGACGCTCATCACGCCGAACCTGCCGGAGGCGGAGGTGCTGCTGGGCGACGAGATTGGAACGGCGGCGGACGTGCGGCTCGCCGCGAAGACGCTCGCGCGGAAGTTCCGTTGCGCCGTCCTCGTCAAGGGAGGCCACTCGGCGGGTGGCGCCGCGGAGGACGTGCTGTACGACGGGAGGCGGTTTCGCGCCTTCGCGTGCCCCCGCGTGAAGGAGCCAGTCTCGACGCACGGCACGGGCTGCACGCTCGCCGCGGCGATAGCCGCGGGGCTCGCGCTCGGCGCCTCGCTTGGGGACGCCGTGGCGAGGGCAAAAAATTACGTTTACGAAGCGATAAAGTTTTCGTATCATATTGGGCAGAACTGCGGCGTGCTAGGCATGCCAAAGACGAGGAGATAGTTATGGCCAAGGAGCAACTGCAAGACATGGACGACATCTCGAGCGACGAGATGATCGTGAGGAAGAAGAAGGTGCCGGAGAAGAAGACCGGCGTCACGGCGGCGTCCGTCCTTAGGACGGCCGCGGACGCGCTCGACGCGCTGCGCGCGAAGCGCCCGCTCGTGCACTGCATAAGCGAGCACGCGGCGGCGCACTTCACCGCGAACGCGCTGCTGGCGCTCGGCGGGTCGTCGGCGGTGGTAGAGGACATGAGCGAGGTGCCGCAGTTCGTGAAGCTGGCGGACAGCCTTCTCGTGAACACCGGCACCGTGACGAAGGCCCAGACCGAGGTGATGCGCGCGGCGGTGTCGCACGCGAACATGAACGGCAAGCCGTGGGTGCTCGATCCCGTGGCTGTGGGGATACTGCCGCTGAGGACGTTCATCGCCAAGGAGCTGCTCCGGCGCTTCCCGGCGATGATCCGCGGCAACGCGTCCGAGATACTTTTCCTTGCCGGCAACGAGAACTCGATGTGCCGCGGCATGGAGTCGACCGCGTCGAGCGACGAGACGATCGTGCAGGCGACGCGCCTCGCGGGCGTCACTCGCGCGGCCGTGCTGGTGACCGGCGAGACGGACTACGTGGCGGGAGAGGGCGCGCCTGTGGTGGCGATCTCGAACGGCTCGCCGATGATGTCGCGCGTGGCCGGCGTCGGCACTGCGCAGGGAGTGTTCGGGGCTGCCTTCCTCGGCACGCTCGGAAGCAAGGCTCGCTGGGAGGCGACGCTCGCGACCGCGCTTGTCACGGCCGTGGCGGGCGAGATCGCCGCCGCTAAGACGTCCGCACCTGGATCCTACCAGATCGCCTTCCTTGACGCGCTGGCCGCCATCAAGCCGGACGATATCGTCAAGCGCGGCCACGTGAAGCTTATCGAGCGCGCATCATGAGGAGAACGTCGAAGAAGCCGCGCATCCTGATCGTCACCCCGGAGATCACGTATCTGCCGGAGGGCATGGGGAACCTGGCGGGCAAGATGAGCGCGAAGGCCGGCGGCATGGCCGACGTGTCGGCGTCGCTCGTGGCGGCGCTCTTCGACCTGGGGGCAGACGTGCACGTGGCGCTGCCGCACTACAGGCGCATGTTCCACGAGGAGACGGGCCAGCTCGTCGCCGACGAGCTGCGCGTGTACAAGAGCCGCATGACGAGCGACCGCATCCATCTCGCAGAGGACCGCTGCTTCTACTACCGCGACCGCGTCTATTCCCAGAGCGGCGCGAACCCGAAGCTCGCGCTCGCCTTCCAGCGCGAGGTGATCAACCACTTCATACCCGAGGTGCAGCCTGACCTCATCCACTGCAACGACTGGATGACGGGCCTCATCCCCGCAGCCGCCCGTCGCATGGGCATTCCCTGCCTCTTCACCGTCCACAACATCCACACGCACAAGCTCACGCTTGCGGAGGTGGAGGACGCAGGCATCGACGCCGCAGAGTTCTGGCAGAACCTCTACCTCTCGCGTCCGCCGTACAACTACTTCGAGTCGCGCGACACGAACCCGGTCGACCTGCAGGCGTCCGGCATCTTCGCCGCCCACTTCATCAACACGGTATCCCCGACGTTCCTGAAGGAGATCGTCGACGGCTGGCACGACTTCATCCCCGACTCCATCCGCAGCGAGATACGCAACAAGTTCCATGCCGGCTGCGCGGCGGGCATCCTCAACGCGCCAGATCCGACTGACAACCCTGCGATCGACGACAAGATCCCGTTCCGCTACGGACCCGACGACCATGTGGAGGCGAAGCGCAAGAACAAGCTTGCCCTCCAGCACGCGCTCGGCCTTGAGGAGAACCCAGACGCGCCGCTCTTCTTCTGGCCGTCGCGCCTCGACCCCGTGCAGAAGGGGCCCCAGCTCCTCTCGGACATCTGCTACCGCTTCCTCGACAAGCACTGGGCGCGCGGCGCGCAGATCGCGATCATCGCCAACGGCGCCTTCCAGCAGCCGTTCTGGGACATCCGCAGCTTCCACAACATCGGCAACCGCCTCGCGGTGCACGACTTCGACGGACGCCTCTCGCAGCTAGGCTTCGCCGCGTCCGACTTCCTCCTCATGCCGTCTCTCTTCGAGCCGTGCGGTCTGCCGCAGATGCAGGCGCCGATCTACGGTTCGCTCGCCATCGCCCACAACACCGGCGGCCTGCACGACACTGTGGAGCCGCTCGACACGGCGCGGCACGTCGGCAACGGTTTCCGCTTCGACACCTACGACTCCAACGGCCTCTTCTGGGCCATGGACCAGGCGATGGAGTTCTGGTCGCTCCCGGCCAGCGTGCGTGCGGCGGAGATATCGCGCATCATGACGGAATCGCTCACGCGCTTCAACCACGAAGCATGCGCCCGCGAGTACATCAAGATGTACGAGCAGATGCTCCACCGCCATCTCGTCAAGGACTTCTCTGCCGACGACGCGAAGGGGTGATGTCGCGACTGAAAACGTCCCCGCCCGCCACATGTCTTGAAGGGATTCGAATATGAAGAACTGTGCAGTTGTGCAATCATGTGGCGGATTGGCCGCACTGACGCTGTTGTTATCGCTGTTCGCGATCTGTCCGAAGTGTCTGGCAGCGACGGTAGAGGAATCTGCTATCCCCAAGGTTCGGCTTGAGTGCGAACTGCCGCGCGGCAGCCGTGCGCTATGGGACGTCAAGGCCCTCAACCTGCCGCCGCGCACCTTCCCCGTGACGATTCCGTGCTCGAACGATTACGGACGCATTGAGGGCGTGGAGCCGATCTTCATCGAAGGCGAGCCGCTGAAGGGCAAGCCGACGCGCGTCTTCGCGTGGTGGGGCCTTCCCGAAGGCGCGAGTGCGGACCGCAAGGTGCCGGCCATGGTGCTCGTGCATGGCGGCGGCGGCACGGCCTTCGCCAAGTGGGTGAAGACGTGGAACGGCCGCGGTTACGCGGCGATCGCGATGGACACGTGCGGCGCAATCCCGCAGGGCGAACGCGACGGCAAGCCGCATCCGCGCCACGAATGGTCGGGACCTTCCGGCTGG
Source organism: uncultured bacterium (assembly GCA_902763655.1). Taxonomy (GTDB): domain Bacteria; phylum Verrucomicrobiota; class Kiritimatiellia; order RFP12; family UBA1067; genus RUG572. The sequence continues at coordinate 7,252 of CACWSW010000090.1, forward strand.
GGCAGTTCTGTTGCGCAGATCGGAGAGCCCATACGTGACCAGTGGACGTACCATGCGGTCGCGGCGGTCATGCGCTGCCACTCGTTCCTGCGCGCCCGCCCGGAGGTCGATGCGTCGCGCGTCGGATTGACCGGCATCAGCTGGGGCGGCTACCTGAGCAGCATCGTCGGCTCGGTCGACGACCGCTTCCGGTTCGCGGCGCCCGTATACGGTTGCGGCTTCTACGAGCGCAATCCCGCGTGGGCGAACATGGGCGGTGGCGGCGAGAAGCTGCGCGCTTGGTTTGCGCTCTGGAACGCAAACAATTTCTACGACAGTCCGGCGGGCGGGGCGCGGATTCCCTACCTCTGGTGCTGCGGCACGAACGACCGCTACTATCCGCTGGACACGGTCCGCCTGAGCTGCAACATGCTGGACCGCTCGGTGCCGCTCAACCTTTCGCTCAAGCTCAACATGCCGCACGCGCATCCTCCGGCCGGCGATCCGAAGGAGATCACGGCCATGGCCAACGCGATCTGCAAAGATGGCAAGCCGCTCATCGACGTGACGCACGCTTGGCTGGAGAAGGACGGCGTTTTGCGGGCCGAGTTCGACGCGCACGGGCGTACGGTGGCAAAGGCGGAGCTGCTGTATACATGCGACCCGAATCCGCTGCTGATGAAACGGAAGTGGCAGGTGACGGAGGTGAAGGACCTGGACAAGTCCGGACGCCTCTCGGTTTCCGTTCCCGGAGACGCCGTCATGTTCTTCGTGAACCTCGTCGACTCGGAAGGACTCGTTGCCTCTTCGCTGATCTTCGAGCGCACGGACTGGGGACTCGTCAACAACCCGCGCAATCCGGCGACGGACTGGATGTCCGGCGGCTGCGGCGCGTTCGCGCACTACCTGGTCGGAAAGGACATGTTTGACCGCATCGGCGAATTCGACGTCCAGGGCTTGGCGAAACAGATTGTGGAGATGCGCCCGGACTGGTTCTGCATCACCCTCGGACAGAACTCGGGCTACATGTGCTCGCCGAACGACACGTACGAGCGCATCTGTGGCTATCCGAAGGGGTCCCATTGCTCCACGCGCGACATCCCGGCTGAGCTGATCGCAGCCCTGAAGCCGAGCGGCATCAAGGTCATGCTCTACCTGCCGTGCCAGACGCCGAACCGTGATCTTCACGCCGTTAAGGCCTTCGGCTTCCCGGCCGAGAAGGAAAACCACGACCGTGTGATCAACGTCGTGGCGGCGCGGCGGTGGGCCGAGGTGATCGAGGAGTGGAGCCGTCGGTACGGGAAGAATGTCGCCGGCTGGTGGTTTGACGGCAGCTATCGCTGGATCCGCTTCAACGACGAGATCGCCGAGCTCTACACGGCGGCAGTCAAGCGCGGAAATCCGGACGCCGTGATCGCGTTCAACGAGGGTGTGCGCTCGCCGGTCCGCCGGTGGACGCTGGCGGGCGATTACCTGGCAGGCGAGGTCAACGAGCCGCTGAAGGAGTCGTGCGGCGCGCGCTGGTTCGACGACCGCCAGTGGCACGTGTTGACATTCGCCGGGGCGTTCTGGGGCCGTCCAGAGTGCCGCTACGAGGACCGCCAGTGGATCGAGTGGATGAGCCCGATCCTGAAGAACGGCGGCGCGGTCACGATCGACTTGGCGATCAACCGTCCCACGGGACGCCTCAACGAAAACCAGGCCGCGCAGCTGATGCGCGTCTTCAAGGCGTGCCGATAGTCGCACTGAAGTATCCAAAGTGGAATGTCACGAAAATCAAAAAATAGATTTTCGTGACATTGCCATTGCGTAAGTGAAAAAACAATGGTACAATACGGGCCATGCGGAAGAAACAGAATCAAAGATTCCGAAATCCCGTGCAGTTCATCGGACGGAGGGACTACCTTGAGGACTTGGAGTCGCTCTGGCGCAAGGCGACCAGTTCGTTGATTGCCTGTCGCGGGAGGAGGCGAATCGGAAAATCGACCTTGATCCGCGAGTTCGCACGGCGAACGGCCAGCGACTACATAGAGATCGAGGGCTTGCCGCCCGACAAGCAGATGACCAATCAGCGCCAGCTGGATCATTTCATTGAGGCGCTTGCTGCGCAAACAGGCACATCTAAGGAACCCGTCTCGAATTGGATAGAGGCATTCCTTCGGCTTGACGGACAGATTGACGACGAGAAGCGCACGGTGGTTCTTTTGGACGAGGTTTCCTGGATGGGTGGTTATGACGTCAACTATCCGGGTGCGTTGCGTACGGCGTGGGAGAGATATTTTCATCGTCATCCAAAGCTGATTGTTGCCGTGTGCGGTTCGGTTTCAACGTGGATCCGGGAGAACATTCTCGACAACACGGGGTTTACGGGGCGTTTCTCCCGCGACTATGTTCTTCCCGAGCTGACGCTGTCTGAATGTGCCGAATTCTGGCGCGGCGCAAAGGACCGTGTTTCGTCCCGCGAAATCTTCGACGTCCTTTCCGTCACGGGCGGCGTACCGAGGTGTCTTGAGGAGATTGATCCGGGGCTTTCCGCCGAAGAGAACATCCGGCGCATGTGTTTTTCGACAAGCGGCGAGCTCTACAAGGACTTCGATGCGATCTTCAGCCCGTTGTTTGGAGCCGAAGCGGAATTGAAGCGGCGCATTCTCGTGGCCTTGTCGGACGGGCCGTTGTCTGGCGCAGAGTTGTCTGCGCGCTTTGAGTTCAAGCGCAATGGCCGGATGTCGTCCGTGCTACGGGAACTGAAGGAAGGCGGATTCATTTCTGACGATCCTGGGCTCAACCCCGCGACGGGCGCGGACTCGCGGATCGGCAAGTATCGCCTGAAAGACAACTACACGCGTTTCTACCTGAAGTACGTCATGCCGCGCAAGACGCAGATCGAGGCAGGAAGCTTTCGGTTCACTTCACTTGGAACCTTGCCGGCATGGAATGCCGTGATGGGACTGCAGTTTGAGAACCTGATCGTGAACAATGCGATGTCTCTCGTTCCGTTCTTGCATCTCGGAAATTCCATTGTCGAATCCGCCGCGCCGTACCGAAATGCTCGGCGCGATGCCGAAGGTGGCAAGGGATGCCAGATCGACCTGCTCATCCAGACGCCCATGACGGCCTACGTCGTCGAGATCAAGCGCAAGCGGGAGATTGACGAATCGGTCATAGCCGAGGTACAGGGCCGGCTCTCTCGCCTGCCTTTGCGCAAGGGCATGTCGCCACGTCCCGTTCTCGTGTATGAGGGGGAACTTGCGCCGAGCGTCGAAGGATCCGGATATTTCGACGCGATCATCCCCGCGTCCAAGCTTCTCGTTTGAATACAAGTTGAACAACCAAGGAAGAACAGCAGAAAGAGCATCAGCGATGAAAAGGACAATCATTTTCTTGGCAATGACGGCGCACGTGTTGGTCGCCGATACGGGGCCGATCGCGCAGTGGTCGTTCGAGGACGCGGAGAACCTCGGCGCCGATTCCGTCGGCAGCTATCCCTTTTCGCCGGTCGCCGGGGACGCCGGCTCGACCGCGCCGTCGCAGGTGACGGACGGCCATTCGGGCAACGCGGTGCGCATCACGCGTACGGGGTCTGTTGTCGGTTACGCCATGCTGGGCACGGACCAGAGCATCCTGCCATCCGGCACGAGTCCGTTTACGGTCAGCGTGTGGATTCGTCCAAGTTCGAACAGCTCCAAGACCGCCTACATCATCAACCGGATGCAGCTCGTCAGCGGGCAACCCAACGCTTGGACGGCGCCCAACCGATGGTCCGGCTGGCTCTTCCGCTTCGTCGGCGACGGCGACAGGCTGCTCGTGCATTTCAACGGCTGGTCGGGGACGGCTGAGGATTCAAGCAAGGGCGCGCTCGCATGGATTCCCGCCGGACAGTACAACGACGGCAAGTGGCACCATGCGGCGTTCTCGCTCAACTCCGCGAAGAGGGTGACGATCTACTGGGACGGCGTGAAGGTGGGCGCGCACACGTTGACGACCTGCGATGTCGGCAACGACACGCGTCTGCTCATCGGCTC
>CACWSW010000091.1 GCA_902763655.1 uncultured bacterium
CACATGCCGGCGACGGGCGTGAGCGGCATCGACGTGTACGGCTGGACCGAAGGGAAGGGCTGGGTGTTCGTCAAGAACGGACGTCCTCACCAGCAGGACAACGAGCTCGTCATCGACTGGCCGAAGGGTCGTCCTATCATGATCTACCTGCCGCTCTACAACGGCGTCTCCTCGTTCAAGATGGGCGTCGCGAAGGGCACTAAGGTGGCGCCTCTGCCGCCGCGCGCGAGCGGCGTGACGAAGCCCGTGGTGTTCTACGGAACCTCCATCACGCACGGCGGCTGCGCGTCGCGCCCGGGCATGGCGTGGGTGAACATCGCCGCGCGCAAGGCGGACGTGCCGGCCGTCAACCTCGGCTTCTCCGGCAGCGGCAAGATGGAGTTCGACCTCGCGGCCGTCGTGGCCCGCATCGACGCGAGCTGCTACGTGCTGGACTGCCTGTGGAACATGAACCCGCAGATGGTCAGGGAACGCTTCGAGCCGTTCGTGCGCGAGCTGCGCCGCCTGCGGCCCGGCGTGCCGATCGTCTGCGCGGAGGACTGCAACACGTTCCGCGACACGACCGAGAAGGGCGCGATCGCCAAGGCCGTGGTCGACAAGCTGCTGGCCGAAGGCTGGAAGGATATTTCCTGGCTGCCGAACACGGAGCAGATGACGCGCGACACCGAGGAGGCCGTGGATGGCTGCCATCCGAACGACTGGGGCATGATGCACATGGGCGAGGGCTTCGCCCGCGCGATCCGCAAGGCGCTGAAGAAATAATGGGAGAGTCGCGCTCCCGCGCGACCGAACTGGTGGGCGCGGAGGGACTTGAACCCTCACTCCTTTCGGAACTGGAACCTAAATCCAGCGTGTCTGCCGTTTCACCACGCGCCCGGCGGAACGCAGACAATTATACCATATTTCGTCGGACATCGTTGTCGGGCGAACAGGATTTGATATAATCTTTCTTCGCATGAGCAAGGAGGCGCCAGGCACTTTTGTGATCACAGCGCGCGACGAAACGTCGCGCGCGCGTACGGGCGTCTTGTGGACGGCGCATGGTCCAGTGGAGACGCCCGTGTTCATGCCGGTGGGGACGCAGGCCACCGTGAAGGCCCTCGAGCCGCGCGACCTGCGCGAGAACGGCGCGACCATCATCCTCTCCAACACTTACCACCTGATGCTGCGTCCCGGTGCGGACGTGGTGGCGAACGCGGGCGGCCTGCACGCCTTCATGAACTGGGACGGGCCTATCCTCACGGACAGCGGCGGATTTCAGGTGTTCTCGCTCGCGAAGCTGCGGAAGCTAACGCCAGAAGGCTGCTCGTTCAACAGCCATCTCGACGGGCGCGAGGTGTTCCTTGGGCCCAAGGAGTCGATGGAGGTGCAGCGCCTTCTCGGAAGCGACATCGCGATGGTGTTCGACGAGTGCCTGCCGTGGCCGTGCGATCGCGCGCGCGCCGAGAAGAGCGTGGCGCAGACGCTTGACTGGGCGAAGATGTCGCAGGATGCGCCGCACGCGCCCGGACAGCTCGTGTTCGGCATCGTTCAGGGCGGAATCTACGACGACATCCGGCGTCATTGCGCGGAGGAGCTGTCGTCGATGGACTTTCCCGGCTACGCGATAGGCGGCGTTTCGGTGGGCGAGCCGGAGGAGGCGATGTACCAGGCCGTGGAGGCGAGCGTGCCGTACCTTCCCGAGGAAAAGCCTCGCTACGTGATGGGCCTTGGCGTGATGACGCAGATGGCGGAGTGCGTGGCGCGAGGCGTGGACATGTTCGACTGCGTGCTGCCCACGCGCATCGCGCGCCACGGCACTGCGCTCACGCGCCACGGCAACGTGGCGATAAAGGCGGCGAAGTGGGAGCGCGACCTCGGGCCGGTGGAGGAGGGGTGCGACTGCTACTGCTGCCGGAACTTCACGCGCAGCTACGTGCGCCACCTGCTGCACGCCGGCGAGATACTGGGCGTGCGCCTTCTTACCATCCACAACGTGCACCGCCTGCTAGAGTTCATGCGCGAGCTGCGCGCATCGATAGCGGACGGTACCTTCGCCGCCTTCCGCGATCAACTTCACAAAGACCAACAACAAAAGGAAACAACATGAACGCACTGTTCTTCGCAAATTCACCGGCCCCTGCGCCCAAGGCGGCGGCACCTGCCGCCGCACCGGCCGCTCCCGCCGTGACTGCCGCACCAGCCACGCAGGCCACTGAGGTCCAGCCTGCTGACGCCGATGCTGCAGCCACTCCTCCCGCCCAGCAGGGCGGCGGATTCGGCATGTTCTTGCCGATGCTGCTCATCTTCGCGATCTTCTACTTCATGATGATCAAGCCGCAGCAGCGCAAGGAGAAGGAGCGCCGCAAGATGATCGAGGAGCTGCGCGCAGGCGCGAAGGTGATCTTCGCAGGCGGCTTCATCGGCACGATCGTCGAGGCCAAGGAGAAGACGTTCAAGATCGAGATCGCCGGCGACGTCGTGGTGGAGGTCGCTCGCGCGGCTGTCCAGGGACTTGCGGCCGAGGAGGCGCCTGCGGCGAAGTAGTCCATGGCGTACGCGCGCGGAAAGTATGGCGTCGAATACACGCCGCAGCCTGCTTCGGGCGGAAAGAACCACCACATCAGGTGGCTGTTCATCTGCCTGGCCGTGCTGGTGGCCGTGCCGATTTTCGTCGCGCGCAGCCGCCGGAGCGAGCGGCCGCCTGTGATGACGCTGGAGCAGCCGAAGGTCATGGTGCCGGACACGCCCCCTGCCGTTGTCGGCGTCGAGTCTCGGAAGGCTCCCCCCAAGCTGGAACCGACTTCGCGCGGCAAGGCTGAAGCGGGGAGTCCGCCGTCTGCGCCGCCTCCGCCTGCGAAGCCGCCGCGCAAGGTCTTGCGGGACTCGCCGTTCGCGGCGAAGGTAGACGGCTGGATCGGCTCGCGCACCTGGTCCAGGGACGAGCAGGAGCTGCTCGTGATGCTGCGCGACGCCGAGAGGCAGGGAAACGTGCCGGGTGCGCGCGGCGCAATCGAGAGGCTCATGTACCGTCCGCAGGTCGAGGACCTCAAGGACCAGTTTGTCCGCCGCCTGGGCGAGCTCAACATGCAGCTGCTGTTCTCTGGCACAAACACGCCGTGGACGGCGACGGTTACGGTGAAGCGCGGCGACACTCTCCAGCGCATCGCGGCCAACCACCGCACGACGCAGGAGGCGCTGCTGAGGCTCAACAAGCTGAAGGATCCAAATCGGCTCGCGCTCGGGCAGACGCTTCGCGTCCTCAATTTCCCCGACGTCGACCTCGTCGTGCACAAGCAGCTGCAGTTTGCGGACCTCATGCTGAAGAAGCGCATCTTCAAGCGCTACTACGTGACCGTGAAGGACGATGCCGCCACGGGCTCGTTCCTCGTAGCAAACGAGTCTGGGGCGCGCGCGTCCGACCACCTGCGCGCGCTGATGAAGCAGATCGCGCCTGTCGACCGCGACGAACTGAGGCTTTTCCTTGCGCCAGGCTCGCGAATTACCGTGACCGCCCAGTGAGATGTCCTGCGTTTTTGAAAGGTAAGTCGGTTGTCGAATGTCCGAAGAACAGGAAAGTCATGGAAAAATCACCATCATTTGACGAGGGAACGGTGGCGCGATTTGTAGAGCGCGCGGAAGCGGTTGCGACAAAGGTGACGCGCGTTGCGGACGGTGCCGCCGCGGAGAAGCTTGCCGCCGAGATGCTTGCGGCGGAAGGATCGGAACATGTCGGCGTCGTGCGCGTTGCTAAGGGAATCGCCGACACCGGCACGTGCGTGGTTGTGACGGACGACGAGGAGACGCGCCTCAAGACGATGCTGCCCGAGACGACCGTCTTCATCCTGAAGGCGGAAGACATCGTGCCGCACCTTGCGGACATCGCGCCGTTCCTGCGCTCGCGCCAGGCGGACGGCCGCGTGTCGTACACGTCTTTCATCTCCGGTCCAAGCCGCACTGCGGACATCGAGCGCGTGAGCGCAATCGGGGTCCACGGTCCGTTGGCCGTCCACGTCATTCTCCAGGAGGGCTGACCAATGCCGCACGAATCGCCACGCTCTGCACGCGCCTACCATCGTCAGATCGAGGAGGCGCTGAACGATTCCTTCCAGCGGCGGACTCTCGACAAGTTCGCCGTGGAGTACCGCGCCAGCCGCGACAAGGTGTTCGAGGAGGTCGACGGACGCGAGCTCATCCGCCGCATCGCCGACGTGAAGGATGCGGCCGCGCAGCACATCGAGGAGCTGTACGCGCAGTTCAAGACAGAGGCCGAGAAGCGCGGCGTGGTCGTGCACCGAGCGGCCGACGCGGCAGAGGCGCGAGAGATCATCGCGAAGATCGCCGCCGAGAACGGCGTGAAGTCGATCGTGAAGTCGAAGTGCATGACGTCGGAGGAGATCGGCCTCAACGCGCACCTGCGTGCGCAGGGTCTGGACGTTTGCGAGACCGACCTCGGCGAGTGGATCATCCAGCTGCGCAACGAAGGGCCGTCGCACATGGTGCTGCCGGCCATCCACCTCTCGCGCCAGCAGGTGGCGGAGGACTTCGAGCGCGTGACCGGCGAGAAGCAGGACCGCGAAGACGTGCAGCGGCTCGTGAAGGTGGCGCGCCGCGAGCTGCGCCCCAAGTTCGAGGCGGCGGACATGGGCATCTCAGGCGCCAACTTCTGCATCGCCGAGACGGGCAGCATCGCAATCGTCACGAACGAGGGCAACGGACGGCTTGTCAACACGCTCCCGCGCGTGCACGTGGCGCTCACCGGTCTGGACAAGCTGGTGCCGAAGATCGACGACGCGCTCACCGCGCTTCAGGTGCTGCCGCGCAACGCCACCTCGCAGCGTCTCACTTCCTACGTCACGTTCATCGACGGCGCGGGACCATGCGCAAAGAGCCCTACCGGCAGGAAGATGCTGCATATCGTCCTCCTCGACAACGGGCGCACAAAGGCAGCGAAGGATCCGCTTTTCTCGCAGGTGTTCCGCTGCGTGCGCTGCGGTGCGTGCGCGAACGTATGCCCTGTGTTCCGCCTCGTGGGAGGGCATCGCATGGGGCACGTCTACATCGGCGCAATCGGCCTCGTGCTCACGTACCTCTTCCACGACCGCCAGATCGCGAAGACCCTCTGCCAGAACTGCATCGGTTGCGGTTCGTGCAAGGACATCTGCTCCGGTGGCATCGACCTGCCGGCGCTCATACAGGAGATTCGCGCGCGCTTCGGGCGCGAGGACGGGTCGCCGCTTCCCGCGAAGCTTGCCTCGCTCGCGATGAAGAACCGCAAGCTGTTCCACACGCTCCTGAGGTTCGCGAACTTCTCGCATAGGCCGTTCGCGGGAAGCGACGGGTTCGTGCGCCACTTGCCGATGGTGCTCTTCGGCAAGCAGGGGTTCAAGTCGTTACCATCGCTAGCGAAGAAGCCTTTCCGGGACATGTGGCCGGAGCTTCAGAAGGGTGCTGGACAGGATGCCGGCAAGCCCAAGCTCAAGATTGCCCTTTTCGCAGGATGCGCGCAGGACTTCGCCTACCCGCAGCAGCTCGTCGCGGCGATGAAGGTGTTCGCTGCCGCAGGTGTGGAAGTGTCGTTCCCGATGGAGCAGACATGCTGTGGTCTGCCGCTCACGATGCTTGGCGAATCCAAGACCGCTGCGGACGTGGCACGCCAGAACGTGGCGGCGTTCGCGGGCGAGTACGACGCCATTGTAACGCTTTGCGCGAGCTGCGCGTCGCACCTGAAGCACGGCTACGCGCGCCTGCTTGGCGACGATGCGGCGGCTGCCGCGTTCTCGGCCAAGGTGATGGACTTCAGCTCTTTCGTCCATGACAAGCTTGGACTGGACTCTGCGGTCGTCGCGCATGGCAACGAGAAGGTTGCCTACCACGCGAGCTGCCACCTCTGCCGAGAGCTGGGCGTCAAGGAGGCGCCGCGCGCGCTTATCCGGCAGGTGGCCGAGTACGTGCCGTCTGCAGAGGAGGAGAGCTGCTGCGGATTCGGCGGCACCTTCTCCGCCAAGTTCCCGGAAATCTCGGCGGAGCTGATGCGCAAGAAGCTGGCGCACGTTACGGAGTCCGGCGCGAAGAGGCTCGTCCTCGATTGCCCCGGCTGCGCGATGCAGCTGAAGGGCGGCGCGGACAAGCTAGGCCTCGACCTGAAGGTGACTCACATCTCCGAGCTTCTGGCGGATAACCTGCGCGATGCGAAGTGACGACAGGTCACTTGAGGACGCGGGAGAGGACGTCTGCGCAGCGGCCGCAGTGGCGGCAGTCGTTCGCGTGCGGGCAGGTTCCTATCGTCGTCGCGAAGTCGGACGGGAAAGACTTGTTGTCGATGCCGCGTGGCGCGAAGAGGTCCGAATGTATGGGATCCATCAGGTCTAGCAGGTTGCCGTCGTACGAGTAGGTGGCGTAGGCGTCCAGCACCTTGGTGGGGAAGCGGTGGCGTCGCGTCGCGAGCTTTACGGTGTCCACGTACGGCTCGAAGAGCGGCACGTCCTCTGGACGGATCCACGTGGCGCGAATGAACTGCTCCCAGTTGCGCCGCGCGTATGCGGTGCGGCAACGGAAGACGCTGAAGTCGAACTTTGCGCCAATGCCGCTCTGGCGTATGCGGTTGTGGCCGTGCAGGTTGTCATGGAACTGCTGGAAAGGGCACTGCCGCAGGCAACCTGAGTTCGCCTGGATGCCTATCGACTTCCCGTGCGCCTTGGCCCAGGCAGACTGCTCCTTGAGCCAGGCCGGGTCGCGATGATGCTCGCGGCTCGCGTAGAAAGAGTCGAATAGCTCGTCCACGCACTCGAATCCCGTGGTACCGTGCACGCGCAGGTTCACGCTCCAGCGTATCTTCACCTGCGGGAAGCGCTGGCGGAGAACGGTGGCGATGAACGGCGAGGTGGTCGTCACGATGTCGGGGAAGAGGCCGTGGGCGTTCATGTCGCGTAGCGTCGTCTCCACGAAGTCGGCCAGTTCCGGGCTGATGGCGCCGTCGCCGTAGCAGTTGCAGTTGAAGAGGGTGTCTAGCAGGATGCCGTTCTCGCGGCACCAGAGGAGGTCGGCGAGCATCCGCTCGCGCAGCTCGTCGGTGAAGTCGGGGGCGGGGCGGCAGCTCAGGACCCCCGGCCAAGCGAAGAACACCTCGCTGATGCGCGCGACGTGAGGCTCGCACGCCGCGACGAACGGCGCGTTGAGGAAGTGCCCCACGGCCAGGTTCTTCTTGGACGGATTTGACATGGCGTGATTATAGCACATCCGCGTCCGCTGTGCTATAATGTCCGCATGTCAAACGAACATCGCAAGGGACCGCGCGAGCTCTGCACCGGCGGCGAGTGGATCTACGGACGCAACCCCGCAGTGGAGGTGATGCGCGCCGGCAGGCGCGCCGTGCGCGAGGTGGTGCTGCCGCCATTCGACAAGAACGAGGCGGACGAGATCGCATGGCTGCGCCAGGCCGCACACGAGCGGCACGTAGTCGTGCGCACAGAGGACCGCAGACGGCTTGACATGCTCACGCGCGGCGGCCACCACCAAGGCGTGGCGCTCAAGGTGGACGGCTACCCATACGTCGATTTCGGAGATATACTTAGCGCAGTGGAGGACGACGAGAACGCCAAGGTTGTCATCCTCGACCATCTCGAGGATCCGCAGAACGTCGGCTCGATCCTGCGCACTGCCTGCGCGATCGGCGTGACGGGCGTGATCATCCCTGAGGACCGCGGGTCGGGCGTCACCCCAGCGGCGGTGCGGGCCTCCGCCGGCGCGAGCGAGTACCTGAAGGTCGCCAGAGTCGTAAATCTCGTCCGCGCAATGAAGCAGCTCAAGGACGCCAACATGTGGCTCACGGGCCTCGACTGGGGCAAGGACGCGAAGCCGTACACGGAGATCGACTTCAAGGGACGCGCCGGACTCGTGGTCGGCGCGGAGGGCACTGGCATCTCGCGTCTCGTGCGCGATACGTGCGACTTCATCGCCGTCTTGCCGATGCGCGGCGAGATCGAGTCGTTGAACGCCGGCGTCGCCGCCGCCGTGTGCATGTACGAAATGGTTAAAGGGTTAAAAGATTAAAAGGTTAAAAGGAACATCGAAATGAAGTACATGAGAATCGCAATTCCAGTTGTAGCCATGGTGCTTGCTTGCGCGGTTGCCGCCGACTTCCAGGCCAATCCGGTGCCGGCGCTCGGACAGAACGCCAAGGACCAGAAGGCGTTCGATCCCGCGAAGAAGGGTCCGCGCGTCCTCTTTGTCGGCAACTCGATCACGCTGCACGGACCTCGTCCGCAGATCGGCTGGACCAACAACTGGGGCATGGCCGCGACAGCGCGCGACAAGGACTACGTCCATCTGCTCCAGAAGAAGATCGCAGCCGTCCGTCCAGACGCGCAGTGCTGCCTCCTGCAGGTGGCAGGCACCATCGAGCGCTCGTTCTTCAAGCCGGACTGGTCATGCGAGAAGAACTTCCGCTGGGCGCGGGAGTTCAAGCCCGACATCATCGTGATGTTCTTCGGCGCCAACGTGCCAAAGACATACGACGACGGCAAGATGGAACCGAAGCCCGCGCGCTCGTTTGCCGACGCGCTAGACGCTTTCCGTGCCTACCTCGACCCTGACGGCAAGGCCGTGGCGATCGTCTCGCAGGGCTTCTACATTCGCCCCAAGCTCGATGCCGAGAAGGAGGCGGTTGCCAAGAAGCGCGGCGACGTGTTCGTGAACATGGAGAACATCCGCTCGCGCGCCGACGCGCACGGGCGCTACAACCATCCCGGCGATCTCGGCATGCAGCTCATTGCCGATCGCTTCTGGGAGTACATCGAGCCTAGGCTCAAGTAGGGGCTACTTGATAGTCACTGGCCCGATCAGGCCGGAGGGCTGCGGCTGGTCGGAGGTAGAGTAGCCGGAATACACCGTCGGCTGGATGTCCCACGGACGCTTCGGGTCTTTCTTCCTAGGTTCGTTCCAGTAGCGGAGCGTGCTTCTCGTTACGCGATCCTTCTCCGGCAGGAAGCAGTCGCCGAGTAGGCGGTTGTACCAGTTGTTAGTGACGCGCACCACCACGGTGTTCTTGCCTGGGCGGAATATCGCCTTCGCTTCCCACGGCGCGCACCACACGATGCCGCAGTCGGTGCTGTTCACCTCCACCGTGGCAAGGCCGGATGGCAGTTCTCCGAGCGAGAGGCGCGTCGCGCCGAGCGCCTCTTCCGCGGTGAGCGTCACCGTTGTACGGTAGGTGGCCGTACCGGCGAAATACTTGAGGTCGTCGATCGTTGTCCAGTCGGCGAGCTTGTCCAGCGTGCGCGACGACGGAGGTGTCGCCGCAATGCCGGGATGGTAGGCGAAGGAGACTTGCCACGGGCCCGCCACAGAGGGTGCGCCGCCAAGATGGCGGCTCTCCATATGGGGCGCCGCCATCTTGGCGGCGTTGCGGAACACCACGAAGGCCGAACCGTCCTTCGGAAGGTCCAGCGACACCTTCGTGCGGCCGTCACCGGTGGGCGTCGACTTCGCCGCCCACCGGTCGCCGGTCACGGCGTCCCATATCTCCGCGGGGCGTCCCGACACGCGGAACGTCATGTCGCCAGAACCGCTGCCGACGACGAAGTAGATGTCCGTGTCGGTTGCCGCGTCGCGGCGGTGGACTGCGCGAAAGGGCCCGTCGAAATCGGGCGGGGCCAGGGTTGCCACCTTGCCGGCCGAAGCCGCGTTGAACACCTTCAGTCCGCCTTTCCGGAACTCGTCCACCTTCGCCAGCACCGCAGGCTTGAGCGGCTCGTCGCGGAACTCCGGATCCCACACGAGCGCGCCGTAGGAGATGCCGCTCGGCAACACGAGCTTCCCGTCCTTGAGCGTCACGCGGTTGAGCAGCGCATCGTCGTTGATGATGTCGTAGGAGTAGCCGCGTGGCAGCCTTGAGCTGGCCGATTCGTAAGGCTTGTCGAGATAGAGTCCCCAGTGCTGGTACGGCCTGTCGCCCGCGTAGACGGCGAAGTCCTCGACTGGCTGGCCCTGCTGCAGCAGCCACTGGCAGCGTCCGAGGTATCCCACGAACGCAGAGAGCTCTCGGTGCCACGTGACGTTGCGGTTGATGTGCGAGCCTGCGAAGTACTCGGCGCCGGGCACGCCGAACTTCGGGGGCGAGCAGGTGAACGTGTGCCAGACAAGATGGTTGATCCCGCCGATGAAGCACTCGTCGCCGCTGAACTTGATGTGGCCAGGGTCGACAGACCAGTGCAGCATCATGTGCGTGAACGCCTCGGCCGAGGCGCGCGGCAGGCCGTAGAGGTGCGCTGTGGCGGCGGCGGCCCGTATGTGGTAGCGGCCTTTGCCGTTGCGGCCCGGCCAGAACTCGCCCTGCGGGAGGTCGTTGACGGCAAGGTAGTCGATCTGGTCGGCCTCGCGGAATATCTGCGGCTTGCGCTGCCACGGTCCGCCGGACTCCGACACCCAGCCGACGTTGCGCGCGTGCGCGAGGTCGCGCATCGTGCCGTAGAAGTTGTGGAGGAACATGTCGTTGCGCGCGCGGCGGTAGGCGCGCATGAACTTCTCCTGCGCGGCGATGTCGCTGTCGGTGAAGCCCGCCAGCTGCGGAAGGTGGGGGTCGATGTCGAACCCCGCGTACTTCCTGAACTCGTTTCTGAAGTCGCCGGTCCAGGTGGGCATAGTGCCTTCCCAGCTCACGGAATAGAGATGCGTGAGCGTGCGGTCCCTGCCGACCAGATCCGGGATGCGGGCCATGAGCGTGCCCTGGAAGCGGTTGAAGTGCCCCTCGATCGCTTTTGGATCCAGCACGTCGACGTCATGCTCGTGCCCTGGGAGTACGGTGTAGCCGAAGCGCACGGCAACGCTCTTAGCGCCAGGCGTTCCTGCCTTGGCCAGCACTCGTGCCGAGGCGGCGTCCGACGTGTCCAGCCGTTTCCCGCTGGATGCGCTCATCGTATAGACCCCGTCGCCGCCGTTCTGCCATTCGGATGGCGCCGCCAGCTCGTTGCCGGTGTACCACACAGTCTGGAGCGCGATGTCGTGGTAGTGGGGGAAG
>CACWSW010000092.1 GCA_902763655.1 uncultured bacterium
CAGCACCCCCAGCAGGAAGCCGAGCGCGCCGAAGATGATGAACACGGGCCGCCAGTAGCCAAGCGTGCCGAAGCACGATTCCACCCATGCGCTGCCCTTAAGCCCGTGGAGGATCCACGCGACGAGCGCGCCGCTCGTCATGAGCCCGATGTATAGCGCCGCCTGATGCACCGAAAGCGCCACGGAGCGCGTCTCCTTGTGGTGCACCGCTATGAGCGCGTACGCGCTAGGCGCGTAGAACGACTCGCCGCCGCCAGTGGCGATCGAGCGGAAGAACATCACGCACGCGTATGCAGATATGCCTATCCCCAGGAGCGTAAAGTTCCCCACGAAGCCCATGCCCACCGTCATCAGCGACCAGAACATCAGCGAGCCGGTGATGAGCCACTTCCGGCTGAACCTGTCGCCGCAGAAACCGGCCACCGTCGTCATCAGCGCGAGCGTCCATGACAGCACTGTGTTGATCCAGCCGATCTGCACGTCCGTCAGGTGCAGCTCCTCCTGGATCGGGATCGTCAGGAGACCGAACAGCGCCCGGTCAGCCTGATGGAAAAAGAAGGCGAAGCTCAGCATCGCCAGCAGCAGCCACTTGTATGCGTTTTTCATTCGTCGTTCCTCCGTTGCGCCAGCGGATGCGCCTTCATGTATTCGTCCTTCAGGTGCTCCACCGACACGTGCGTGTAGATCTGCGTGGTCGCCAGCGACGAGTGCCCAAGCATCTCCTGCACGCTGCGCAGGTCCGCCCCCGCGTCCAGAAGGTGCGTCGCGAAGCTGTGGCGGAGCTTGTGCGGCGTGAGGTCCGTAGGCAGCCCGGCGACCGCCAGCCACTTCTTCATGCGCCGCTGCGCGTCGCGCGGACCGAGCGGGCGTCCCCTCTCGTTGAGGAAGATCGCGGTCGCGTCCGCGCCGCCGTCGGGCCAGCGCTCTGCCGCCTTCTCGCGCAGGTTCCGCAGGGCCTTGAGCGCGGGCTTGCCGAGGATGCAGAGGCGCTGCTTGGCGCCCTTGCCCGTCACGATCACTGCGCCCGAAGAGAAGTTGATCTGCCGCCAGACGAGCGGCACCACCTCGGATATTCGGCATCCCGTGGAGTAGAGCGACTCGAAGAGTGCGGTGTCGCAGAGGCTCGCGTATACCTGCTCAGGCGAAACCGGAAGACCGGCCTTGCGCCGCCGATTCAGATCCTCCTCAGGAGCCTTGAGGAAGCGCGTAACGTCCGCTACGGAGAGCGTGCGCGGCAACGGCTTGGGGAGCTTCGGCCCTCGCAGCCCAGCGAACGGGTTGGCCTCCACCGCGCCAGCGCGCACGAGGTGGCGGAAGAAGGCGCGCATAGACGCCAACTTGCGGCGCGTCGTGGTCGCCTTTGCGCCGTCCCCGGCGAACGCCATCAGGAAGTTACGCGCATCCTCTGGCGTGACGCGCGCCCACTCGAAGGGCGGCTGCGCGTCGGCACCCCAGCGGAAGGCGGCAAACTGCGAGATGTCCTGCTCGTATCCGGCCGCCGTGTGGTCGGAGGCGTTGCGCTCGGCGAGCAGGTGTGAACGGAAGCGGCGCACGGCCTCGTCGTCGTGCGCCGCCCGGCTGGACGGAAGATGGTCCTTCCCGCTCACGCCTTTCTGCGCGAACCGCGCCCTCTCCTCTTCTTCTCGGCGAGGGCGTCGGCCTTCGCGTCCTTCTCGGCCTCGGCCGCCTTCTCGTGGACAGGCAGGTCGTTGAGCCCGAGGCGTTCGGCCACCTCGTCGAAGCCGGGAATCTGGTCCTTGTAGTTGACGCACACGCGGCGCAGAGCCAGCACCTGGCGAGGCGAGAGCGAGCTGCGGCGCGCGTACTGGTCGCGCAGGGACGAGACGAACTCCGCGTCGTTGTAGGTGCGGCGGCCGCGGCGCGCCGGCTCCTTCCACGCTGTCACCTTGTCGAGCAGGCCCAGCAGCTCCGGCACGGCAGGGTCCACCGGCGCGATCTCGAACCCGCCCGGCACGTAGGGGGCGAGCCGCGCGCGGACCTGGTCTGCGTCCGGCAAGGCGCCCGCGTTCTCGCCCACGCTGCGGGCGAGGATGGAGAACTGCTTCGGGGAAAGCACGCGACCGCGGTCCACCTGCTCGCGCAGGGAGTTGAGGAACGGGTTCTTCGTCAGTCCGCCGATGCGGTCGATCGTCAGGAAGCACCACTTCACCAGGTCGTTCGACGGCGAGTTCTTCACCCGGTCGAGCTCAGGCCCGTAGCCAAGGTCGATGAGGCGCAGCTCGCCGTCCGGAATCTGCTCGCGGTACGCGATCGCAAGCTTCACGAGCGCCTGAAGCTGCCGGTCGGAGAGCTTCTCCGGCGCTTCAGCCATCTGCTTCTTCACGGACTCCACGAACCCGTGGTCGTCGTAGACCCTCCGGCCCTCGCCGACGGGCGCCTTCCACTTCTTGACCTCGTCAAGCAGCGCGAACAGCGCGGTGAACTTCTCCATTGGCGGCGGCGGATCCTTCGCGGCCTCCACCCAGGCGGTGAACTTGCGGTAGAAGTCGGAGAGCATCCCGTTTCCGTTCTCGCGGCCCTCCTCCACCTTGTCGAGCGCGTCCTCCATCTGCGCCGTGTAGCCCACGTTGAAGAGCGGCTCCAGCTTCTTCACCAGCCAGTCGTTCACGTCCATGCCGCGCTGCGTCGGGATGAGCTGGCGCGACTCGCGCGTGGCGTACTGGCGGTCCACCAGCACCTCGATCGTCTGCGCGTACGTGGACGGGCGCCCCACTCCGTTCTCCTCGAGCGCCTTCACGAGCGACGCCTCGGAGAAGCGCGGCGGCGGCTTGGTCTCCTTGCGGTCCGAGAGCCAGCGCACCGGCACTAGCGACTCTCCCTCGGCGAGCGGAGGCAGGGACTTCACCTCGTCGGAGTCCTCGTCGATCTCCTCCTTCGACTTCTTTGAGGGCTGCTTCATCGCGGCCAGGAAGCCGTCGAACGTCACGGCCGTGGTGGAGGCCGTGAAGAGGTAGGTGTGGCGCAGGCTGTCCTTCTCGGCCTCGATGCCAACCGTCCTCTGGACCAGCTTCGCCTCCGCCATCTGCGAGGCGACGAAGCGCCGCCAGATGAGGTCGTAGAGCTTGGCTCCTGCGGAGTCCAGCGCCACTTCGCCCGGCTTTTGCGTCACGTCCGTCGGGCGGATCGCCTCGTGCGCCTGCTGCGCGCCCTCTTTCGACTTGTAGAAGTTCGGCTTCTCGGGCACGTACTGCGGACCGAACTCGCCCGCTATAAGGTCCTTCGCCGCAGCGCGCGCCACATCGGCGATGTTCACGCTGTCGGTTCGCATGTAGGTGATCAGGCCAGCCTCGTACAGCTTCTGCGCCACCGACATCGTCTTCTGCGGCGAGAACCCGCAAACGCTGGACGCCGCCTGCTGCAGCGTGGACGTGGTGAACGGCGGATACGGATGGCGCGTCTTCGGCTGCTCCTTCACGGACACGACGCGCAGGCCCGCCCCGTCGAGGTCGTCCACGAGCGTCACCGCCTGCTCGGAGCTCTTGACGTCCGGCTTTTCGCCGTCTAGCCGAGAGAGCTTCGCGATGAAGGCTGTCTCCTTGGTGCCCTTCGAGGCCTCCACGCCGAGCACCCAGTACGCGACCGGGTTGAACGCCGTGATCTCGCGCTCGCGCTCCACGAGCAGGCGAAGCGCCACGCTCTGCACGCGGCCGGCGGAGAGCGAGTAGCCGTACTGCAGGTTCTTCCAGAGGAGCGGAGACACCTTGAAGCCGACGAGACGGTCGAGGATGCGGCGCGCCTGCTGCGCGTCGACGCGCGCAAGGTCGATCTCCCCGGGATTCGCCACTGCCTGGCGAACCGCGGTCTTGGTGATCTCGTTGTAGGTCACGCGATGGACGGGCTTGCCCTTCGTGACGTCCGCCAGCACCGTGGCCAGATGCCACGCGATCGCCTCTCCCTCGCGGTCGGGATCGGGCGCGAGATAAACCTCCTCGCTCTGCCGCGCCGCCTTGCGAAGCTCTTCCACCACCTTCTTCTTTTCCGGCGATATCTCGTAGCTGGGGGTGAACGTCCAGTCCCCGGCACGTACCTTGTCCGGCTCTATCCTTATCGACAGGCCCTTCTTCGGCAAATCGCGTATGTGCCCCACGGAGGCCGCGACAGTGAAGTCGCCCTCCAGGTACTTGCCGATCGTCTTTGCCTTGGCAGGCGACTCGACGATTAGGAGTTTCTTGCTCATTCTCTTATGTCCTTCCAATCTGAGGGCGCATAATTTACGAAAAATCTTAGCGGAAATCAATGGGGAATTTCTGGAAAATCGTTTTTTTTGCGTCAGCGCATGGGGTCGCCAAGGCGCTCTAGGGCGTATAGGCGATATGTCACGATGAACGCCGTGCACTGGTTGTTGAAGTTGCCGCGCGCCGCGATCGGGTCGCTGCGGTACTTGGACCAGCGCGTCTGCGCGTGCGCCTCGCACTGCGCGCCCGGCGTGCGGACGATTCCGTTCATCACGCTGCCGTCGGGGCCGGCCACGTCCTGCATCGCGTTCACCCAGATGAGCCGCCCGCACTGGCGCCACACCTCGTTGCCGCTCGCGTCCGCGAGGTCGAAGAGGTCGGGCACGGCCACCGTCGCGTAGGGGTCGATGCACTGGTGCTCGGCCGAGACGAGCGTGCCGCCGCTCGTGTGGTAGCCGAAGCGGCCGAACTCGCTCGCCTGCGTGTAGATCGCGTCGTACGTGAGCATCCACGAGCAGAAGTACGCCGCCACGCGCTCGGCGCACTCGAGGTACTTCTTCTCGCCCGTCTGGCGGTAGAGCTCGAGCGCGGCGTAGATGTAGGGGAAGGACGACTCCTTGTCCACGCAGTTGCAGTCGTCCGCGCCGGCCACGCAGCGGAACTTGCCGAGGTCCATCGCCCTCGAGCTTCTTGCCGGTCTTGAGCGACCAGATGCGTCCGAACGGATCCCGTTCATCGTAGTGGTCGACGAAGAAGTCCGCCAGCTTCTTGCCAAATTCGAGGTAAGACGGATGGTCGATGCCGTTGTCCTTCAGCATCTTCCACATCTTCGCGATCTCGCCCACGCCCCAGCCGAGTTCGGTGACGCTCAGGCGGTCCACCACCTTGCGGCGGCGGTGCGTCGTGCAGAGGCCGGCGGCCGGGCCCGACGTCTTCTGCCGCTTCACCCAGTCGTCCAGGTCGTCGATGCACCACTTCGCGAACGCCTCGTCGCCGCGTTTCTTCGCATCCTGCCAGGCAAGGCGGTGCGACATGAAGTTCTGCCCCGCGAAGCCCATCTCGTCCATCCAGAACGTGCGCAGGATGCCGCGGTTGAGCTTCGGGTCGCGCTCGAGGTCGGCGAGCGTGAGCTTCTTCTCCTCCGGCGTCATCCACGCGGGAAGGTTGATCTTGTTCGTGCGGGCGGTGTAGCCGAGGCGGAACGAGATGTCCGTGCCGGCCGCACCCTTCGACTTCCCCTGGTCCACGAAGTACTCGCAGCAGTCGCGGAGCCACTGGTGCGACACCTCGTACGCCGTCTTGGCGTCGAGCGCCGGAAGATGGTCGTGCTTGAGCGTGGCCATCGCCGCCATGAGCGCCTCGCGGTAGCCGCAGTTCTCGTAGCGGGGACGCCCCTCCATGTAGTACGACTCCGCCTCGAAGCTCCCGCCGGGCGGCAGGGTGATCCACGTGTCGTAGCGGCCCGTGTAGCTGTACTTGAACGTGTAGCTCACGGGGCTTTCGCGGATCGGGTAGATGATGCGGTGCTCGAAGCGGCCGTCCTCGAGCTTGCGGATCGAGCAGGAACTCTCCAGCGACGCCGCGTCGCGGTCCGAGGCGAACATCGCGAACAGCTCGTCCTTCGTCTCGGAGAGCGTGCAGGACGGGATGGCCGCGCGGTCGTAGCCGAACACCCACGGCTCGCCGTCGCGCTCGAGTCCGCTCGGCGAGACCTGCGAGCCGAACTTGTTGTCGCCGTAGATGACGCCGGGGATCACCCAGTTCGTCGGCTTGAAGGACGTGTCCGCGCGCACGGCCACCTGGAACGTGCGCGTCTCGTTCGATAGGTTCGTCACCTTCACGAGACGCGTGAAGAGCTTGCAGCCGGCGAACTCGCCCGGCACCTTCCGCACCCGCTCCTGGACGGAGTACCTGTCCGCGCGGTCGACGTCGCCGCCGCCCTTCTCGTATATCTCCACCGGCAGGAGCTTGCCGAAGCCCGCAGACGCAATGCCCGCGACCGCGAGCGCGAAGAATAATGTCGTACGCATGGTATGCTGTTCCTTTCCTTGAAGCTTTTCCTTAAAACTTGAACGGGCCTCGGCCCTGCACGAGATCCCTGAGACGGCTGCCGTTCTTCTCGGCGAGCGAGATGATGCGGTTGGCCGTGGCGCCGATGCGCCAGTCGCGGCCCGCCTCGAGCCGAAGCATGCCGCCTTCGCGGACGAGGAACTTGTCCGCGATGGCGTCGAGGCGATCCGCCGTCTCGTCGTCGTCGCAAGCCCGCGAGGCGGCGGCGAGGAACGATGCCGCCGCGACCGGCGGCACGTCCACCGGCCTGCAGCAGGTGAAATCCTCGTTGCCGACGTCGGGCCGCGTTTCTAGGCCTTCCCAGTCTATCTTGTCGGCCGCCTTGCGCCAGAGTGCCACGGCCGTCTGCCGATCCGCAGCCCACGGCTCGTACCAGAGCAGCGACCATCCGTCCAGCGCGCCGTCGCTGCGCGGGTAGAAGATTCCTGACCTTACGTGGTACACGAGCTTCATCGCGCCGCCGCCGAACATGGGACCGACGTACTTGGAAAGCGCCCACTTCTCCCACCGGCGCGCGTCCTTGGTCCAGTCCCCGTAGCCGAGCCTCGAGAAGAGCGACAGCGCCACGTGAGGATGGTTGTTGCAGGGGAAGAACATGAGCCCTGGCTCGCACGTGATGCCGCCGTTAGGGCCGTTCCGCATCTGGAACACCGTAACGTCGATGAGCTTCTTCACGTCGTAGTGCACGCGCTTTCCGTCCTTCCACACGAAGTCGAAGCCGTCGCGCCAGTACCGCTTGTCGCCGGTGAACGTCTCGTAGAGCGCGAGGAGCTGGAGCAGGTGCCCGGTGTACATCACGTTCTCGCGGTAGCAGGGGTCCGGAGCCCAGGGCTTGCGTCCCCAATAGTTCTTGCTCATCGAATAGGCCCACACGTCCCGCTTCATGTAGCGCTCTATGCAGTTGCCGATGATGCGCGCAACCGTCTTGCGCTGGGCCGCGTCGCCGCGCATCCCCAGCGCCGCCGCCGCGTACCCGCAGAAGGCGATGTGGTAGCGCTTGGAGAAATTCCCGTGCTGCGTGCCGCCGATGTCCCACCAGAACTTCTCCTCCGCGGGCGGCAGCTTGCCCGTCACATGGTCGAGCCAGCGGAGCGCCGCCAGCTCGTCTTCGGCGAGGGGAGCCTTGCTCTGGGAGAACGGGCGCTCCTTGTTCGAGCCGTAGTCTTCAAACGCAACGGGCGAGACGCCCGTTGTCCCAGCCGCCACCGCCGCCAGCCCAGCCGCCAGGACCGCGACAAGCACGGCCTTCTGCCAGCGGCGAAGCGGCGCGGAGCGCTCGCGCCAGGCGATGTCGCCCACCCACACGGCGAACGACGCGATCAGGATCTTCTGCGTTGCCGTCACCCACGGCGCGAACGGCAACACGTTCGCCCCGTGCAGAAGCAGGAAGGCGCCGAAGAACGAGATGACGGACAGCAGGACGCACGTCCACACGATGTCGCGCCTCCTGTCCTTGCGCACCCTGGAGAACAGCACCCCCGCACCTCCCAGGGCGGCCATGTGGCAGCCCGCGTTGTGGAACAGCATGTTCACGTTCTCCGGCACGAGCGCGATGGTGCAAAGCCCCGCGACGTTAGCCGCCGTGCCGTACGCGAGTGCCTGTCCGCGCCAACCATCTTCTCGCCGACGCACCAGGTACGCCCACACGTGCGCGACCGACAGAGCGGCGCAACCTAGCCCAGCAATGAAGAGGTAGTGGCACCAGGGATACGCCACTCCGCGCACGACCGTGCGCCCTAGTGCGCTAAGCATCTTCAAGAACGGGTTGTATCCCCCGCCCGGATAGCAGACCCCCGCAAGCAAGAACAGGAGGAACGCCGCGGAGCCTCCCAGCGCCGCCATCGTCCACACGTTGCGCCTCTCCGGAGCGAAGCGCCACTCCCGCGGCAATATCCACGAGAGCAGCAGACAGGCCTCTGCCAGCACGTACATGGGGCCGGCCAGAATGTGGCAGCCCGGCATGCGCAAGAGACCGCCGCCGATCATGAGGTCAGAGGCGCACAGGATGCCGATCCCGCAGGCGTAGAACACGCGCCTGGTGGCGTACGCGAGGGAGAATGCGATGGCGGTGAGGACCGCATATGCGCCTACGGCGACTCCCGTGGCGATCGGCAGCACAGGCGCCAGCCTGACGCCGGCGAATATCCCGAGAGGCAAGGCAAGCGCGAGCGCCATGCGCCAGTCCGGACGTGCCTCGCGCAGCTGCCCGAACGCCCAAAGGACCTGCGCCAGCGAGAAGCATGCGACGCCGCAGAGGAATTCCGGCGAGCGGCTAGGCGCGCCCTTGACCGCAAGGAACCAGTCGCCCATGCCGGCCGCGACAAACCCGGCCAGCATCCATGCCCTTCGGAAGGTGAACCAGGCCATGCGTCAGAGTCCACCCATTATCAGGGATCCGAAAGTCGAGATGGGAGTCGTGTCGCGGTAGTTGTCCACGATCTGGCGAACGTCCTTGATGAGGCCGTTGACCTCGTCGTACATCTCCTGGTCCGTCGTCAGCTTGCCGAGCGTACCCTCGCCCTTCGCCAGCTTGTCCGACACCGACTTCAGGTTCTCCATGAGCTTCGAGGCGTTGTCGGCCAATTCCTTGTCGTCCATGATCTTCCCAAGCAGGCCTTCGCTGCTCTTCAGCTTCTCGGAGGCCGCGCGGATGTTGGCGACGGTGTTCGTGAGATCGCCCCAAAGCGAATCGTCCTTCGCAAGCAGGCGCCCGAGCGTGCCCTCGCCCTTCTCGATACGCTCGGCCACGGACGCCGCATGCGCGAACGTGTCCTTTATGCTCGCCACAGCGTTCGTAAGGTCGCCGTAGGCCGCCTCGTCCTTAGACAGCAGCTTGCCGAGCGTTCCCTCTCCCTTCTCCAGACGCGCGGAGATGGCAGCCGCGTTGTCGAACGTCTGCCGCGCGCTGGCGACGGTGTTCGTGAGGTCGTCGTAGAGTTCACTGTCGCTTGAGAGGAGCTTGCCTACCGTACCATCGCCACGCTCCACGCGCGCAACGATGAGGTTGAGGTTCTTGGCGGTCTCCTCGAAGTTTGTCACGATGTTCTTCAGGCTCCCTTCGGACGTGAGGTCGCTGAGGTTGCGCGCTATCTCGCCGATGTCGCGCATCCAGTCCACCGGCGGCTCGCCATGGAACACCGTCGTGCCAAGCGGCTTCACCTTCCCCGTGCCCTCCTCAAGCAGGAGGTAGTTGCCGCCGAGAAGCGAGAGCGCCGACACCGACGCCTGCCCCGTCTCGCGCATCACGACGTCGCTGTCCACCTTCACGCGCACCGTGATGTTGGACGATCCCAGCTCGATGCGCTCCACGGCGCCCACCTTCATGCCGCGGTACATCACGCTGTCGCGCTCCTTCAGCCCGCCGACGTCTCGGAACACGAACGTCGCCGACGTCTTCGCGCGGCCCAGCAGGAGGTCCACGCCCGATATCACGATCGTGAAGTACGCAAGAAGCGCCAGCACCGCCACCATGAAGATGCCGACGATCACTTCAGCAAAGACATCACTGTTTTTTCTGCTCATAGTTTCTTCTCCAGCAAGTCAGGCGTGATGAACTGCGCCTCCAGGAACTCGCGCACTTCGGGGTTCGACGAACGCACGAACTCCGCTGGCGGCGCCATCTCCACCACGTGCCCGTTCTTAAGCATGAGGACCTTGTCCGCGAAGAGGAGCGCGCCCTGCAGGTCGTGCGTCACCACGATGGAGGTGACTCCTCGCTCCTTGTTCAGCTTGCGGATCAGGCGGTTGATCGTAGTCGACGTCACCGGGTCAAGGCCCGACGTCGGCTCGTCGTAAAGCACGATGTCGCATTCGCGCACCAGCACGCGCGCAAGGCCTGCGCGCTTCTGCATTCCGCCGGATATCTCGGCGGGGTATAGGTCCGCCGCGCCCGAGAGGTCCACCGCCGCGAGCGCATCCGCCACGCGCCGATCGATCGCGACGTCGTCCAGATTCGTCCGCTCCCTGAGCGGCAACGCCACGTTCTCGCCCACCGTGAGCCAGCCCAGCAGCGCACCGCCCTGGAACAGGTAGCCGATCCTGGCGCGGATCGCCTCCAGCGTCTTCCCGCGCGCAGAGGAAATCTCCGTATCGTCCAGCCACACGCTCCCGGATGTCGGCGTCAGGAGACGGACGAGATGCTTCAGCGTCACGGACTTGCCCGTACCGGACGGTCCCACGAGCGCAAGCACCTCGCCCTTGTCGACAGCAAAGGACACGCCGGCAAGGACTTCCCTGCCGTCGAACCGCTTCACGACGTTCTCAAACCGAATCATGGCGCGGACATTATACCATAAAGTCGCACGCCCCGCATCGCCGTTAGCGCAGCGGGACCTTTGTCACGCGGTCGACCATGAGGTCGACGCGGCGGAAGATCGAGAGCTTGCAGCGCTGCTCGCCCGGATTGAACGGACGGTACCCAAGCTCCTCGTAGTAGCTGACGAGGATTTCGTCCTTCGTGAAGAAGATCGACGGGTAGCCGTAGCTGCTCATCGGGTCGTTCTCGATGTCGCAGATGAACCCGTCGTCGCGGCTCACGCCGAGCGAGAGCGGAGAGCGGGGATACTGATGCTGCGGGCCGGGAAACGAGTTGTCCCACGCGATGAACACCCAGCCCGTGTACGGGTCCTGCCGCAGGAAGTACGGCGCGCACGGGCTCTTCAGCGTCGTGGGACGCTCCGTGCACCACGTCTCGCCGCCGTCGTGCGACTCGGTCTCGTAAAGATACCCCTTCCCCGTGCGCGCGAGCATCTTGATCGTGCCGTCCTTGCACTCGAACGTAGTCGGCTCGCAGAGCTGGTCCGCGACGGTCGTCTTGAGCCACTGTCCCTCATGCCACGTCTGCCCCTCGTCGTCCGAGTAGAAGGCGTTCACCCAACCGACCGTCTCCAGCTTCTTCCCCAGCAGCTCGTTCGGGTGGAGGGAGAACGAGACGAGGATGCGTCCCGTGGAGAGGCGGATCGGGCGGTCGTTCATCAGATAGAGCCGGCGGTTGTCCTCCGAAAGCGGCACCTTCCCCTCCCACGTCTTGCCTTCGTCCTTCGAGAAGGACACGTAGAAATTCGCCGCGCCGAGCTTGTTCGAGAGGATGTTCTGTGCGGGCGCGCTCCACACGTTCATGAGCCGCCCGTCCTTGAGGCGCAACGGGTTCGTGCCGCCGCCGGACGTCGGCGCGCCCTCGGACCGCGCGAACGGGTAGAGCTTGCGCCACGTCCGCCCGCCGTCGTCGCTCTTGCGGTACCAGCCCTTGATGCCGCAGACGATCCCGCCGTCCTTATGCGCGAACAGGCACGCGCCGCATGAACCATGCCCCTTCTCGTCGAGGTACACGCGCGCAGGCTTGCCGTCCAGCCCAATGCGCTTGTCCGTCTCGTCCACGCGGAAGCGCGTGCAGACGACCGACTGCTTCCGCGCGTCGTCCCAGTACTTGATGTACGTGGTCGCCACCACCGTGCCGTCCGGCAGCAGATGGATGCCCGGATAGCCGCAGTCGCCTCCCGCGTAGCTGTGCAGGAGCTTCACGCGGTAGGTGCCCTTCGTCTCCTTGGACTTGATCGCCGCGTACGGGCCCACCCACGCCACGAAATGCCCGCGCGTCGGCGACTTCGGCGCCATATCGCGGAACACGATCACGAGCCGCCCGTCGGGCAACTGCACGCCCTGGTGGCGGTCGCCCGAGAGCGCCCACGGCGCATCCTCGGCCTTCGACCACGTCTTGCCTTCGTCGCGGCTGAACATCATCAGGCTGCAGCCCGTGTGCGTGTTCTCGCGGATGAGGCAGCAGAGCTCGTTGCCGTCCGGCGAACGGAACACGTACGGCTCGCACGGATCCTTGCCCTCCACCGCGCAGACCGACCTCGGCTCGCTCCACGTGAAGCCGCCGTCCTTCGACACGCTCTGCAGCACGCCCAGCGGCGAACGGTCGATTCCGTCCGGCCCCGTGTGGTAGAGTCCGAGGTACGAACCGTCCTTCAACTGCACGATCGACGAGAACGCCATGATGCAGAGGAACTTGCGGCCGAGCGCCGGCATCTCCTTCCACGTCTTCCCCTCGTCCTCGCTCATCACGGACGGCATCGCCTCGCCCCACTCGCGGTGGTCGCGGTAGTCCTTCGCGTCCGGCCGCATCTTCGCCTGGCTCCACACCCAGAGACGCGCCTTGCCGTCGGGCCCAATCAGACGGTAGATGCTCGGACAGTTCACGTGCCGCCTGTACCCTTCCGGGAAGCGATCGTCGATGCGCGTCCAGGTGTAGCCGCCATCGCACGACTCCGCCCCCGGACCGCACCAGCCGCCGTGCGGCGTGCACCACACCGCGATGATCCGCCCGTCCGGGAGTAGCACCGTGGTGGGATGCCCCTGGTAGAGGTCGGGGCAACCCTCGGCCACGATCACGTCCTTCGTCTTGTCGCC
This sequence comes from uncultured bacterium, assembly GCA_902763655.1. Taxonomy (GTDB): domain Bacteria; phylum Verrucomicrobiota; class Kiritimatiellia; order RFP12; family UBA1067; genus RUG572. The sequence continues at coordinate 12,678 of CACWSW010000092.1, forward strand.
CGAGAGGTCCACCCACGGGAACGTCTCGGCGATGCGCGCCGTCTCCTTCTCGCGCGCGAACAGCTCCTCGGTGGATGCGAAAAGCCCGGCCTTCATCGTAAAATCGTACACACGCATCGTGCTGCGCCACGGACGCAGCGCCACCGGTCCAAACTTGCTGCGCCGATCCGGCACGTTCAACAGCTCCTTGCCGTCGATTGCGAGGCGCATGCGTCCGCCCGCCCGCGTGACGACCAGCTCGAAGACACTCCCGTCCCGGACCGCCGGTGGCTGGCCGCGCAGTTTCGCCTTCGCCAGAACGCCGCCGCCCGAGAAGACCGAGCCGTCTGCACCCTCGAAACCGTAGAACTGGTCGCCCAGCTTCAGGATGGCCGCGCTCTTCGCAAGGCCGTCGATCGCCATCTTGACGCGCACCTCCACGTCGGGTCCCTCCGGCACGCCCGAGGCGTAGTAGAGTGCCTTGTGGTCGGACAGCACGACGCATCCGTCGCCGGCCTCCACCTTGGCGCCGTTCTCGCCGACAAGTCCCACGGCCTTGCCATCCGTCACCACCGCGCGCTCCGCGCCCGCCCGCCGCAATCAACGCGGCAGTCACCACCAGCGACATCATCTTGAAACACGAACTTTTCATTTTACCTCCTGATATCCATTTTTCCCTCAGACAGCGATGAAGTTCCACGAATAGGAGAAGTCGTCGGCGACTTCGAGCAGACGAAACCCGGGCGGACGCGCGTCGAAGTTGGCGCAGAGAGCCTCCACTCCGAGCATCGTCAGGTCCCTGTAGCCGCGCACGGAAAGACGGTGGAGGTGCGCCGTGAGGAAGAAGCGCGCGCCGCACGCCACGTACGCCTCGAGCCGCGCCGCGCGTCCGGCAAGCGGGTAGTTATCGTAGGAGTCCTTCTCGTCGGACGCGAACGCGAACGGCGGGATGTGCGTGGCGAGGATCACGCGGCCGTTCCGCGACTTCGCCTCCTCCAGCTCCGCCTTCACCCACGCCTCGTACGTCGCCTGCTCGTCCTTCGCCTCCGTCTTGTGCCAGTACTGCGAATTGCCGGCGACGACCCGCCAGCCCTTCATGTCGAGCGCGCCGTAGTCGCGTCCGAACACCTTCCGGAACCGTTCAAGGTTCTCGCGGGTCAGCCGGTTGCCCATGTCGTGGTTTCCGGGCGTGACGACGAACGGGACCTGCACGCGCTTCAGGAGCGCCGGCCACTCCTTTTCGATATCACCGGGACGCTGCGTCATGTCGCCGCCGAAGACGAGCAGGTCGGGCTTCAGCTCGTTCATGCGCGCCAACGCGCGCTCGAGTCGCGCCAGGTCGTCCCTGTAGTTTTCCTCGAACCGTTCCTTAGCGCGGTGTTTCATCGACGGCCGGCTCGTGATGAACCCGAACTGCGGGTCGCCCACATGCGCGATGCGAAGCGCCGATTTTCCCTGCTGCACGGGCTGCGACCCGCCCGCCGTCGCGACCACCGCCGCAATCCCGCCCAGAAAACCTCTTCTTCCAACATTCATTTACAGTACCCAGTAGAGAATAGTCCGGGGACCGAGGAAATTATGGCTGTTGCGTTCTTTGCAGGCGATCTCGCCCTCCACGATCTCCACGCCGCACGTCAGCGCGTTTCCGAACCGCGTATCACCACCGGCATTTACCACCGATCCGTTCAACGCCGTCGTCAGCAAAAGCGTCCCTACACCGCACTTGGTGAACGATTTCGTGTCCACGTCCAGGCCGTATGTGTTCTTGCTTCCCCAACCGCAGGCAAACGTGTCGTCGATGTCGAACACGACATCGCCTGGCTTGGTGTGCCGAGTCATCATGAGCGAGGGGGGCGTGTACTTGCCAGATTCGATCAGGACGTTGTCGCCGTCCGCGCCGCAGACCAGTGCACAGGCGGCCATGACGGAAAGACTATGCACCCTCCTCAAACGGCAACACCTGTTCTTTTCCATCGTCGTTTTCCTTTTGTCTTTCGCCTATCAATGGGCCGACGACGGCACCGCACCGCGTCCAACCCTTGCCAAAGCAGGCGCGATTATATCACAAACCTCCCGAAAAAGGGTACGCAAAATAACTTTAGCGATTTTACGCACGTTATTTCCGTGCCACTTATTTTGACAACCGCCCAAAGGACAATGTCAAAATGTCGCGCCTGGAAGGTTTCGCGCGATCGTAAATAGGATCATGACCCAGAATCCAATGTAGGGATACCATTTCTTGTTCGCGAATGGTCCCTTGTATAGTCCCAGAACAAAAGGCGGCATGAAAACGATAAGGAAGCAATTGAACCTGAGCGCCTGCATGACGTCGCCGTGGAGCAGACAATGCAGCGCCCGCTGAGCGCCACACCCCGAGCACTTCAACCCCGTCACCCAATTGAAAAAGCACCGTGGAAACAAACGGTATTCTTGAGGATCGAAAAAGAATAATGCTACAACATAGGCGACAGCAACCGCTGCCGCACCATACGTAAGCCATTTTTTCATTGAATCAACGTTGCTCCGGCGGATGTCCGCCGGAGCAAAGATTTGAAGGCTAGGCCTTCTTGCGCAGAGACTCGATCAGGTTCGCGATGTCAAGCAGCGCGGTGATATAGACAATCGGAGCGCAGCAGCAGAAGCCAATTATCAGCTGGGCCTTGCCCTTGTCAGCATTGCCAGCCCACAGGTTATGGATACCATAGGCCCCAAGAAAGACCGCCAACAGGACGTACACCAAGGCAGGCTTATCCGCTGGCAGAGAGACATCCTTGCTCTTCAGATCATCAATCAGTTTCATTTTTTATTTTCCTCTTGTTAAAATACGCCGGGACATCCGACGCAAAGGCATTATATCATTTCCCTCAGCCGGGGTGCAATGGGAAATTTTTATGGGCTTTCGCCAGGGCGACTCACATGAAAAGATAGTCTTTGACAAGCAGGTAGTTCTTCTTCACGCCCAGCTCCTGCATCCAGCACTTCGTGAAGTTCGTGCGCCACGGGCCGGAACCTGGCGTGCCGTTCGTGACGCGGTTGTCCCAGAGCCACGAAGGCGTCGGCCAGACCGCCACCTCCGGCGCGACCGCCGCGTAGAACGCCTTGTCGACGCCGTTCTGGCCATGGTGGGCGAGGAACACGATGTCGTGCTTCAGGCGGGAACCGAGCTTCTTCATCGCGTCGCGTCCGCCCTCCACGCCCATGTCGCCCGTCTCCAGCCATGTCTTGCCGCCGGCCTTGACGGAAATCATCACGGAGGCGTTGTTGACGGGATTCCCGTTGTAGAGAAACGGCGCGTTCAGGATCTCGAACGACCAGCTGCCGAACTGCACGACGCGCCCCGGCGAACAGTCGCCGTGCTTCACGCCCTTGAGGCGCCCGTCGATGAGATCGGTGTAGAACTTGTCGAAATGCGGCTTCATGCTCTTCTCAATCGACTCCATCCACGTGCGGTCGGGGAAGTCGTAGATCAGCTCGCCGATGCTCACGCCGCCCTTGTCGGGACGCTTGTCCGTCATCGCGACGAGCGCGCCGAAGTGGTCTTCGTGCGCATGGGTGAGGAACCAGTAGTCAACGTGTCCGCCAAGCGCGCGCAGAAACTCGCCGAGGAACGGGCCGTCTGGATAGTGTCCGCCGTCCACGACGAGGATCTTCCCCTCCGGCGAGACGAACACGGTCGACAGCGAAATGGTGTCGACCCGGCTAGCGAGCGCATAGACGCGTCCGCCGCCCGACAGCATCTTGACCGTCTGAAGGTCCTTGAACTTGACATCCGGCGTCGCCAACGCCGCTCCTGGTAGGGCGCGCTCGCCGAGCGCGCCGCCGCCCTTTGCGTTCTCGCCGAAAACGCCCGCCGCCGCCAACGCGGCGCCGCCTGTCAGAAAATCCTTTCGCGTGAACATTTACTGTTTTCCTTTGTGAGCTTAAAGATATTTTTGAGTTCCTTGATCTGCTCGACCATCTTCTCCGCGAGGGCGGCGTCTGGCATGACGAGATCTGGCAGGCGCGAGAACGGGATCATCTCGACCGTGTACGGGCCCGCGTATCCGATCTTCGCGAACGCCGAGAAGAGCTTCTTGAAGTCGACCACGCCCGCAAAGAGATCGTCCCCGAAACCGTGCAACCCGCCCGCCGAGTCGTTCTCTGCGAAATTCTTGAGGTGGACAGCCTTGATGCGGTCGCCGAGAATCTCCGGAAAGTCCTCGGGACGGCAATTGAGGCAGCAGTTCGCCGCGTCGAAGTAAATGCCCACGCGCGTCGACTCGAACTGGTCGAGGAAGAGCTTCCACTCCATCGGCGAGATGAGGAACCGGTTCCACACGTTCTCCAGCGCGAGGTTCACGCCGAGCGATTCGGCGACGGGCACCAGCTCGCGAACCGACGCCGTCGCGTTCTCCCACGCGTTCTTGTACGAGACCTCGGCGTGCGAGGCGTCCCACGCGACGCGTGTCGCTCCGGGCACGACGAGCACCGTCTCGGCGCCCAGCCACGCCGCCAGCTGAAGGTACTTCTTCACGAAGGCGATGGCTTCCGCGCGCTCGGCGGGATCGTCCGCGCAGAGCCACTTGCTCCAACCCGCGCCCGTCGCAAGCGAACGCAGCCCGACGCCTTTCTCCTTGGCATAGGCGGCGAGCGCCTTCGCCTCGTCCTCCGTCGTGTCGACGGCGAGACAGTCGCCCACCGTGAGCTCGACGCCGTCAAGTCCCTGGGCCGCGGCCCAGTCGATGAACTCGCGCGGCTTCTTCTCGCCGCCGAATCCGCAGTAGATCCATCCGTTAAGCGCGATGTAGTTGTTCATGGTTGGAAGAAAGTTGAGAAAACAGGTCAGACCTGTTTTCTCATTTTAGGGTGATTGGTTTACGGGTCTTCATGCTCTTCTCTTCGGCGAAGACGAGCTTCATCGTGTCCGCGACCGAATCGAGCGTCTGGTACTTGTCGGGCTTCACGCCCTTGGCGACACAGTTGACGAAGTAGGCCAGCTCCTGGTGCCAGCCCGTCGGCCCGGCCTTGACGTCCAGCTTCGGCGTAATCGCCTTCCCCTTGACCGGATAGATGTGGTACCCCGAGGCGTCGAGCTTCAGCGTCGCCTTCTCGCAGACGATGGTGAACGACATCTCGAACGGGACGCCCTTCGCGGCGGCCCAGCCGCCCTCCGCCATCACGAGCGTGCCGTCGCCGTAGTCGTACGTGGCGACAACGTGGTCCACGCCTCCCTTCGAGACGATGCCCGTGGCGCCGACAGCCGTAACGGACTTCGGCATGCCGAAGAAGCTCTGGACCTGGTCCGCGTCGTGGACGTGCAGGTCGAGGAGCGCGCCGCCGGACCGCGCGCCGTCCATGAACCAGTTCTGCCACGCGTTGCCGTCGACGGACGGCGAAATCCGCTTGAACGTGGCCGACTTCATCTTCCCGGCTTTGCCGCTCCTGTAGTACTCGAAGGCGTGGCGGTATTCGGGCCACGCGCGCACGCAGAGCCCCACGTTGAAGAAACCCTTGGCCTTCTTCGCAGCGGCGACGATGCGCTTCATCTGCGCCGCGTCGCGGCAGAGGGGCTTCTCGCAGAACACGTGCTTTCCGGCCGCGAGCGCCGCGCAGACGATGTCGGCGTGGTCCGGCGTGGGCACGCAGACGTCCACGACGTCGACATCCGCATTGGCGATGAGCGCATACGCGCTTTCGTAGACCGTCACGCCCGTCAAGTCGAGCGGCTGCGAATTGTCGCCACCCCCGATGTTCCCGACGACGGCGGACACGTCGCCCGCGCGCTTCTTCGGGTCGACGTCCGCGAGGGCGACGATCCGGGCGTTCTTGAGTCCGCGGTAGATGCCCCAGTGGGTCGTGCCCATGAAGCCCGCTCCGACGATTCCGATGTTGACGCGTTTCACTTTTGCCTTCTTTCTGCCTGTTCGGGGCTTTGCCCATTATTATACAATAAAAATCAGAATCCTTGCATCACGTTCTCGGCATGGATTCCAGCCGCCGCCTGGAAGGCAGCTTTCCCAGTTAGGCGGCAGCGCGGCCCTCCCAGGCGGTGTCTGGCGGGGACACGCTTGTGATCCCGGCGCGTCTCCAGGGCGTGCTTATCGGAAAATAATCGCGGTGCCGACGGATGTCTCGAGGCGGACCGTCTTCGCTGTCGGGTCCACCACCACGCGCGTGGCGTTGCCCACGCCTTCCAACGTGAAGGCGGCGCCCTCTTCGACCGTGATCGACTCGCGCGCCTCGAACACGACGCCGCGCGGAGCGGGATTGTCATCCGTGGACACCACCTGGATCACGTTCGTGCCGCGCAGCGTGAGCTGCGTCGGCAGGGTCGGCGCGGAGGTCACGCCGTCCGCATGGTAGGCGAAGCGCACGATCGCGCCGCCGTCGAGCGTGAGGCCGTGCGTGTTGGGCGGATAGGTCGTGGAGTTGTTGAACGTGAGGCCGTCGCCGGGATGCGCCATGTCGAGGATCGCGCCCTTGCGCAGGGTGAGGCCGGAGTTGACATTGCCGCTGCCCCAGATGCGCTGCCCCTCGCCCAGGTAAAGTTCGTTATCGCCCTTGAGTCCGCCGGTGGCGTTGGCCGTCTTCTGGATTTCGTATTCGCGCGCGCCGAGCCCGACGGCGTTCGTCTTCTCCTCGGCCGTCAGATAGCCGTAGGTCGGCGCGCCGTAGCGTTCGGCGAGCTCGCGTCCGACCTGTGCGCGCTGTTCGACGGTGAGGGCCTCGTTCTTGTAGTAGCGGATTTCCGCGATCTCGCCCGTGAAGTGGCTGTCGCTGAATTTCTTGGAGTCGCGGCTGTTGTGATCGATCAGGCCGATCGTGATGGCCGAGTTGGCGAACGTGCCAATGGGCGCTTGGAGCGTGCTGCTCTGCGTGTAGCCGTCCATCGTGACCGAGTAGACGTCCGTCGCGCCGTCCCATGTGACGAAGAGCACGTGCGTGTCGTTGAACCGCGTGTCGCGCTGCGGCGCCCAGACGGTTTCAAAAGGAACGGTCATGTCGTTCACGTTCTTGATGCCGAGTCCCACGCTGCCGTCCGTCCGTAGCAGGACGGCGAGATGCGGTGCGGCCCAGGCGCGCCCGAACAGCGCGGAGATGTTGTTCGCGTAGTTGCGGCCGCCGTTGTGGAAGACGGGCGCGTTGGTGGGCGTGCGGAACACGAACGCCCAGGTCATGCTCGTGGGCGAACCGAGCAGAGTCGCGGCGCCCGAGCCACCCATGCCAAGGCCCGATCCGTCTGCCGCGTTGAACGCGAGCGTGCGGTGTCCGTTCATCGTCTCGGCGGAGATCTTCGGCGCCGTGATGCCGAGGGAGGCCAGCGGGCTGACGGCGAAGGTGTTGGATCCGGTGGCCGACTTGTTCGTCGGCGCCCAGCTAGCCACCGCCGTTCCCGCGTCGCCCGCGAGCGAATCGGCCGTCCAGCCGAACGTGGCGGCGGGCACCTCCACCTCCGTCCGCACGACCTCCGCAAGAGTGGCGGGAGTATAGTACATCAAGGTGCCGTCCGCGATCGTGACCTTGCCCGTCGCGAGGTGTTCGCCATAGACGCGCATGGCGCCGTCTCCGGTCTTCGTGAAGCCGCCGTTGCCGAGGAACGGGCCGTACAGGTACAGGGAATGTCCATAGCCGCTCGCGTTCTCGCACGCGAACGTGTTGTTCGTGCCGTCGAGCGTGATGGGCACGTAGATTCCGCCGGCTTCGTCCGTGACCGGTGCGGCACCGAGCCGTCCGCCGGCCATGCGAAGCGTCACCCACGTGTTCGTGCCGTCCGCCGTCGGCATCCAGCGCGCGGGGGCGGTCCGTATGCCGGCCTTTCCGATGTAGAGCGAGCCGCCGGTGAGCAGCAGTTCGCCGTAGCCGTTGGTGACGGTGGCGTGGGCGGTCGCCGCGCCGGAGTCCGCGTACGTCCCGAACCAGATTCCGCGCGCGTTCACGACGGCGTCCCCCGTCACCTCGATGCGCGCATCGGGATCCTTGTAGACACGCGTGCCCGTCGGCCCGTTCGCGAGCGCGACCGCCATGCCCGCGTACGGCGTGTCGTTGCTGAGACGCGTCGTGCCTCCGGCGAAGACGGCGCGCGTGGGACGCGACCAATCCGTCGCACACCCGATTTCCATGCGGCGCGCGGTGAACGTGCCGCCGCCCATGTAGAACTCGAACGGGCGTTCGTTCACGGTGGCGTTGGACTGATACGAATCGGGCAGGATGCCGGCGTTGAAGTCGTAGAAGAAGACGGCGTTGCCCGAATACTGCCGGTACGCGCCCGTGTAGGCGTAGCTCCAGCGCATGTCGATCTCGCCGCCCCGGTTCTCGAGCGTGTGGCCGCCGAAGTCGAGGCGCGACGTTTGGCGGTCGGCGGTGTCCTCCACGGAGTCCGCCAGCCGGTCACCCGGCTGGAGCGTGACGGTCACGTCGAGCTTCTGCGGATTGTAGGAGTAGCGTCCCAGCAGCAGGGTGCCGTTCAGGTTCGTCGAGGCGGCAAGCGGCAGGACGTCGGGGAGGTCGAAATCCTTCGCCATGTCCTCGTAGAGCGTCTTGTTCGGATATGTGCGAACGCTCGTGGTGGCAGAGAGACTCGCGTCCACGCGCAGGAAAGAGGGGGCGTTGGAGCAGCAGATCTCGCGGACGTCTACGGGCCCCAGGTAGAGGACGTTGCCGCTGCCGATCGTCGTAAGCACGCAGTCCGGCCCCGACAAATCGGCAACATTCAGGCTGTTGCCGGAAGTAGGCACGTTCCACGTCTGGTTTGTGGCGAGCACGACCGGCGCCCTGAGGGAGAGCGTGCCCTTCTCATGCACGACGCCGCTCTCGCCGATCGTCAAGGCCGCGCCGTGGATAGTGACCTGATCGGCGGCCTTTGCAAGGTTCACGCGTATTCCCCTGATCGCGAGCGGCGATTCGAGCGTATGCGTGGCGGCGTTGGTCCACGCGATCACGTCGTCCGCGCCGGGCACGGCCGCGTTCTCGTAGGTGGCGGCATCGTGGAGCGAGCCGGTGAAGTTCGTGACCACGAACTCGGCGGCGCCGGCGACGAGGGCGGCGGATGAGAGGAATAGGACGGCTTTCAGGCGCATGGCGTTGGTTCCTTTTGGTTAGTAGACTCGGACTTCAAAGACGCGGGCGGACGGGTCGCCCCAGGTGGCGCGGCAGACGAGGCGCAGCGCCGTGATCGCGCGCGGAGGGAAGGCGTGCACGCGGTGGCGGAGGAAGTTTCCGTTTTCGGACGCGACCGTCGTCCACGTCCCGTCCGCGAGGACCTCCACGTCGTAGTCCTTCACGAGGCACTTCGGCAGGGACGGATCGGGCTGTGTGGGCATCAGGTCGGTGTCGAACGTGAGGCGCACTTCGCGGGCCGTGACGGGTTCGTGCCAGGTAAGCGTGAGCGTCTGGGGCAGGTCCGCGTGCGCGTCCGAGACCCAGGCGTGGGCGGCGTCGCCCACGATGCGCGATACGCCGTCGATGACCGCGCGCGGCGCGGCGCCCTCGGCGTAGAGGAGATCCTTCCGGCCGGGCACCTGTTTGTTCTTGTGTCCCACGCCGTGCCAGCGCACGGTCGAGGAGCCAACGAAGGTGAGGCGGTCCTGCGCGGAGGAGGCCGTGACGGTTGCGCGGCGCGCGAGGTCGGCGGGGTCGGCGTTGGCGAGCTCGGGGATGTAGAGATCGTCCTTCAGTAGACGCTGCTGGAAGGCGGGCATCCGCGTGTCGCCAAGCGCCTTCGGGGAGAGGCCCTCGCGCGCGCAGATCGCCGCCGCCGTGCCGCAGACCTGTCCGAGCGTGGCGAGCGTCGACTCCACGCGCACGGAACCGAGCGCCATGTGGGAGACGCTGGCGCAGCGTCCGGCGAAGAGGAGGTTGTCGAAGTCGGGGTTGTAGAGGATGCGGTAGGGAATCGTATAGATCGGGAGCGGCGGGTGGTGCTTCCAGTAGCCGTTGCCGTTCGGGTTCATCATGCCGAGCGGGTCGTGCGTATCCATCGGCCAGCCGCCGTAGGAGATGCGGTCGGGGAACACGCGCGCCGCCTTCTGGTCGTTGCCGGTGAGGATGTAGGCGCCTTCGAGGCGCAGCGTCTCGCGGCGCGCGTCGAGGAACGGCACCCACGTGAGCTCGTGGTTCTTCAGGAGGTGGCGGTGCTCCCACGTGTTCTTGCCCCAGCCCCAGTAGGCGAGGGAGATCTTCACGAGCTCGTCGCGCGCGCGTTCGGGGTCGGCGAAGTCGTCGATGTCGCCCGCGTGCTCGATCCACCACGCGGCCGTGAAGCCGCCGCGCCCGCGCGCGATTGGCTTGAGGCGGCGCGTCCAGCCGTCGGGCAGCACGCGCGCCCAGACGGGCGTCTCGTACGGGACCTCGTGGTCCGTCTCGCGCCGCGCGAAGCACCAGGTGCCGTTGCCGAGGATCACGCCGCTCATCGTGGTGGCGTCGGGCTGCTCGGGCGCCTCCTCCTCGCCGAAGGCGGACTGGCCCTCGCGCCCCATGCGGTACGGCACGCCCGCGTAGTAGCCGAGCCAGCCGTCGCCCGTGCAGTCGACGAACTGCGCGGCGCGCCAGCGCGTCCAGCCGCCGGTGAGCGTGTTCTGCGCAAGGACGGCCGAGAGGTGTCCGCGCCCGGACATCTCCACCTTCGTCATGCGCTCGTTCAGGAACAGCGTGAGGTTGGTCTCGCCCTGGGCCTGAAGGAGGTAGGCCTCGGACATGTTGCGGCATTTCCGTCCCGCGCGGATGAGCTTCGCCTCCTCGATGAGGCCGCTCTCGCGGGCATTCGGGTGCGCGTGCGAGGCGCCGTGGATGCCCACGCCGAGTTCCATGCTCGCGTTGCCTCCGAGCACGGGACGGTCCTGGACGAGCGCGGTGCGCGCGCCGGCGCGCGCGGACGCGATCGCCGCGCCCATGCCGGTGGTGCCCGCGCCCACCACGACCACGTCGAAGTCGCCGGCGTCGGACACCGTCTCGGGCTGGCCGAGCAGCCGGCGCCGCTCGCGCGCGAGGGGCTCCTCGGCCTCGGGCGGCACGTACGCCGCGTCCGTCGTGAACAGCACCGCGTCGCAGCGGCCGAACCAGCCGGACTTGTCCACGAGCCGCACCTCGCAGGGGCCGGCCGCGAGGTCGTACGCGCCCGCACGCTCCCAGCGCCAACCGGGCTTGCCGGACGCGCCGAGGACGGGCGACTCGCGTCCGTTCACCGCGAGCGCGAACTTTCCGGGCGAATGCGCGGGCACCCAGTCCTTCGTGCGCGCCCATGCGTGCCACATGCCCGCGCGCGGAACGTCGAACGACGTCGCCGCATCCTTCACCGGCGTGCCCACGGCCGCCGCGAGGAGGTAGGCGGAGCCCATCTTGTGGACGAACTGCGTGTCGAGATGCCACTTGCCGTAGTCGCGGAAGCCCTCGGCCTCCAGCCACACGAAACCGGGCACGGCCTCGCGAGCCGCCTGCACGGGCGCGCGCCAGTTCCGCAGGCTCAGCTGCGGCGCATCGGCCAAGCGACGTTGCCGCCGCCAACGCGATCAAGCCGACCTTTCCACTCAAATTCTGCGTTCCTTTTCTCGGCGCGCGCCGCTCGTGCGGCACGCAGACCTCACTTTGCTGCAATTTTACGTGGCGTAATCATATCATACGCGAGCATTTGTTGACAAGCGCAAAAACCGCCGGAAAGCCGAGAGGGGCGCATCTCCTATGAGAACAGATGTCAATAGGCGAAATCGCTTTGGCGATTTCCGCATTTCCCGCCCGGATTGCTTGATGCATGTCTTTCTCCTAT
>CACWSW010000093.1 GCA_902763655.1 uncultured bacterium
TACAGGTTGCACGCCCTGAGCGACACTTCGTGCACGAGCAGGTCGTGGTCGTAGAGCCACTGCGGATTCGGCTTCTCGCCACGGATGATCTCCGCGAGCTCCTTCAGCTGGTCGCGGTAGCGGTCCTCCATGATGCCGAAGTCAAGTTCGTTGAGCCCCTTCTTGTAGGGCGGCTTGTCCTTCTTGAGGTAGAGGCGCGCGATGATGCGCGGGTCGACGGACTTCTTCGCCTTGCCGCCCTCCTCGCCCGTGTCGTGCTTCACCTTGCGGAAGTCCTCGATCGGCTCGATCTCGATCGTGCCGTCCGAGCCGTCGATGCGCAGGTGGCGGCGCGACTGCGTGCCCTTGGAGCAGACGGTCACCGTGCAGGTGGTGCGCGGCCACTTCATGAGCGTGAACGTGTGGCTGGGCGTCCCCTCCGGGTCGCCGGGCGCGGGCATCTCCCACGTCTTCACGTAGTCCGGCGCCACCTCGTTCATGAGCGGCAGCACGTACTCGATGATGTGGCAGGTGAGCAGGTAGGCCGTTCCCGCCGGATAGGTGCCGCAGTACTCCGGGTACTTCTTGCCGCCGTAGGAGTGGTTGAGGTCGGCGTCGATCGCGAACACCTCGCCGATCACCCCGTCGTGCGCGGCCTTGCACGCGAACTGGATCGCGCCGTTCACGCGGAACATGTAGCCGGTCTGAAGCGGGATGTTGCGCGCGCGGCAGACGTCCGAGACGTACTTGAAGCCGTCCTTCGTGAAGCCGAGCGGCTTGTCCATGTGCATCGGGATGCCGGCCTCGGCGCACTGCTTCGCCACGTCCACCAGTTCCTGGTTCGAGACCTCGATCACCACGAGGTCGGGCTTCACCTCGTTCAGCACCTGCTCGGGCGTGTACTTCGGGTACTTCTCGTAGTGCTTGAGGTTCGGCTCGGCCATGCGCATCACCTTCGAGGCGGAGTTGTCCACCACTCCCACGATCTCGTAGAGGTCCGGCAGCTGACGGAGCCCGTCGAACTTGCCCTTCGCGTGGTTGTGCGTGACGCCCCACAGCACCACGCGCACCTTGCGCTTGCCGATGGGCTTCCACTCCGGTCCCGTCAGCGCAGGGTCTGTCCCCACGCATCCTGCCACCGCCATCGCCAGGCACAATCCAAGCAACATTCTCTTCATCTTTTCTGTCCTTTCGGTTCCGTTAGTATATCAAATCGAGCGCATGCACGCTCAGAAGCGGATGCGGCAGCCAATGCCGCCGAGGGTCCAGTCGTTGTGCGCGCACCGGTACGAGCTGGCCGAGATCGCGTGGCGCGCGGCCTGCCCCACGACCTCGTACTGCTCCACGAACGCGAACGCCGAGAAGTTCTCGCAGAACGTCCACCCCAGTTCGAGGCGGAACGAGACAGACGACACGCCGTCGCTCCATCGCTCTCCGTCTGTCCGTGCGCCTATCACGCGCCGGTAGTTGCGGCTGCTTCCGCCCTCGGCGTAGACGCTCGGCGTCAGGTAGAGCGATTCCCATATCCCGAACCGCCGGCGCACCCCCGCCTTGAAGTAGACGTAGTCGTTGCCGCGGAAGCATTTGCGGATCCTGTAGAACGGCACGATGTACGGGTTCGCGAGCGCCTGGTCTATCTGCCACCAGGAGTACGTCCGGTTCGACGCCTCGTTGCCAAACCCGCGATACAGCGTCCAGGAGCGCGTCACGTCCGACTTCAGCGTCCACCCCTCGGCCAGCTTCAGGTCGTATTCCCAGGTTGGCCCGAACTCGAAGTGGTAGAGGGCGTGGCGGTGGGCGTCGTGGCGGCGGTCCGTGAGGGAGCTGACGTCCCAGTTCCGGATGCCGAAGCGCCCGAAATCGCCCGCGTCGTAGCCGGCGCGGACGTTCGTGATCTGCATCGGACGGTCCTCCATCAGCTTGCCGATGGAGACGTACGACGAGCGCACTTCGGGCGTGACCTCGACGAAGAACGGCGAGAGCAGGGAGGCGGCAACTAGGGCAAGCGACTGCATGTCTTCCTGCGGATCGTCAGGCCGTCGTCCAACCCTTCCTGTACGTCATTCCGAAGTGCGCGTTCGCGGCGGCGCTGTCGGTCTTCGCGCCGTCGAACGCGTACGTCCCCCTTCCCGCGAACGCGAGCATGTTCGCGAGCATGAGCGTCTTCGCGAGCGGAATGGAGAAGTCCAGCCCGGTGTTGACCGGTCCCGGATTCCCGCGCACCGCCGAGAGGAACTCCGCCACGATCTTGCGCTCCTCCCTGTTGAGCACATCGCCGCTCGGCACGGGAATGTCCGCGATCTTCCCGCCCTCCGGGAAGATGCGCAGCGTACGGTGGAACTCCTCGTAGATCATTCCCTTCGTGCCGACGAACACCGTGCCGAACGACGGAATCGGCTTCTTGACTCCCCACTTCCTCTCGAGCTCGAGAAGCTCCGGCGGGAAGTTCGTGTGCTCGCGCTTGTAGACGCGGTTGTAGCAGCCGGACATGAACTTCGAGCTGATGTCGACGCCGTCCGCCACGCCGTCGTTCCAGTGCAGGACGATCGGTCCCCACCCGTCGCGTGCCGGCATGTGGAAGTCCAGCGTGCCGCGCGCGTTCCACGCGCCCGGGCAGCCCCACTTGATGTCGCGCACCACGATCTTCGACGGAGTGACCTTCCACATGTCCATCGTCTGGAACGGCGCGTCGAGGACGTGCGTTCCCATGTTGCCGATGGAGCCGTTGCCGTAGTCGATCCAGCTGTGCCAGTCGTGCGGATGCAGGCCCACGCGCCCGTCCTCCTCGCCGTACGGCTCGCAAACGGGCGACCCGCCGCACCAGAGATCCCAGTCCATGCCCTTCGGCACTGGAATCGTGTGCGGACGGCGGAACATCGTGTTCGGGCGGTCCGAGTAGCTGAACACCTCGGTGACGTCGCCGATCACGCCCTCCTTCAGATACTTGGCGAGCAGCGGACGATGCGAGATGTTGTGGCCCTTGTTGCCCACGCGCACCACCACGCCGGCCTTGCGGCCCTCCTCGCCGATGCGGATCACCTCCTCCATCGTGTGCGCCATCGGCTTCTCCACGTACACGTTCACGCCGTGCCGGATCGCCAGCAGCGCCGGCAAGGCATGGTGGTGGTTGGGCGTCGCGATGAACACGGCATCGAGCGAATCGCCCATCTCGTCGAACATCACGCGGTAGTCGTGATAGACCTTCGCGGCGTCAAGAGCCTCGCGGCCCCACGTCTTCGCGCACTTCTTCTTCAGCACGGCGATGGCGTTCGAGTCCGGCTCGCACAGCGCCACCACCTCGCATCCGCCCACGATGCCCGCGCGCGTGAGGAGCGTCCGCCCCCAGTCGCCGCATCCGACGATCGCGATGCGTATCTTCGCGCCCGCCGCAAGCTGCGCCTTGCGTCCTTGGCCGAACGCCGCATATCCGATGTTGAAGAGCGGCAGCGTCCCCGCCGCCATCCCCGTGAGAAATGTCCTTCTTGACGTATTCATCATCGTAATCCTTTCTGCGTTTATGAGGATGGCTTGATTTTATCAAACCACTCACGGCATTTCTTGTACAATCCTATTGGGTTTGTGTACAATCCGCGCATTCGCTCCATGTCTCGCTTCGCGCGTGAATGTAAATGAGGATAACTTTGATGATTGCTTTCGCTGCTGGGAGATTCGGAGATTAGGAGTATCGGAGAAGATTATAAAAATCTCCAAGCCTCCAAAACTCCAAGACTCCCAGCAGCGAAAGCAAATAACATATGCTTCTTATAGCCTCAACAATCGCGAAAACGGAATGACGGCATCGAAATAGCCGTCAGCCTCGATGATCGGTTGTTCACGACGAAATTCTCGAATGCAAGCCCCATGACGGAATCCCATCCGTCAAGACGATCAAGAGACCCAAGAAACCCCTATTATGAAAATATCGGCGAAATCATAGCATTATTCGGCATGACACGCGACTGCGTTTTAGCACCTAATCGCAGAAATGGGAATTAGGTGCCAAATGGTTCGCGCAAAAGGCTACGCAAACATGCTCTATTCCAACGACTATCGGAAGATCACCGTGATGCCGGAGGGGATGACGCGCAACACGAGCGACGTGTTCGTGCGCACGAGCTTCGCCTTCATGCCGTGGCCGATGTCGTGGTTAAGCGTGCAGTCTTCCGCGACCAAGCCCGTCAGCGTCTTGCCCTCCACGAGCGCATAGTCGCCCGCCGCAAGTGCGCCGCCCGTCGTCACCGTCACCGTTGGCGCGGCGGGGAACGTCATATCGGCATCCGATGCAACGAGCGCGGGCGCAAACGCCCCGTTCGCGTAAGTGAACGACAGGTTGCCGCCCGACACGGCCAACGAACCCGCAAAGCTGGGCGCGAGCTTCGGCGCCTGCGCGCCCGTCGCCGCCGTCAGCGTGCCCGCGCCACCAATCGTTCCCGTGAAGGAGCCGTCCAGCACCACATAGTCGTTGGTACGGGTGATCCAGCTGCCGGTGCCGACGATACCCGACTGGCTGCCGACCACGGAGGCGTTCGCGCCGAGCGTGATTGTGCCAGATGCTGGCTGTTTCCCCGCAAGGCCCCACTTGCCGGCGAGGTAGTTCTCGAGGCTCATGCGCTCGGCGTTCGTGAGCTTGTTGGTGAATACCAGAATCTCGGCGTAGTCCTGTCCGCCCGCCTGGGTGACATCGGCGGGAGAGCCGATGTTGCGGAATGCACGGCCGTCACCGCCGGCATTGTCCGTATGGAAGGAAATCACATCCCACGAGCCGCTCATCGGCGTGTTGGTACAGACAACGGACGTCCCGTTGACCCATGTCTCATAGAGGTTTGTCGATGCGCCGTTGATCTTCGCCTGGAAGATGCCGTTCGCCACGCCATAGCCGCTACCGGCCCGCAGGAAGTGGTCGTTGCATTTGGGATTGTGCGTGTTGTCGATGGCCGTGCCTGTATATTTGTCGTAACCGCCCAAGATGCAACGACCGCCGCCCTGCTGCGAACCAAAGACCATTACACAGGAGTGAACAAAGACGGCGTGTCCTTCGGTCGGGACGCCTTCCGGCGGATTCTGCATCAGGTGCATCCGGCGGTTCTCTGTATGGGTTCCTGAACGCGTAGGATCGCCATATTGTCCCCATTCGGCAGAAAGGCCAGTGTCGCGATGGCTTCCGCAAGAAAGAATCGCGCGTCCGTTCAGCGCGTTGGGTATGACGTATGGATACAATTGCGGATAAAAGGATCCATTGTCGCCTTTCCAGCGGTCGTTCCAAAAGAAGTTGAGGCGTTGCTCCGGGCGCTTGTCGTACCATTTTTCAACGAGCGGGCAGTCGTTGGTGTAGACGCCGGCAGGCTTGTCGGAGCCAAACAGATAGGACGGCTCATGATAACCGGCCTGATAACCAGCCTTGTAGAGCGGCGCGTATGTGGAGAGATCGGAGGCGTCGAACCAGAGCGCGGGCTTGGCGCCGAGCAGCTCCTCGTCGCCAAGCGTGACGGTGCCGGCGTTCACGGCCACCTCCGCCTCGGCGCCCACGAACCCCACGCGGCTGCCGTTGGCGGCAATGACCTTGCCGGGGCCGCCGACATACCCCACGTTGCCATGCAGGTAGACGGGCTTCGTCCGCAGGTCCGCAAGGAACGTGATCTCCTCGATGGTGCCCGAGGCAACTTCCACCACGTTGGAACTGACCTGACCCGCCATGTAGCGGATCTTCACGCCCTTTCCGACGGTACCGAAATGCAGGCGGATGCCGTTCTTCACGTAGATGACCGTGTCGTCCGCCACAACATCGGCGGTCAGGTCGTCCGTATTGTACGCGCCCTTCAACGACGTCGCGAAGATCGCGAGCTTGCCGGAGAGCGTGCCGACGTGGATGTGCTGCCGCGCAGAGTACTGGAGGCGCGCGCCGCCTTCGCCCATGCGCGTTCCGATCAAGCTCCCGCCCTGGAGCGCACCAACGTGCCAGTTCTCGTTGGTTGAGCCGGAAGTGTTCGGATTGTTGAAGCCAAAGGAGACGGTGTCATGGCTGGTTCTTGTGATTCCATTGCCGTCAATCCACGTCGAGATGGTGTAGTTGAGCTTGACGGTGCCCGGGAAATCGGAGTTGAGGCGCGCGCCGTTGTTCATGCTGCTGCTCACATGATTGACCTGGTCGATCGTCAGCTGGCTTCGCGCGTCCATCCCGCTGATGTCGCCGTAGAAGTAATGGTAGCAGTTCCGGGCATCCCCTTGGAGCCACGTGTTAGCGACGTTGATCGTGCCGGTTCCCGAGACGCGGCCCCAGTAGTGGTGCGTCGAACCGGTCATGATCTGCAACGTGCCGCCGGCCAGCACGACGGTGTTGGAACGCACCGTCGTCACGTCGTTGTCCAGGGACGATCCTGCGTTGGTTTCGGGATTGAACTTCACAGGGCGGTTCTGGAACGTTGCGGTGGCCGGGACCGTGATGACGGTGGTCAAGGGGAAGTTCGTGGGACTCGTCATGCGCACGGTGCAGTTCGTCGGGAGGGTGTAGACCGGATCCGTCACCATGTTGCCGCCGTAAAAGCAGAGCAGCACGTTCTTGGCGAGCGTGTACGGGATCGGGCTGCTCCATTTCTCCGGCAAGACGAGAAACGAGACGTACCCCACCAGGTCGAGGTTGGGGTTGGTTGCGTCCGGCGCGAACGCGATGGCGTTCTCCGGGAGGAACGCGTACGTGTTCATGTCGTTGCTGCCAAAGCGGGCGGGGCCGGAAAGCACGAGGCGACCGGACGGATCCGTCTGGTAGAACGTCTTGGTGAAGCGCACGGTCGCGCCGTTGTT
Source organism: uncultured bacterium (assembly GCA_902763655.1). GTDB lineage: Bacteria > Verrucomicrobiota > Kiritimatiellia > RFP12 > UBA1067 > RUG572. The sequence continues at coordinate 6,778 of CACWSW010000093.1, forward strand.
GATGACCACCGACACCTCGCCGCCGAGATAGAAGTTGTGGGCGACGGTGGCGTTGGCATCGAACACGATCGTGCCGCCCGTGGCGGTGATGGCCTCGCCCGATGCCGGCGCGTCGGTCGCCCACGTCAGCGTCTCGCCCGGCCCGAGCGTCACGTCGGCCCGCGTCTGCGCCGCGGCCAGCAGCGCGGCCGCAAACAGTCCAATCCCTGTGAAATTACGCATAACTCGTACCCCCCCCCATCAAAAGGCGGGTTTTTGCGATTTTAAGACTGTCCATCATCCTTCTCCTCATGCGTGAACCTTTGTTTCGCTAAAATTTTTGAGCTAATATACCATAATTGTCACGCCATTTCTTGTATAATTCGCGTGAATTTGTGTACGATCCGCGCATAGCGCGCCGTTTTGTGGTATACTGTCCGCAAAGGCATACAATGGACACGACTGACTTCAAGCGAGACGACCTGCCGCCGCTGCCGCCTGACGAAGCGGCCCGCCGCCGCGACGCCTTCTTCAAGGCGGGCGGCGCGAACCTGCGCATGCTCATGCAGTTCGCGGAAACCCTTCCCGAAACCGGCGTGACGATCAAGGACACGCAGGGCTACATCTATTTCAAGAACCGCCGCGCGCTGGAGCTGATGAACCTGCCCGACGACTCGTCCGTCATCGGGCACCGCTCCCAGCACCTCTACCCGCGCCGCCTCTGGCGCGTGTACATCGACCGCGAGGAACCCACGCTCCGCACGGGCGAACCGATGATCGACAAGGTGTACGGCTATGTGGCCGACCTCTCCACTGCCCTGAACCGCGTCTCCGTATTCCCCGTGCGCGACACGAAAGGCCGCATCATCGGCCTCATGACCTCGCACTACCGCGCCCGTTCGAAGGAATCCGCCCCCAACTGGTACGACACGATCAAGGACGCGATCGCCTACGTCTCGCAGAACTACGCCTCGGACATCTCCGTGCCATCCCTTGCCGCCCGCGCGAACCTCTCCCCCGCGCAGTTCACGCGCATCTTCAAGCGGCAGACCGAAACCACACCGGCGCAGTACATCGCCCGCACGCGCGTCAACGCGGCGCGGACCCTGCTGGAAACCACGGACATGCTGGTGACGGAAATCGCCACCGCCACCGGCTTCTATGACCACGCACACTTCATCAGGACGTTCAAGTCCGTCGTCGGCATCACGCCCTCCCGCTACCGCAAGCGGCACTGGACTGGCGCGTAACCAGCGGCGTGGGGCGCGCCGCGAACGTTTGCTCACAGCTCGGCCGCGGAACTTGCAACCTTGTGCCCGTCGGCGACGAACTTCTCGATGAGCGGACGCGCCGCGCGCCACATGCCCTTCTGCTGTCCGCCCGGGACGAGCAGCGCGTCGGCATGGTCGAGCGCACCTTCGGCGATCTGCTCACCGGAGACATACGTCACGTCCACGTCCGGGCGCGCCGCGAGCGCCAACACCTCTTCGACCGTCTTGCGCGTGTCGCCCGTCCGGTCGATCTCGCCCGCATAGCAGGCCACCCGCAGCGGACGCGCCGTCTTCTTCGGATACGTGAACGTGACGGGCCGTCCCACGAGCGGCTTGAAGCCCGCCCCCAGCACGTCGTGCGTGGAGGGGTAGTATTCGGGATGCATCACGGTCACGAGCACCTTGCCCTTGCCGTAGCGTCCGTAGATCATGGCGGGCATGCCGTACATCGGCGTGACGGACTTGCCCTTCTGCATCACGTGGCTGTCGAACGTCGCGAGCACCTCGTACTCCGAGTCCGGCACAGGATCGCCCTTCGCAGGTAGCGGGCCGTCGTGGTAGCGGAAGTAGCGCGTTCCCGCCGGCACGCCCAGCAACTCCTCCGCCCGGCCGTTCAGCTTCACCGCCCCCGAGAACCCGCCGCGCACCGGATTCTTCTCGCGCGTGTAGGGGATAAGGCGGAGCCGCTTCGGGTCGTTGAGCGCGAGTGCGATGCCCGCGCACACGCCGTAGTATTTTCCGCCCTCGCGGATGTACTTCCTGATCTTCTCGAACCCCTCTTCGCCCAGCTGGGTATACCGGTCATACCCGCTGCCGCCGGGCATCACCAGCACGTCAAAACCTTTCAGTTTCCCGGCCTGTACGTCCGCCGCGTTGATGAACGTGCACGCCACGTCGGGCGACGATTTCAGCAGCTCGGCCCAGTGGATCACGCCGCCGCCCTTGCAGCCGACGTCGAGGTAGAGCGCCACCTTGATCTTGGGAATGTGCCAGGCGTCGGGCGGCGTACCCGCGAGGGGCGGTTTCGATTGGCAGCCGGTCAATGCGACCGCCGCCACGAGCAATCCTGCAATTGTTTTTTTCATAGCAAAACTGTCGCGTATTGTACCATACGTGACTCCCATGCGCAAGAGCCATGCCTACTCGCAAAATCTGGCGAATAGCCCTGGACATTCCTTGTTAATTCGCCAATTAGGCATTTTATTTGCAACCCTTGACGGACGTAAAATCTCTGCTAAACTACTTGCCGAGCAAAGGAAACAGGAATCATGAAAAACCTCATTCTAGCGGCGGTTTGCCTTTTGGCGGCTATGGCAATGGGCGATGGCGTACGGACATCCGCAACCGGAGACTATCGGCTGCCTCTGAAAGCCCATGTCATCTCCGCCGTTCCGGGCTACAACTCCTGGCCGATGATCCAGGCGGCTGGCAGCAAGCTCTTCTGCTCGTACAGCCGCGACAACGCGCGTCCCAAGGACGGACACACGATCAATCCCGGGAGCCGCGATTCCTACCTGCGCGTCTCCCTGGACGGCGGCCTCACCTGGTCTGACGAGATTACCGTAGCCGACGACCCGAAGATCGGTGAAGTCAACGAGGGCATCGGCCTCGACGAGACGGGGGCGGCCATCCTCTGGGTGAGGTGCTGGGGCAAGGATCGCCGCCACGAACTGTACCGAACGACCGACGGCCGGACCATCGAGAAGATCGCCACCATCCGCCCGGACCCGTTTCCCATGCAGGTCATGGATCCCGTGCGCGTGGAAGGCCTCGGTCTCGTCTCGCCGTGGTTCGCCGGCAACTACCGCAAGGGAGGTGCGAACAGCTGGGGGCTGCTAGTCAGCACTGACAACGGGCGCACCTGGTCGCAGCGCATCATAGAGAAGGACCTTTCGGTCAAGGAATGGGTGACAGAGCCGTCGCTCGTCGACCTTGGCGGCGGCAGGCTGCTGATCGTCGGCCGCTGCGAGCAGGGACTCGGCACCCAGTTCCAGGTGACAAGCGTCGATGGCGGGAAGACATGGAAGAAGTTCCGCACAAACATCGGCGACGTGCGCGAGTCGACGCCGAGCCTCGTGTACGACGCGAAGTCGGCCCTTGTGGCTAACTACTACTATCACCGCGGCGCCAAGAAGCTCAAGCGACGCGTCGCAAACGCCGACTTCATCTTCGGCCATCCCGACAGTTGGCCTGAACCAGAGGTCCTCGACGAGGGTTTCGAGCCACGCGCGCATGACGCTGGCAACGTCAAGGCGACACGCCTCGGCGATACGGACTGCTGCGCCTGGTATACGGGAACGCAGTCGAACTCGACGGTCGTCGTCACCGTCGTCCCGAAGCCGACGGTCCGATAACCGGCCTACACGAAGCGTACGGCGTAGGCGTCGCCCTTGAAGGTGGCGCTGCAGACGTACTGCACGGCCGTGGCGGAGAACCGTTCCTGGAAGAAGTGGTGGAGGTGTCCGCAGAGGATCGCCTTCAGCAGCTTCTGCTCCTTCAGCCAGGCGATGAAGTCGGCCGTCGGCTTGTCGGTCTTCTGCTGGACGGACCGATACCGCCATTCCTCGCCTTGCGGATACGTCTTGCCCGCCTCGTAGGTGGAGGTGCAGGAAAGCGGCGCGCCAGTCACGTATGCGCACTTGTTCTTCGTCGCCTTCATCACGTACTCGTAGATCTTCGGCCCGTAGAACGGCACATGGCAAAGAAGGACGATCGGGAGCCCCTTCTCCACCTCCTTCGCGAAGAGCGCGTGCTGCGCCTCGGTGACGTTGTAGTACACGTCGTCGATCGCGACGAAGTTCACGCC
>CACWSW010000094.1 GCA_902763655.1 uncultured bacterium
CGCGTTCCGCCGCCTTGCGCGCCTCCGCCACCTGGTCGATGGCGCGAAGGTTCGGCGCCTCGAACTTCGGCAGCGTGAACACCCATGGCGCGGTGAGGTAGCCGAGGAGGTGCTCCTTTGAGAGATGCTCCTCGCAGAACTTGACCGTGTTGCCGAAGTTCACGTCGTTGGACCAGTTCGAGCCGGTCGGAATCTGGTCGAAACCGGCCTTGTCGAGGTCGATGTACGCCTGCACGCGGGCCTTGCTCTTGTTTGTGTCGTCGAGGGCGAAGGATTCGCCGTAGTACCAGTTGCTCTGCAGCACGCTCTTGGGCATGCGGGCCATGAAATCCTTCGGATGGTGCCAGTAGAAGTCGCTCCATATCCACGGACGGCTGCCGGTGGCCTCCACGGTCTTCACGAAGAAGAGGAAGTCGTTCCACCAGAGTTCGCCCTGCCGCACGATGGAGTAGGCGTACTTCCGCTGGTGGCCCGCGGTCTCCTCGTCGTAGCCGATGTGGAAGAAGCGAGGCTTGTCGAAGATGTCGACCACCTCGCGCACGAGGTCGGCGCAGACCTTGTAGTACGTGGGGGTGGACACCATGTGCCCGTATTCCTGGAGCCAGGCGTCGTGCGCCGTGGAGAAGTTGAGCTTGGGGATCGGCTCGAGGCCCATCTTGCGCAGGCGCGCCAGCTCGGCGCGGAAGCGGTCGATCTCCCACGACCCCTCTACGGAAAGCTCGGGATGGCTCGCGTACTTGAGCGCCTCGCCGAGGTCGATGACGACGAGGTTCATGCCGGCCTCTGCCATGTGCGCGGTGATGTGCCGCCAGACGTCCTCGTTGAACCGGAGGTGGTTCTTCTGGCAGACGAGCTCGAGGTCCTCGCCCTTGTACGGGCCCCAGGAGTCGACGGGCTGGTCGCTCCACATGTTCACTCCCATGTGGAACAGTCCGCCCCAGATCTTGCCTTTGGCGATGAAGTTGCTTCCAGTGTTCTTGTTGTCCATGTTTTGTCTCCGTGCGAGGATTATAGCATATCCAGGCATCCTTGCGGGGCGCGATATGGTACAATGTCGGCATGGCTTCGTTACCCAGAAAAGGAAAATGCCGCACGACGTTCGCCGTTGGGGCGCGCGGCAGCATGCTCTCGCGCCTGCAGGCGGAGACAGCGCTCGAACTCCTGCGGCGCGAGTTTCCTGGCACCGTCTACCGCCTTGCGGCGTTCTCCACGCCGGGCGACCGCGACCTGGCCACGCCCATCGAGCGGAGCGCGCCCGACTTCTTCACGCGCGACCTCGACGACGCCGTGCGCCGCGGCGAGATAGACTTCGCCATCCACTCGGCGAAGGACCTGCCGTCGCCCATGGCCGACGATCTCGACTGGTTCTGGCTGCCTAACCGCGAAGACCCGCGCGATTGCTGGGTGATGAGGGTTGACGGTCGCAGCAAGCTGCGCCCATCCCGTATCGGAGTGTCTAGCGAGCGGCGGGCGGCGTACGCCCGAAAGACTTTTCCGAAGGCGAAGCTGCTGCCGATGCGCGGCGCGGTGGACTCGCGGCTGGAGCAGGTGCGGAGCGGGAAGTTCGATGCCGCGATCATGGCGATGGCCGGCCTGCGGCGCCTCTGCGGCGGCGGGTTGCCGGAAGGCGTGGAAGTGAAGCCGATTCCGCTCGACGAGCTCGCGCCGCCGGAGGCGCAAGGGTTCCTGGCCATCGTGTTCAAGGCCGGCGACGAGCGCCTCGTCGCGATGCGGCAGCGGTTCGTGAAGGCAGTGCGCTTCGTGAGCGCGGGCGTGGGCGACGCGGGACTCTGCACCGTCGTCGGCATGCGCGACATCTCTTCCGCCGACATCGTCCTACACGATGCGCTTCTTGGCCATCCTTCGCCTTTCACCCTTCACCCTTCACCTTTCACCTTCGTCGGAAAGAGGTGCGGAGCGCATTCGATGACGCAGGCCGAGATCACTAGGCGCATCTGCGACGAAGCGAGGAAGGGGAGGCGCGTGGTGCGCCTGAAGGGCGGCGACGCCGGGCTGTTCGGCCGGCTCGCGGAAGAGACGGACGCGCTCGCCGCGCTGGGCATGCCGTTCGTCGTGCGGCCGGGGGTGAGCGCGCTCACCGCGGCGACGACCGGCACGGGGATGCTGCTCACGCGGCGCGGCGAGTCGCGCGGGTTCTCGGCGTACACGCCTCGTTCCACGGGCACAGAGATGCCGCAGGTGCTGTTCATGTCGCTGCGCGTAGCCGCGGACGAGGCGAAGCGACTGCGGAAAGAGGGCTGGCCTGCGGATACGCCGTGCGCGTTCGTGTTCGACGCGGCAGGTCCGCGCGAGGAGGTGGTGCAGACCACTCTCGGCAAGGTGAAGTCCGTGACGGGCGAGGACCGTCCGGGGATCCTTGTCGTCGGCCGGGTGGCGTCGCGTCTCTGGCCGCGCCTCGGCGAGCTTGGCGGACGCCGCGTCCTGCTCACTTGCTCTGAGGCGGTGCAGGAGAAGGCGGCGCGCGCGGTGGAAGACCGCGGCGGCAGGCCGATAAGCTGGCCGCTGATCCGCCTGGTGCCCAGGTGGCGTGGAGACGACGCGCTGCCGATGTACGACGGCATCGTGCTGACGTCGCCGTCGGCGGTGCGCATCTTCTTCGAGTCGTGTCCGTGCGACCGGCGCCAGCTGCCGGAGTTCTTCACGTGCGGCGCGGGCACTGACGAGGAGCTGCGGAAGTACGGAGTGTGGAGCGACGTGATGCCGCAGTCGGACTTCTCGGCGGCGGGGCTCATCGAGGAGATACGCGGCATGGACCTGCGCGGACGGCGGATGCTGCGCCTTAGGAGCGCGAAGGCAGGCCCGGCGGTGGCGCGCGCGCTCAAGCGGGCAGGGGCGCGCGTCGACGACGTCGTGCTCTACGACAACGAGTCATGCGCCCCTGACGGCGCCCTGCCGCCGTTCGACGCCGTGTTCTTCGCGTCCGCGTCGGCCGTGGAATCTTTCCTCGCGCGCTACGGCGCCGCCGCGCTGCGCGGGAAGGGCGTGTTCGTGATGGGCGAGCCGACGCGCGCGGCGCTGCCGCCGTTGTGCCGCCGCCGCGCCGAGCGCCTGGCAATCACGTAGCCGCGCAAGAAGCAGCACCAACTTGAGTTCAGACCCCTTGCAAGATCCTTGCAGGGGGTTTCTTTTTGCCTTGCGCGGATTGGCATTGCGCGAATCGGCGAAAATCGGCGGCAAGAAAAAATGAATTTTTTTTCAAAAAGGGGGATTGACGGTCGGTGGGGCGATGTGGCATAATGTGTCGCGAAGTGTGGCAGCAGTGTGTCTGCGGCCCGAAAAACTGGAATCGAAATGGCTGTTGAGGATAGAAAAGAAAGGAAAGAAATGGTCGGCGGGCTCGTCGACACTTTCTACCACACCCTCGACCCCAAGAAGCGCCTGACGATTCCGAGCGAGTGGCGTGACGCGATGGGGATGGAAGTGGGGGAAAAGGACGCGCACGAGTACGTATACGTTTTTCCAAACGAATCCGAGGACTGTCTCGACCTCGTTCCCGTTCGCGAGATGCAGAATCTCCTCGCCGATCTTTCCCGCACAGACATCCTCGAGAACGATCCGATAGCGACGGCGCTTGCGCAGAGCGCGCAGATGCTCAAGGTGGACAGCGCCGGCCGCATCCGCATCGGCGACGACCTCCTGTCGTTCGCGGGAATCCGCGGCGACGTGACGCTCATCGGCGCGTACCGCAAGGCGCAGATCTGGGCCGGCGAGAAGAAGCCGAAGACGAAGAAGCTCGACGTTGCCGCATTCCGTGCCGCGCTCGCACGGCGGAAGGAGGCGAAGAAGCAATGACGCACGTGCCGGTACTTCTTCGGGAGACGATCGACGCGCTCGCGATAAAGGCGGGCGGGACGTACGTGGACGGCACGCTCGGCAGAGGCGGCCACGCGCGGGAGATCCTGCTGCGCGCGGGCACGGGCGCGAGGCTCGTCGGCATCGACCGCGACGAGCAGGCGCTGTCGGAAAGCTCCGAACGTCTTGGAGGCGTGCCGGGCGTGAGCATCACGCTGGTGCACGGCTGCCACGGGAACATCGCGAAGATCGTCCGCGACGAGGGGATCGATTCCGTGGACGGCGTGCTCCTCGACCTCGGCGTGTCGAGTCCGCAGCTCGACGAGGCTGAGCGCGGGTTCAGCTTCCGGGCGGACGGTCCGCTCGACATGCGCATGGACAGGTCGCGCGGCGAGACGGCGGCCGACATCGTGGCGACGCGCGGAGAGGAAGAGCTGGCGATGCTGCTGCGCACGCTCGGCGAGGAGCCGGCCGCGCGCAGGATCGCGAAGGCGATAGTTCGCGCGCGCGCGGCCGGGCGCATATCGACGACCGCGCAGCTGGCGGCGCTCGTGGAGAGCACGGTGGGGCGCACCGGCCCGCACCATCCCGCGACGCGGACGTTCCAGGCGCTGCGCATGGCGGTGAACGACGAGCTGGGCGAGCTCGAGCGTGCGCTGGAGGGCGGGCTCGGACTGCTGAAGCCCGGCGGCCGGTTCGCGGTGATCACTTTCGAAAGCATCACGGATCGGATCGTGAAGCGTTTCTTCGCCGCGCACGCTGGCCGGATGGTGTCCCTCCAGTCGGGGGGCGAACGGTGGGAGGGCGACCTCCCGAAGGTGAATCTTGTAACACGACGCGCCGTCACGGCGGCGGAAGAAGAGAAATCATGCAATCCACGCTCGCGCAGCGCGAAGCTGCGGGCGGCAGAAAGGACACGGTGATGAGAAAGAACAGAAGGCACGTCAAGAGGTTCTCGCGCTTCAAGTTCGGCGCGACGGGCATCGTCGCGCTCATCGTGACAAGCTTCATATGGCTGATGATCTACTGGATGCTCGACGCGCAGTGCACGTCGATCATGCGGGAGATCGGCAAGGCGGAGAACCAGGTCAAGCTGCTCGACGCAGAATACGGGCGCGAGGACGCCAAGTGGAACGCGATGAAGACGCGCGAGCGCCTCGACGAGAAGATCACTCGCTTCGGGCTGGCGATGCAGAGCCCGCAGCCTGACCAGGTCATAAGGATGATGGCAAACGGCAAGCCGGCCCCTGGCCAGATGGCCGTTGCGCGCGCCCAGGCCAGGGCGCGTACGGGCAACATGGCGTTGGCGGCTCCTCGCGGCAAGCGGCAGACCCGCCGTTGACGCGCCACATGCGGCAAACCACATGACCGGCGCGAATGAAAAGCTACGTTTCTACGCCCCTGTGGCGCTGCTCATAGCCGGCGCGATCGGCATCGGCGTGAGGCTCGTCCTCCTCCACCTCAACATGGTGATGGCGCACTCCAAGCAGCCTAACTACGGCTTCACCAAGAACACGCTCGGCGCAAGGGGGACGATCTACTGCTCGATCTACGGCACGAAGGACACGAGCGTGCTGGCCCAGACGAAGACCGTGTGGGACTACCACCTCGACGCGCAGGCCGCCACGAGAGATCCGACCAACCCGAAGAAGCCGATAAGCCCGAAGCTGCGCCGCGAGAAGATGCAGACGCTCTCCGACGTGCTGCAGATCCCTCTCGTGCAGGTGATGGACGCATACGCGAAGCGTATCTCGAGCACCTCCACCAACCTCGCGAAGTATGTCTACCTGGCGACGTCCGACGACGACGGGATCCATGCCGTGCTGTCCGACCCCAAGCGCAGGTTCAACGAGCTGGCTATCGACGAGAAGCAGGTGCGCGTCTATCCTCAGGGCAGGCGGCTCTCGCACGTGCTTGGGTTCGTGAACAGGGACTCCGCCAGCGGCGTGGGCAGCGCCGGCATCGAGCAGGTCTACGAGAGGCTGCTGAAGGGGATGCCGGGCACGGTTCGCGGAACGCGCATCGCGACCGGCGGCGAGGCACGCGTGCGCCGCGAGATCGACGTGGACGCGAGGCCAGGCAACGACGTGTACCTCACCGTGGACCCGAACATCCAGTACGAGGTGGAGCAGGCGCTGCGGGCGGGCGTGGCGTCGAACAAGGCCGAGCGCGCATGGTCGATCGTGCTCTCCGTCAAGACGGGCGCGGTGCTGGCGATGGCGTGTCTGCCAGACTACGATCCGAGCGAGTACAACAAGTCGTCCGCCGCCGAGCGGTTCAACGGCGCCATCTCGGAGAACTACGAGCCGGGCAGCGTGATGAAGACCATCACCGCGTGCGCGGTGCTGAACGAAGGAGTTGTCGGTCCGGACACGATGATGAACACCGCGCAGAACGACCCCAACTACTACAGGCTGCCAGGCGACTTAGGACACAAGTGGGAAGAGAGGATGAGCGTGCGCGAAGCTCTCGTCCACTCTTCCAACATCGTCTTCGGCAAGCTGGGCGTGGATCTGGGGCCGAAGCGCCTGTGGACGTACATGACGGAGTTCGGCCTGGGTCGGCGGACTGGCATCGAGCTGCCGGGCGAAGAGACGGGGCTGCTGCCGAACTGGAAGTCGTGGGACAAGGTGAAGTGGTCGCGCGCGCCGATCGGGCAGGGCGTGGCTGTGACGGCGATACAGCTGGCGAGCGCGTACGCGGCGATCGGCAACGACGGCGAGCTGCTGCGTCCGTTCATCGTGAAGAAGGTCGTGGCGCCGGACGGTTCCGTGCTAAGCGAGCATCCCGAGAAGGAGGTGCTTGGCCATCCGATCAAGGCAACGACCGCGCGCAAGGTGCGCGAGATGATGCTCGGCGTGGCGAAGAAGGGCGGCACCGCGCGGCGCGCGGCCGTGCAGGGATATTCCGTGGCGGGCAAGACCGGCACGGCGCAGATGAAGGAGGGGCGTGGATACTCGAAGACCGCGTACAACGCGTCGTTCATCGGCATCGTGCCCGCGTCGCGCCCGGAGATCGTCATCCTCGTGACGTACCAGAAGCCGGCGTACTGCCGCTCGCGTAGCGGCTCGGAGGAGCTTGGCGTGCCGATCTTCAACCACCAGGGCGGCATCTGCGCCGCGCCAACGTTCAGCCGCATCGCGAGCAAGGTGCTCAGGTACATGGCCGTGGAGCCGGACATTCCCGAGGAGATCGACCCGGAGCTGTACGAGGACCTTCAGGAGGAGGGGGTGCCATGAGGATATACGGCATCACCGGCACGAACGGCAAGACGACGACGACGTGGATCCTCGACGAGTTCCTGGGCGGCGGCGGATACGTGACCACCGTGGAGGCGTACACGGGGCGCCGCCGCTTCTCCACCGGCTACACCACGCCGCCTTTGCCTGCGCTCAAGGAAATCTTCTCCGAGATGGAGGCGGCGGGCTGCGAGACGTGCGTGATGGAAGTCTCGAGCCACGCCATACACCAGCGCCGCACGGGCGACACCGTCTTCGCAGGCGGCGGCTTCACGAACCTCACGGAGGACCACCTAGACTACCACAAGACGATGGAGGCGTACTTCCAGGTGAAGGCCGACTTCTTCCGTCGGCTGGCGGAGTCGACGCCCGGCGCGCCAGCGGCCGTCTGCGTGGACGGCGAGTACGGTCGGCGGCTCGCCGACATCTGCCGCGGGCTCCCGCTCCGCACGATCGAGTGCGGCCTCTCGGTGTCAGGCGGCATTAATGACCTTAATGACTTTAATGACTTTAAGGACATTAATGACGTTAACGACCTTAAGGACTTTATTGCGGCGAGGTGCCCGCTCGTGGGGCGGTACAACGTGCAGAACGTGCTGGTGGCGGCGGCGCTCGCGCTGGGCGCCGGCGTGCCGCTCGCGGACATCGTGGCGAAGATTCCTCTCCTTGCGCCTCGCTGGGGGCGGCTTGAGCGCGTGGCGACGCGGAGCGCGGCCGACGTGTTCGTGGACTACGCGCACACGGACGACGCGCTCGCCAACGTGCTCTCGACAGTGCGGGAGTTCACGAAGGGGAAGGTGTGGGCCGTGTTCGGAGCGGGCGGCGACCGCGACCGCGCGAAGCGTCCGCTCATGGGCGCGGCGGCGGCCGCGAACGCGGACCGGCTCGTGGTGACGAGCGACAACCCGCGCAGCGAGGAGCCGATGTCCATCATCGAGCAGATCGTGGCCGGCATACCTACGGGCACGGACGTGACCGTGGAGCCTGACCGCGCGAAAGCGATATTTCACGCGCTCGCCAACGCCGAGGCGGGCGACACGGTCGTCGTGTGCGGCAAGGGGCACGAGACCACCCAGACGATCGGCGACAACGTGATCCACTTCGACGACAGGGAAACATGCGCACGGTTCTGACAGCCCTTTTTGCAGCCATTCTCTTCGTCCTCGGGTGCTGGACGCCCGGCGACGTGCAGGAGAACCTGCCGAAGCACCGGGAGAAGTTCCCGAAGGAGACGGTTTTCTTCATAATGAAGACCGAGCCCCGCGTCATGAAGGCGCTCTCGGACGCGCTGAAGGCGCGCGGCTTCAAGGTGACTGACGATCGCACGCTCGCGACGGTCGAGATACGGACGAAGATCGTGTCCTGGGAATACAACGACGCGGGATTCAGCGGCTTCTACGACCGCGACGAGATGACGCTCTCGCTCACGCTGGAGCGTCCGGCGACAAGGTTCATCATTGCGCGCCACACTGTCAAGGTCCGTTCCGACTTCCGCATCCTCGCGAAATACGTTGATGAGCTCTGAGCGGATTTGTGGTACAATAGCGCCATGAAAAAGAATCTAGCTCTCCTGCCTATGCTGGCGGGTTTCTTCGTGATGGGTTTCAGCGACATCATCGGCACGGTGATGAATCAGGTGAAAGCGGAATGCAAGCTTTCCGATGTGACGGCGGGCTTCCTGCCGTCCATGATATTCATCTGGTTCTTCCTCATATCCATCCCCACCGGGGTGCTGTGCGGGAAGATCGGAAGGAAGAACACCGTCCTCGTCTCGCTCGGCGTCACCGTCTTCGCGATGCTCCTGCCGCTGGCGGCGAACGCGGAGCGCTTCTGGATCTACTTCGTGTCGTTCGCGCTTCTCGGCATAGGCAACACGATCATCCAGGCCGCTCTTCCCGCGCTCATGAGCAACGTGGTGCCGCCGGAACAGCTGACGAGCCGCATCTCGCTGGGGCAGTTCGTGAAGGCGATCTGCGCGGCGCTCACGCCCGTGTTCGTGTATCTCACGGCGACCGCGCTCGGCAACTGGAAGCTCCTCTTCCCGCTGTACGGCGCGCTCACGGTCGTGGCAGCGGCCTGGCTGTGGTTCACCTCCATCCCGGATGAACGGGGAGGGACGCGCTCCAGCGCGTCCGCCACAACCACTTTTGGCAGTTGCTTGGCCATGCTGAAGCACCCCTACGTGCTCGCGATGACGGTTGGCATCCTCTTCTCCGTGGGGGCAGACGTCGGCTTTGCGGTGGCGATACCGGAGTACCTCAAGAACGTCTACAAGATGGATCTCGACAAGGCCGGCATGGGGCCGACGGTCTACTTCGTGGCGAAGACACTTGCGGCGATCGGCGGGGCGGCGCTCTTTGCGAAGGTGTCGGCGGCGAAGTGCTTCCCGTGGTGCATGGGGCTGGGCATCCTCGCGACGGCTGGCATCTTCTTCGCGCCGACATGGATCGTGTTCCTAGCGTGCGTGTTCGTCGCGGCGCTCGCGACGGCGAACAGCTTCGGCATGTGCATGGGCCTCGCTCTCGACCGCGTGCCCGAGAAGGCGAACGAGATCACGTCGCTGATGGTGATGGCGATCGTCGGCGGCGGCATCGTGACGCCGATCCTCGGCATCGTGCAGGGGAGCAGCGCGGGTGCGGCGGGCGTCGTCGGCGTGCTGCTCGCGTGCCTCGGATATCTGCTGGCGCTGGGCGTCTTCGCAGGGCGCTCGTCCGGCAAGGCGAACGTTGTCAAGAATTGAAATCAAGGAGAATAGAATGAACAGGAGAAACTTCATGAAGTCCGCCGCGCTGGCGCCGTTCTTCGGCACCCTCGGCATGTGCGGTTCGTCGTCTGCGCAGGAGAAGTGCGCGCCGGCCTGCAGCGGGAAGGGGCATCCCCTCGCGGGCAAGAAGCTTCCGCCGTGGAAGCCGGGCGAGTTCCAGGTGCACTTCATCTACACGGGCGTGGCGGAGAGCATGTTCTGGATCATGCCTGACGGCACGACGATGCTCCTCGACTGCGGCGACCACAAGGCCTGGGCGCGCGGCAAGTTGGCCATCTGGGTCCTTCCCAACGGCACGAAGAACGCCGGCGAGTGGATCGCCCGCTACGTGACGCGCGTCAACCCCGCGAAGACCGACGTCGACTACATGATGCTCTCTCACCACCACTCCGACCACGGCGGCGGCGAGACCTGGGGCGCCGGCACGCGCGAGTGGAACGGGCAGCAGATCTGCGTGAGCGGCTTCATGCAGGCGGCGGACACGCTCAAGTTCGGCACGGCCTTCGACCGCGGCTGGCCGGACTTCAACGACCCCATCCCCGACGAGCGGTGCGACCCCAACTGCTACGTCCTCATGCGCAAGGTCTACCCCTACCTCATGGAACGCGACGGCCTCAAGATGGAGAAGTTCAACGTCGGCGCTGTCAACCAGGTGGCCATGCGCAAGAACGCCGCCGCCTACCCGTCCTTCTCCATCACCAACATCACGGGCAACGGCAAGATCCGCTGCCGCAACGGTGAGGTGCGCGACCTCTACGCGGAGCTCCACAACGCGAAGCGCCTCAACGAAAACGGCATGAGCCTCGGCCTCCTCGTGCAGTACGGCCCGTTCCGCTTCTACACCGCCGGCGACTTCTCCGACAGCCCGAAGCTCCCCGACGGCTCGCGCCGCAACATCGAGGCCGAGCTCGCGAAGGAGCTCGATCCCGTGGACGTGGCCAAGGTGAACCACCACGCCCACCACTCCATGCCCACCGAACTCGTCGCGGCGCTCCAGGCGCGCGTGTGGACGGCGGCAGTGTTCACGCCCGAGCGCCGCTTCGAGGACGAGGGCAAGGACTTCGTCCGCGACATCGCGCCGGAGGCGTTCGACGCGGGACACGTGGTGCTGAACGTCGCGCCTGGCGGCAAGACGTACACCATCGCCTACGTCACGGCGGACAACGAGTCGATGAAGGTCACCGGCGCCTACGACTTCACGTCGCGGAACGCGTGACCGGCCGATCACGATCCCGGATCGGGGGAGAGAAGGCGGGGCAGGACGTCCGCGAGCGGATAGCGTCCGTCTGCGTCGGGCGTGAGTCCCTTCAGGCGCAGGCGCACGACGCTTGGGGGGTGGGCGCGGTCGGCTGGCTGGCAGGCGCGGATCTGCGCCGTCGTCTGGTACACGAAATCGACGGACAAGCGGTCGATCCCGTCGTCGCAGCACCAGCGCCCCAGGACGATCTTCGAGCCGATGGGCGTGCGGTATTCGACCGCTCCCGGCAGCTCGTACGGTTCCACGTCGAGCTGCGTGCCGACCTGCGCGAGCGTGGTGTCGTGCCCGCCAACGAACGTGAGGCGGGGTTCGCCGCGCTCCAGGCGCTTGGCCAGCAGGGGGAGGAATTCCTTGCCCAGCTTGGCGGACATCGCCTTCGTGCCGTATCGCATGCTTATGTAGGTTTCCTTCACCTTGCCGATCAGCCGCCATTCTTCCCACGTGAGAGGATGCCCGAACGAGGCGGCGGCGGACGGATCCTCGTACTGCTGGAGCAGTATGGAGTCGGCCACGGGATATGCCTCGCCGATCG
This sequence comes from uncultured bacterium, assembly GCA_902763655.1. GTDB lineage: Bacteria > Verrucomicrobiota > Kiritimatiellia > RFP12 > UBA1067 > RUG572. The sequence goes on from CACWSW010000094.1 coordinate 11,607, forward strand.
GCCCGTGGAGCCCGATGGAGTGCGGGGGACGGATGATGTCGAAGTAGCTCACGCCCGTCGAGGCGAAGGGGACCGCGTCGGGGCGGCGTCCGCGCGCCGAGCTGGGATAGTCGATGACGCGCGAGAGGAGCGCGTACGAGGGCGCGAGGATGCGGTCGATGCCCGCGCCGCCGCCGAACGTCTCGCCGAGCTGCCGATCGATGCGGTTGGAGAAGGCGGCGTCGGAATGTGACACGGTGAGAGCGAAGCGCGAGTCGCGGGGGCCGCCAAATGGCAGATGCTCGACCACTACGTCGGCCTCGGGCATGAAGCCGGTGGCGAAGCTGCGCGCGGTGGCGACGGTGCGCTGCATGTTGTTCGCGATGAAGCGCACCTGGTCGGGGCGGAGGCGCGCGTTCCGCTCGAAGAGGCCGAGGTCGCCGAGCCGGTCGCGGAACCAGCCGCCCATCGCGGTCTCGAGGGCGGCGCCTTTCCGCGAAAGCTCGCCGGGTGCGGACGTCCAGGCGAACCACTTGTTTGTCGTAGACTCGGCGAGGTCCTGCATCGCCGTGTCAAGGGGCGCTCGCAGGTTGTGTCGGCTAACGATCACCACCTGGCGCAGTCCCGCCGCCCATCCGCATGCAGCGGCGGCGGCCACCATGACGCACAACAGCTTCTTCATGTTCGATTATATCTCCTTGCCGCGCGATTATACCAGAACCATCCGTCCTCCACAATCCTTCGAGCTCGACTTTGAGGCGTGACGAACGGCGGGGGATGGGGTATAATGTGGGCAAATGACAGGAAAATTGTCTACGTTGGATCTGGCCGTGGTGGTGGCGTACGTGGCCGTCGTGCTTGCGGCCGGCCTCTTCATGGGGCGGTTCGTGAAGAACACGAAGGACTTCTTCTCAGGCGGGAAGAAGGTGCCGTGGTGGATGGGGGCAGTGAGCTCGTACATGGCGATGATCAGCTGCTTCGTGTTCATCGCCTACGCGCAGATCGGGTACGAGGACGGCCTAGTGGGCGTCACCGTGTTCTGGTCCACCGCCTTCGCGATCCTGCTCGGCACGTTCGTCTTCGCGCGCCGCTGGCAGCGGGCGAACCTGGCGACGCCGGTGGAATACCTGGAGCGCCGCTACGGGCCGGTCGTGCGACAGGTCCTCTCGTGGTGCGGCGTCGCGTTCCGCATTCTCGACAACACGGTGCGGCTCTACACCCTCGGCGTCATCGCCTCGCAGTTCCTCGATGTGTCGCTCGCCACCGGCATCATGCTCGGCGCCGGTCTCGTGCTCGTCTACACGCTCACGGGCGGGCTGTGGAGCGTGCTCGTGACGGATGTCATCCAGTGCGCGGCGCTGATGGCCGTGACGCTCACGATCCTGCCGCTCTCGCTGAACGCCGTCGGCGGTCTTGGCGCGCTCTACGACAAGGTGCCGGAGCATTTCTCCCTCTTCAACGGGCATCGCGGCACGTTCTGGTTCCTGGCCGCGTACTACCTCATCGTCTTCATAAAGTACAACGGCGTTCGTGCAGCGGCTCGCGTCGGTGCCGAACGAGCGGGACGCCGTGAAGATGGGCCTTCTCTCGGCGGCGATCTTCTTCATTTTCCCGATCCTCGCCGTGCTGCCGGCCGTTGCCGCGCGCGTGTACCTGCCGGACCTGCCGCCGGAGCTGCACGAGCGCAGCTACATTGAGATGTGCATCCGCCTGCTGCCGAACGGAATGCTGGGGCTGATGGTCTCTGCGATGCTCGCGGCGTCGCTCTCTACGCTCGCGGCGGAGTTCAACGTGACGAGCAGCGTGTTCACTACGGACATCTACCGCCGTCTCTTCCGCAAGAACGCGGGAGAGCGCGAGACGCTGCTCGTGGCGCGTCTCGCGACGCTCGGCGTCGCGGCGCTGATCGCGTTCGGCGCGCTCTTCGTCTCGAAGCTCGGCGGCGCGTTCGAGGCGAACAAGACGCTGATGGCGCTCGTGGGCGTGCCGATCGTGATCCCGACGGTGTTCGGCATCCTGTGGAAGCGCCCGAACGCGAAGGGTGTCTACGCGTGCATCGTCGCCGGAGTGGCGGGCGGCCTGATCTTCAAGAACGCGCTCGGCCTCAAGTGGGAGTTCGCCACGATCGCCCAGGTCGCCACCTGCCTCGTCGCCTACTGGGCAGGCGGATTCCTTGGAACCTCCGCCCGCGAACGCGCCGGCCGCGACGCCCTCTTCGCGGAACTGTCGGCGGACCCTAAGGACATTGGGGCGCGATCTGCCAAGGGCCAACCAAAGGGATGCTGAGATGTACATGAAAAGGACAGTCGGGTTTGCCGTCCTGCTTTTCGCGGCGGCGGCAGGAGCGCACGAGGTGAAGCTGGACACGTCGCCGGACCGCGTGCCGACTCCTCTCAAGGTGGGGATGGAGCGGATCGGCACCATCGCTCCGCGCGGCGCGCGCGAGGCGCACGGGCAGCCGTGGATGCTCGGATGCGAGACGCTCGACCGCGACTTCACGGACTTCGAGCAGTACAAGGAGTTCCTGGAGCCGCTCGGCATCACGCGCATCCGTCTCCAGTGCGGCTGGGCCAAGTGCGAGAAGGAGAAGGGGAAGTACGACTTCTCGTGGATCGACAGGTGCGTGGACTACGCCGCCGCCCGCGGCATCCGCAGCGTGCTGGAGACAGACTACGGCAATCCGCTCTACGGCAACGGCAAGCGATTCCACATGTGGACGGACGCCCAATGGGCCGCGTGGGAAGCGTGGGTGCGCGCGCTCGCCACGCACTTCAAGGGGCGGGTGACCGAGTTCCACATGTGGAACGAGCCGGACACGGGGAAGGAGCAGCCTTCGCCAGAGGCGATCGCCAACCAGAATGTGCGAACGGCGAGGATCATCAAAGAGGTCGTTCCTGAAGCGCGGATCGGCGCGTTCGTCTACGCCAGCGGCAAGGCAACGAAGTTCGAGGCGTCCCTTGCGGCGCTTGGCGCGGACGCGAAGCTCTTCACGTGGGTGGTCTACCACGGCTACACGCCCAACCCCGACGCCGGACAGGGCATCCCGGAGGCGTGGGGGCCGATCATCGCCCGCCTCGCGCCGCACCTGAAGCTGTTCCAGGGCGAGCAGGGAAGCCCCAGCAAACGGCTCACGGGGTACGCGCTCGCGAATCACGACTGGACCGAATGGTCGCAGGCGAAGTGGGACCTCAGACGGTACGTGGGAGACATCGGGCACGGGGCGGAATCCTCTGTCTTCACGATCGCGGACATCTGCTACAGGGACAAGGGGATCCACAACGCCAAGGGTCTGCTCGCGACGGACCTCGACATGAAGGTGGTCGGCGTGAAGAAGGCGTACTACGCCGTGCAGAACATGGTGAGCGTGTTCGACGATTCGCTCGAGTGGCTGCCGAATCCGCCGTTCACGAGCGCGGCCACGAACCTCTCGGTCTACGCCTGGCGGCAGAAGGCGAACGGCGCGCCGCTCGTGGCGTTCTGGGACAACCAGGACGGAAGGGGGAAGAGGGCCAAGGGCCGCAAGACGTTCCCGACGGAGTCCTTCGAGACGCGTCCCGTGACGCTCGCCTACGCGGGCACGCCACTGAAGGAGCCGGTGTGGGTGGACCTGATGTCGGGCCGCGTCTACGCCTTCCCGAAGGCGAAGATCAAGGTGTCCTGCGACGAGGTAGTATTCACGGACGTGCCCACGTACGACTCGCCGTGCCTCCTCACGGACAAGTCGGTGCTCAAGCTTCAGTGAGGTGCACATGGATTTCGAAACTCTCTACGGGCGGGCGCGTGGCCTGCCGATCATAGACTGGCACAACCACCTCGACATGCGGATGCTCGCCGAGGACAAGCCGCTCGGCTCCCTTTACGAAGTGTGGGTGAAGGCCGATCCCTACAAGCACCGCGCGATGCGCATCTGCGGCGAGCCGGAGCGCCTGATCACAGGCGACGCGCCGGAGGCGGAGAAGTGGGCGGCCTGGCGGCGCACTCTCCCGAAGCTCGTTGGCAACCCGCTCTTCGCCTGGGCGCGGATGGAGATGGACTGGCTGGGGATTGGTTTTAACACAGAGGCACAGAGGCATAGAGGGGGGATGGCTTTTGGAGATTTGGAAAATGTCTCTTTAAGTGAATGGACTCCATCAAAGATGCTCGCGAAGTTCAAGGTGGAGTACATGAGCCCGTGTGTGGCGACTGGGGCGACATTCGACGGTCGACTGCCGACAACGTCATGCCGCATCGTGCCGAGCCTGAGGATGAACGCGGGGGAGGTGGTGGCGCGGGAGGCGCTGGAGCGCTTCCATGCCGCCGGGTGCCGCGTGGTGGACATTTCGGTGGATGATGCGGCGCAACTCGAAACGTGTTTCGATTCGCTCGCCGCCGTGGCCG
>CACWSW010000095.1 GCA_902763655.1 uncultured bacterium
TTGAGGAAACTCGCGTCCGCCGCCGGCATGAACAGCATGTTCGTGGTCACGCCGCCCACGACGGCCGTGTTCGTCTTGCATGACAGGTGCAGCACCGGCACGGACTTGCGGTCGTCGCGATTGCAGGGGAACTGCACGTCCTCGTAGCGCAGAACGCGGCAGTCCTCATAACCCCAGATCGATGCCGTATGGTTCTTGTGCGAAGGATCGTTGGCGTGGATTGAGTCGAAGAGGTCGCCCTTGACGGCGGTGCGTCCGTTCGCCGTCACGTTCGTGCCGCCCCGGAACCAGAAGATGGCGTCGTCGTAGACGTCGCCATACGCGGTTACAACCATGCAGAGCGCCACCATGCTTACCCAGAAGCCGCTCTTCTTTGCGTTTTGGATTGTCATTGCACGTTTCTCCTTTTTGACGAGGGTGAGTCGGGGCAGTCTAGGTCACCGAGGCAGTACTGGAGGCCGGCGAGAATGTGAAGCAGGCGCGGCTTGTCGATGAAGGCGCGCTTGTCGTGGCCGAAGGACGTGTAGAACACGCGGCCCGCGCCGTACCGGCGCGTCCAGGACACGGCGAAGTCGCGGTCGGCGCGCAGCTTGTCGGCGCCGCGGGACTTCGCCCAGCGGTCCGCCGCCGCCGCGGTAGCGCCGTCGGAGAGGTCCATGGAGATCAGCACGCGGTCCTTCTCGCGCGAATACGGCGGCGACGCGTGCATGTAGATCTCGTCGCTGGACGCGAAGGTCGCCTTCCCATCGAACATCGCCGTGAGCGGATGCGCCGGCTCCTCGTTCCTGAAGCGCCACGTGCCGCCCGCCATCCACGGATGGCCCCAGAACAGGCCGCTGTTCATGTCGGCCACCACGGGGCTGTCGTAGAACGAATCGACCGCCGCGTGGATGAGGCAGAGGCCCTTGCCGCCCTTCACGTACGCGACGAGCGCCGTCTCGATCGACGGAAACCGTTTGACGCTGATCATCGTGGCGTTGTTGATCACCACGGCGTCGTACCGGGCGAGCGTGGCGGCGTCGCCGAGGACGGACACGTCCTCCGTGAAGTCGAGCGCGAACGCGCCCGTCTTGTCGGCGGCGATCTCGAACGCGCGGCGTCCGTACGCCAGCGCGTCGTTGTGGGAGTACCCGAACGCGCGGGCCACCATGAGGACCTTGCGCGGCTTGCGGGGGGCGGCGGAAAGGCGCGCGCCCACGATGGCCGCCATCTTCGCCTCGTCCGACGGAGGCACGGACACGCACGCCACGGGCCACTGCGAAGGGGCGACGGGGAACGCCGTCATCATCGAGAAGCGCTTGCCCGCCGCCGCGTAGCTCCACACGACCTTCTTGCCGCGCGTCACCTCGAAGGCCGTCGTGCGGCTGCCGTCCTCCACGCCGTTCGCGTACGTCCCGACGACGAGATTCCCGTTCTTCTGCTCCCAGATGCCGCACAGGTTGGCGAGCTTCAGCTCGGGTGCGTCCGCGCACGAGAACTGCCACACCACCTGGTGGTCGGGCGAATACTCGGTGACGGCGTCGAGATGGGAGACGAGCGTGTTGCCGTTGGCGCGGCGGAGGCAGTCGAAGGTGAGCTTCGCGGGGACCTTCTGCTCCCACACGAGCTTGCCCGTCCTGTCGTATTCGCGCACGAAGTTCGCGCTCGAGCAGCACACGAGGTACGTGCCCTTGTCCGTCTTGCGGATCATGCGATAGCGGTGGTGCACGCCGCCGGGGACCGTGCCGTCGGGCGCCGTGGGGTCGCCCTTGAACCTCACCACGGGCTCCCAGGTGCCGGCCTTCAGCTCCGCGATGAAGCCCGTGCCGTTCTCGGCCACCACGACGTTGCCGTTCTTGAGCACCTCGAAGCCGAACACGCCCTCCTTCTCGCAGGGTTTGTAAAGAAGCTCGTCCTTGCCGGAGAGGATGTCGATGCGCCGCAGGTCGCCGTTGGAGTAGTAGACCCATTCGCCGTGCTTCCACACGCGGTGGATGTTGCCGCAGCCGGACTTGTTCCAGGCCACGCGCCCGTCCGGCGCCACGAGGAACGCACGCCCCGCGCCGCACACGAGAAGCGGCTGGCCCATCGTCCCCTTCACGGGCGAATCGGCCAATGCCAAGCCCGCCGCGACTGCGGCAACTGCCAGAATCTTCACCTTCATGCAAGACTCCTATCTGATTATAACGCTCACGCCAGTATTGATCCGCGGACCGATTTCGCCGACAGAGTTTTACGTTTTTTCATTTTGCAGGAAGTATAACACAACACTCTGCGGAATGTCCACGTCAAAATGACGAGGGCTGCAAACGCGCGCCTGAAAGGCGGCTTTCCCTGTTAGGCGGCCGCGTGGCGGGCGGCGATGGAACGCCGCCCCTACCGGGAGGGTCGCGCTCCTGCGCGACCGCCCCCACCAGCAAAACGGGAGGGTCGCAACTTGTTGCGACCGCACAACTCCGGCACCAACGGCGCCAACCGCGGAGGCGCTAGAGGTCGAACGTGACGAGGAATGCTGCGGAGTAGGCGTCAGGCTTGGAGAGGGTGAACTTGCCGTCCTTCATCTTGACGGGGAACGGCTCGAGGTCCTTCTCGAAGCTCAGCACGCGCGCCGAGACCTTCTTCACGTCCGTCAGGCCCTTCACCGTCACGGGAATCTGCGTCCCGCGGCCGTAGTAGTCGGTGACGAGCAGGAAGGCCTTCTTGCCGTCGGCGCTCTTCGTGGCGAAGGCGGTCACGTCCTTCTCCGTGCTCGCGCTCGCGCAGATGTCCGCGCTGTCCTTCTTGATCTCGCCGAACGCCTTCAGCGCGTAGAAGGTCTTGTTGAGTTCCCTCGTCTCGTAGTTGTAGAAGCCCCAGTTGCCGTAGAAGCGGCAGCCGTAGATGTAGGCCTGGTCGTAACGGGAGGTCTGGAGGCGGGAGAGCACGGTGAGGGTGTAGCAGGCGGAGTTGATATCGTTCATGTTGTCGGGCGCGCGGAACTTGGCGTTCTTCCCCCAGCCGGCCTTGCAGATGAAGTGCCACTCGTTGATGATGAACTCGAGGCCGTCGAATCCCTCCTCCTTGCACATCTTGTCGGCGTCGGCGGCCATTTTGAACATCCGGTCGGGGTCGTTGCCGTAGTAGTGCCAGGAGAGGAAGTCGGGGCGGAGGCCCTCCGCCTTGCAGGCGCGGAGGATCGGACGGAACCAGTCCTCGCGCATGGAGCAGAGCGCGGGGCCGCCGACCTTGACGTCCGGGAACTCGCTCTTCAGGCGCTTCAGCACCTTCACGAAGAACTTGACGAACAGCTCGCGGCGCTCGGCGTTGCGGTTGTTCACGGGGTCGCGGTCGTTGACGCCGCCGTTGAAGCTCCACATGTTGTTGGAGCCGTCGGGCTCGTTCCATATCTCCCAGTACTTGATCGGGCGCACCTTGCCGTCGGCTGTTCCCCAGCCTTTCTCGTAGTGGCGCACGATGCCCGCGAAGACCTCGGCCATGTGGTCGAAGTCCTTCGGGATCTCGGCGGCGAAGTGGACGAGCCCCGTGTGCTCGATCGACGTGCCGAGACGGTAGAACGGCTTCTGCCCGATGGCGTACTGGAGGTCGAGCATGAAGTCGGTGGTGTCGAAGAAGTAGTTCGTGGGGTCCTTCGGGTCGAGGTGCTTGAGCGGGAACACGTACTGCACGTCAAAGGCGCGGCAGCCGCAGTTGATGAGCCCGAGGTCGTGCGAGCGTACGTAGTCGAAGTTCATCTCCTTGAGCTGCTCGTCCCAGTGGGCCGCATGGGCGCGCTCAAAGTTCGGGGCGTAGCCTGAGGAGTGGAGCGCCGGACGGAACTTCGCGGTCGCCTTGGCGAAGTCCGCGGTGACTGCCGCGGCTGCCGCAAAAGCCGCGCCGAGCGCGACGATGAGAACTGTATTCTTTTTCATGTGATTCCTTTCTTAGTTGAAGTTGGTGTTGATAGGGGCGGCGGGGTTGCCGAACACGGTGGCGCCTGGCGTGACGTTGAGCAGCACCACGCTGCCGATGCCGACGACCGCGCCGTTGCCGATTGAACGGTTGGGGACGATGCGCGCGCCGGGATATACCGACGCGCCGTCGCCAATCCGCACGTTTCCGCCGATCGAGCAGAGCGAGTAGATGTGCGCGAAGTTGCCGACGGTCGCGTCATGCCCGATTTCCGTGCCGTGGAAGATGTCCGTATGGCGTCCAACGGAGATGTCTACCGTGAGCACCACGTTGTGCGCGATGAACGAGCCGGGCTCCACGGTGACGTTCTGTCCGAGCGAGGCGGACCGGTGGATGACGGAGATGAAGGCGCCGCCACGTCCTTCGACCATTTCCGCGCAGCGTTTGCGGGAGGCGATGTTGCCGAGGGCGGTGATGAACACGTCGTCTGGACCGGGCTTGTAGTCCTCGGGCGAGCCGAGGATAGGCGGATAGCCGGCGAAGGGGTCTAGGGCGGCGGGGTTGGCGTCGAGGTATCCCTTGACGCGGAACTGCTCGCCGAAGCCGACAGCCTCGAGCGCTGCGCTGAAGAGCTCGCGACCGAAACCGCCGGCACCGATGATGACTAGGTTCTTCATGCCGTCTCCCGCTAGGTCAGTTGGTGCCCGCCGTCCGCCACGAGGCACTGCCCCGTGATCCATGCGGAGGCTTCGCCGAGGAAGAAATCGATGACGTCCGCTACCTTTTCCGGCGTGCCGAAGCCGAGCGGATAGCGCGCGCGTCGCGCGTCGATCTGCTCGGGCGTGCAGCGGGCCATCCATGAGCCCTGCGCCATCGGCGTGTCGACGACGCCGAGCACGACGGCGTTCACGCGCACGCCGCGCGGGGCGAGTTCGGCCGCGGCGGGGCGGAGCAGCCCCTCGACCGCACCCTTGGCGGCGGCGTATGCGGCGTTGCCGCAATCGCCCTCGTGCGCTGCGAGCGACGAGACGAGCACGGCCGCCGCGCCGTCCGAATGGTTCGTGCGTTTCGCGAGCCATCCGAGGAACTGGAGGGGGAAGAGGGCGTGTACGGAGAAGAGCCGGTGCGCGGTCTCGTCCTGCACGAGGCCCAGTGGGGCGGGCGACACGAATCCTGCGGCGTGCACGAAACCGCGCACTGTGTCGAAGCGTTCCTTGATGGCGGCGGCCACACGGGCGGTGGCGTCTGGCGATTCGAGGTCGACTGCCGCGCAGACGGCGGTTGGACATGTGCCATAGAGTTCCGCCAGCACGTCCGCGCGGCGCGCGACCGCGACCACGTTCTCGCCGCGGGCGAGGAGCCGTGCTGCGACTGCCGCTCCGATGCCGGAGGAGGCGCCCGTCACGACGGTGCAGGCGCCGCTCATGCGTTCACCCCCGCGGCGTTGGCGAGATCGGCGACCGTCTCAAGTCTCAGGAATTCCTCCACCGTGAGCTTGACGTGGTACTCCTGCTCGAGCATGATTATGAGGGCGAACCCCATCAGCGAGCCCCAGCCAGGGGTCGAACGTAACGTGAAATCCGGCGTGACGGACGGCATTTCCAGCACTCCGGCTACTCTTTCGAGAAACTGCGACATTGCATCTTCCATGTTTGGCGAGAAGTGTAGCACACCCACCCAGCGTCAGTCAAGGTGTCCAGCGCTTCGCAATCCGCTTGCCGCCGGTGCGGCAAAACGATATACTGCGGACGTTTGACGGAAACATAGGTGAGAAATGCCATGGACAATCTAGCGAAATCGGTTTGGAGGCGATCTTGGGCGGGCAGGCTGTCGGCGGCCTGCGTCGTTGCCCTCAGCCTGTGCGGCGCGGCGGCGGACAACGGTACGGAGGCGCAGTACTGGGACAGGAGCGTGGGTGAATTCCCGGCGTTGGCGGGCGAGGCGGACGACGCGCCGCGGCTCCAGCGTGCGGTGGACGCGAGCGCGAACAAGGTGCTGTTCGTGCCGGCGGGCGACTACCGGCTCGCGCAGACGCTCGTCATCACGAACTTCTGCTCGGTGCTGATGCACAAGTGCGCGCGCTTCCTCGCCGAGAAGCCGATGGATTTCGTCGTGCGCGTGAACTTCTCCCCCGTCTTCAAGGCACGCGACATCCTTGACTTCGGCACGTTCTTCAAGGGCGGGCGCATCGACGGACGCGGCATCGCTTCGTGCATGTCGATCCACGGCTACATCCACTTCACGCTCCGCGACGTCTGCTTCCACAACGGCAAGCTGTACGGCCTCCGAGTGAAGGGAGACCCCGGCCCCGGCGGCGCGGAGCTGAACGCGTTCAACCTCCATTTCGTGAACAAGGAGAAGGGCAACGCCGGCAACGCGGCGGTGCGCGTGAGCGGGTGCGACGACAACTTCACCGACTGCTGGTCGATAGACTACACGATCGGCTTCGACATCGAGGGCGGCGCCAACTTCTTCACGCGCTGCCACGTGTGGGGCGGCGTGATCGGCGCGCCCGCGCCGGGCGAGATGCCGGAGTACCTGAAGGACTCCATCGGCTTCAAGATCCGGAAGAATTCCGGTAATGTGCTGCTGCGCGACTGCTACGCGGACACGGCCACGATCGGCTTCCTGAGCGAGGGCTGGGAGGTGCGCATCCTCGGCTGCACCTACCTCTACAACATGGGCTGCATACGAAACGTGAAGCCTGAGAAGCTGGACAAGATGTACGTCTTCAAGCAGCCGAGCGGCTCCATGCTCGTGGCGGACGGCCAGGTCGTCAAGCAGCACAAGCCCACGGTGATCTACGAGGGCAACGGCCAGGCCCGCTTCCGCGACATCATCTACAACGGCAACGGCTACAATCCCGGCGAGTTCAAGCCCGGGGCCTGCGTATTCAAGATGGATCCGCCAACCGCCCCGAAACCTGCGAATTGATGAGGAGAAAAAGAAAATGCTAGTCGTTCTGACGACATTCTTTCTGGTTTTGTGTACTTTCGCGGCAGAGCCGTGGCAGGATCCTGCCGTCAATTCGGAGAACCGCCTGCCTGCGCGCACGTACCTGCCGCGCGAGGGATTCGTGCAGTCGTTGAACGGCACGTGGGCGTTCGCCTGGGAGGGCAGTGCCGACGGCGCAATCGCCAAGCAGGATCCGTCGAAGACCGAGACACCGTTCACGATCGATGTCCCCTGTTGCGTGGAGACGCGCGGCTGGGGCGTGCCGCACTACGTGAACATCCGCTATCCGCATCCGATGACGCCGCCCACGATCGACCCGAAGTACAACCCCACGATGCTCTACCGCCGGACGTTCACAGTCCCCGAATCGTGGAAGGGGAGGCGGATCGTCCTGCGCTTCGAGGGCGTTGCCTCGTGCTGCGAGGTGTGGCTCAACGGCAAGAAGGTCGGCTACTTCGAGGATGCCCGCCTGCCGTCCGAGTTCGACGTGACGGCGTTCGTGAAGTTCGGTACCGAAGCCAATGCCATCGAGGCGCGCGTGCGGAAGTGGTGCGATGGCAGCTACGCGGAGGATCAGGACATGATCCGCTACGCCGGCATCTTCCGCGACGTCACGCTCTACGCCGAACCCAGTGACGGCATCTATGATTTCTCGTTCACGACCATCCCGGATGCCGGGTACGCGAACTGGACGTGTCAGCTTGAACTGTTTGGCGGCGAGGATATTGTGAAGGCGGTGCATCCGCGCCTGCTCGACGCCGACGGCAAAGTGGTCGGCGCGTTTGCCGTCGCGCCAGACGGCAAGGGGCTGGCCCTTCGCCTGGCCTCGCCGCGCCTGTGGTCCGACGAGGATCCCTACCTCTACACGCTCGACCTCGGTGACGGTCGTCGCATCGCCGTGGGCGTGCGCGAATGCAAGGTGGATGGCGGGCGCATCCTCGTCAACGGCCGCCCCGTGAAGTTCAAGGGCGTGAACCGCCACGAGATGAACCCGGAGAACGGCTACACGCTTTCGTACGAGGAGATGGAGCGCGATGCGCGGCTCATGCGCCAGAACAACATCAACTGTGTGCGCATGGCGCACTATCCGAACGACCGGCGGATGTACGACCTGTGCGACAGGTACGGCATCTACGTGATGAGCGAGGCGAACGTGGAGTCGCACGGCATGAGGTACGGAAAGGACTGCATGCCAGAGCGCAAGGAGTGGCACGCGACAATGCTGGAGCGCAACGTACGCCACGTGTACTTCTACCGCAACAACCCGAGCGTTGTGATGTGGTCCGTCGGCAACGAGTTCGGATGGGGAGCAGGCGCCACGAAGTGCTACGAGGCGGTGAAGAAGCTCGACCCCACGCGTCCGTTCCACGGTGTGGGCTGGATCTCGGCCAATGGGCGCACCGGCTCGTGGAACGACGCGTCCGACATGACGGGCGGACAGTACATGTCGCTCGACAAGCTGCGCGAACAGCTGAAGGACCCGCGTCCGCACTTCCAGATGGAGTACGAATGCGCGATGGGCAACGGCATGGGCAACCTGAAGGAGTACTGGGACCTGTTCTACACGGACGACAAGTTCTCCGGCGGTTGCATCTGGGACTGGATAGACCAGGCGGTGTGGAAGACGACCGACCGCATCGGCCCCGACGGGAAACGCATCCGCTTCCTCGCCTACGGCGGCGACCACGACGAGCAGCCGAACGACGGCCCGTTCTGCGCGAACGGACTTCTGGACGCCTTTGGACGTCCGTTCCCCAAGCTTATCGAGGTGAAGCACGTGCAGCAGCCGATCGAGGTCACGTGCGTCGATGCGGCGTCCGGAACCGCCGAGCTCTGGAACCGCCACGAGTTCACGTTTGCGGACGACGCCTGTGACGGTGCATGGGCGCTGTTCGAGGATGGCGTGCAGGTGGCGAGTGGCGCGCTCGCCGTTCCGCATATCGCTCCGCGCGCGAAGGGCAAGCTCGCCCTGCCGAAGCCGTCCTGCACGATCGACCCCGCTAAGGAATACTTCTACCGCGTGTCGTTCCGCCTGAAGAAGTCCCAGCCCTGGGCGTCCGCCGGCTACGAAATCGCCTGGAACCAGTTGCGGTATGGGGAGCCGCCGTCTCGGCGGCTCACTGGGACAACGGGCGCCTCGCCCGTTGCGGTCGCGCAGGAGCGCGACCCTCCCACCGTTGTCACCGTCACCACCCCGCGCGCCAAGGCTGTCTTCTCCCGCGCCACTGGTACGCTCTCCGAGCTCGTGCTGGACGGCAAGACGATCCTCGCCGACCGCGCGGGCATCGTCGCGGGGCCGCGCCTGCAGGTGGAGCGCGCCTTTACTGACGCCGACAACTGGATGCGCGGTCCGTTCATGGCGGCGGGCCTCTCGCAGCTCTCCTTCCACCCGCGCGCGATCACGGCCACGAACAATGCGGACGGGAGCGTGACCGTAACGATTTCCGTGCGCGTGTCGGGCGCGAAGTCGGGCGGGTTCGAGCATGTCGCGCGCTGGACATTCCGCACGGACGGTGCCATTGACCTCGAGAACGAGGTGACGCTGTTCGGCGACGTGCCCACTCTGCCGCGCGTCGGCGTGTTCATGCGCCTTGACGGTGCACTAGAGAACATGCGGTATTACGGTCGCGGACCTTGGGAGAACGCCATCGACCGGAACACGGGATGCGATATCGGGCTGTACCGCTCGACGGTCGCCGAGCAGTACGTCGACTACATCCGTCCGCAGGACTGTGGCGGCAAGACGGACGTGCGCTGGGCTGAGTTCGCCGATCCGAAGGACGGCCGCGGCGTGCGGATCACGGGCGACGGCGCGCCGTTCATGATGCAGGCGCTGCACTTCACGCGCGAGGATCTCGACAAGGCGCGCCACCGTCCCGGCGAGGTGCGCCAGTACAACCCGCCCGTGCCGCGCGCGGAGGTTTGCCTCTCGATCGACTGCCGCCAGACGGGGCTCGGCTGCAACAACTGCGGGCCGATCCCATTGCCGCAGTACCGCTTCCCTGTGGAGAAGACCACCTGGCGCGTCACCTTCGCGCCATGCCATGAGAATTAGCCATCAATGCAGCCTAACATTAGGAGGAACCTGAAATGAAAAACTCGCAACTCGCGCTATGCGGCTTGTTGGCCGTGTTGTCGTTGTCGCTCTGTGCCCAGACGCCTGAAGAGGTTGCAAGGGCGCGCGGATATCCTGTTCGCTACTGTGCGGCCACTGGTACGGTCGAGATGCGTCAGGCGCTTGTCGCCGAACTCTGGAAACACGATCCGTCCGCGGACACGAAACTCTGGCCAGACGGCAAGGTGCCGCTCAGGGACAACGATCGTCCGATCAAGAACCTCGAGCACGAGCTCTGGCAGCGGAACCTTGTCGTCACGGACATCAACGACCCGTTCTTCACATTCTTTCCCGCCGCTGGAGCGGGTACGAAGCCTGTGGTGGTGATCCTTCCCGGCGGCGGCTATGTCCAGCTCGGTTGGAACAAGGAGGGCACCGAGATCGCCGGCTGGCTCAACTCGATCGGCTTCTCCGCCGCCGTGCTGCTGTATCGTGCCCCCAACCAGCGCGACGCCGCGCTCTGCGACGTCCAGCGCACGATCGGCATCCTCCGCCGCGACGCGGCGAAGTACGCGATCGATCCGGGCCGCATCGGCGTGATTGGCTTCTCCGCCGGCGCGAACCTCGCGATCCGCGCGGCGACCAACTGGCGCAAGCGCCTTTATGCGCGCGTGGATGACGCGGACGACTTCTCATGCCGTCCCGATTTCCAGCTGCCGATATATCCGTGGGACATCCGCACGCGCATCGACCCATCCACGCCGCGGAAGAAATGGAAGGGCATGGAGATACGCGCCGAGTATCCCGTCGACGCCGAGACGCCGCCCGCGTTCATCGCGCAGTCGCTGGACGACTTCTGCGAGGTCGAGACCGCGGTCGC
>CACWSW010000096.1 GCA_902763655.1 uncultured bacterium
CGCGCCGCAACATGCTCTCCGCCGCCGTGGACATGGCCAACGCCGTGCAGGCACCCGTCTTCAAGATGCTCACGCCCGACCCCATCTACAACTACGCGAGCCCCAAGAAGCGATTTCCCGACTATCCGTTCAAGATCGGCTGCCCCACCATGGAGCCGGTCTGGTCGGGCGGCAACGTGAAGGCGATCGTCGACTGGTACTTCCGCACCTACACGCTGGCGCCGGGGCTGCTCAACCTCTCCTACATGCAGACCGGGCAGGAGAACGGCTTCGGGTGGACGAAAATCAAGCAGGGTCTGCCGTACCAGTGCGCATGCATTGCAGCTGCGCGCGACGCGGGAAGACTGTCCGTTGAGACGATGGGCGAGACGGCGCGGCGGTTTAAGGCCGATCATCCCCGGAACTGCCCGCAGACGCAGGTGGCGCTCGACGACTGGTCCGGCGCCGGCAGGAACAGCATCTGGTACAACAGCCGTTTCTACCGCGCAAACGACAAGGTGTGCACGGGCTGGAAGGCCGAATACTTCACGCCGCCGGTGGTGGACGAATACCTTTTCAGGAAAGATGGTTCGTCCGGCGTCATGTCGCTGGACGGTGCTTTCGAGCGGATGGACGTGACGGCGCTTCCCGGCGACCGGCTCGCCGTCGTTGCGACGCGCTCGGACGGCACGACGGCGCGGATCGTGTTCGACGAACGCGGAATCAGCGTGGACGGAACGGACATGGCCGTCGAATATCCGCAGCCGTTCAGGGCTGCCGCACGTCTGCACGGCGGCAGGCTGTCGTTCGACTTTCAGGGTTTTCGCTACGCAATCGGATACGAGGCAGAGGTCGAAGCCACGCACGGCGGTTTCGCAAAAAGAGTGAGGCGTTCCTAAAAAAGATAGTGCCGTTCTGATTTAGGATAGTGCATCTTCGGCACGAATGCGGTATAATTCCAGAAAGTTTGCTGGCGAAGTTTTACCGAAGAGAGGATGTCGGCATGACAAAGAACGTGATGCGGAAGTGCGGCTGGATGGCGGCCGTTGCGGCGGTGTGCCTGTTGCCCTGCGTTGCCGGGGCGGCGGAGGCGACGCTGCTGGGTGTGCTGGACCCGGAGGACGCGACGGCGTATCTTTCCGGCGGCGCGCAGATATTCAAGGGCGATCTCGTGAAACAGGGAACCGGCACGAATGCGCTTTCGCTGGCCGACGTCCATGCGGCCAAGGGAAGGTTTGTCGTGGCGGACGGCATGCTCGCCTTCTCGGGCGCGTCAGCGGCGAACGATCCGGGGAAACCCTGGAGCGTTCTCTCGAACGCCGTGGTCTGGCTCGACGCCTCGCTGCCGGGAACGATCGACTTCGTCGAAGGCTCGTCCGTGAACGTGAGCCAGTGGCGCGACGTGCGCGAAACGGGCGACGGCACGACGGCGCATCCCTATCGCTACACGCGCGCCGTCTCCTTCACCAACCTTGCGCACCACGCCACGTACGCGCCCGATCCCGACGGTTGGTTTCCCGTCTACCAGCCGTCCGTGGACGGCGCGAACGCCTACGTGGACTTCGGGCAGTATTCGAGCGGACGCATGGTCTATTTCAAGGATGCGGGCGGTGCCACGAAAAAGATCCAATACCTGCGCCACGCCTTCGTCGTGCTGGGCACGCAGGGCGGGCACTACGGCTTCATCTTCAATCCGGGGACCGACTCGCCCGTGTTCGTGCCGAATAGCTACAACAATCTTGTCGATTGCAAGTTGCGGCCTTTTGTCCAATCGACGACCGGTTGGACGGTCCTGCTCTCAGGCGTGGTCCGCGTGGACGGCACGGCCGTCGATCCTTCCGCGGAGAAGCCGAACGGCGACTATCAGCTGCTGGACATCAAGACGGGGAAGACCGGATGGAAGGTCGAAGGCTTGTTCTCGCACAACCAGCTCACGGGTGGCAATGGCTACCGGCAGGGCGGCGGACGTCTCTGCGAAATCATTCTCTTTGATCGGACGCTCGAGGAACCGGAGCGCCTGCGCGTGGAGGCGTACCTGCGCCACAAATGGTTCGGCGCGCAGGTGTCCAGTCCGTCATGGGCCGTCGGCGGACATGGGGCGGTGAGCCTTGAGGCCGGCGGTCTGGACTTGGCCGATCCCATCGCGCTGTCGGTGCGCGGCGCCGCCACGTACAGCGCCACGACGGGCGGGGTGGCGCGTACGGCATCGGGCGGCACGGCGCTCGTGAAGACGGGCGACGGCGAACTCGTGGTCGGCGACGTGGCGCCCGGCCTCGCGAAGATCGACGTGCGGGACGGCACGTTGCGCCTGCGGCAGGGCGTGTCGGGACTGCTTCCCACCAACCTCTGCGGCTACATCGAGGATCCGTCGTTCGAGGCGTTTTCGGATACAACGATCCCTGATTCCGGTCTTCCATTGAATTCGACAGGTAAGCACGGATGGAAGAAGTACGGGAGCTATGAGGAGGCGGGGGAGATCGCGAAATGGAAGCCCAATGGCGGCTACTATAATTTGGCGGGGTGTCCGTTCCCCGACGGAAACTACGCGGGCATCCTGCACATCCGGGGCGGGATGCAGACGACGGTGACGCTTCCGGCAGACGGCATCTACCGGCTCTCGTACTGGCTGGCCCAGCGGCCCGGCTACAAAGGGCACGAGCATCGCGTCCTGATCGACGGCATGCCCGTTGCGGAAGTCAAGGCGTGGGATTCGTCGTACAACTGGCATCTCGTGTCGTTCCGCCTGCCGTGGCTTGCCGCCGGAGAACACACGCTGGTCTTGGCAAGCGACGACAACAACAGCACGGCGACGCGCACGGTCGATTTCTCCGTCACGGACAGCATCATGTCCACGGGCAATCTCGTGGCGCTTGTCGACGACTTCCACGTGGACTGGATCGAGCCGGGGGATGGGCAAGTGGCCATCAGCAACGCGAGCTTCGAGGTGACTTCGTTCAGTGCGCGCGGATACGAGCACAACCCCGCAGACCTTGGCGGGTGGGAGTATGTTTTCACGGATACGGTGAGTCTGGCAGTTCTCGAACAGACATGGAATGGCCGGAATTGGCTGCATCCGGCATCGGACGGTTGCCGCATCCTTAACATCCACAACCTCGCGCAGATCGGCCAGCAGGTGACGTTCCCGAAGGCCGGCGCCTACACGCTGACATGCGCGGCGGCAACGACGACTGGTGACTCGACGGGCGGCAGCAGCGGGCGTCTTCTGTTCACGCTGGGCGGCGACGAGATCGGCACCGTCTCGCCGGGCATGGTCATGAAAACCTACGTCCTGACGTTCAACGTGCCGACGGACAACTACACCGCGCGGCTTGTCATTGCCGGGCAAGTGCAGGGCGCGTTCGTCTCGCTCGACGACATCCGCATCTCCAGGTCGGGCGACGCGGTCGTTGCGGAGAACACGTTTGATCCGGAAGGATGGAGCGTGGACGAGCCGCCGTCCAGCATCCATGACGGATCGGGTAGCGTCAGCTGGCTGCCGCTCGGCAATTCCGACACTCAGGCGTCTTGGGGAAACGTGACGTACGGAGCCGACGGCAAGCGTGTCGGCATCCGCAACAACGCCTCCATCTGGCGGACGGTCGCGTTCCCGTCTGCGGGGACGTATCGGCTGTCCATCGCGTCCATGGGACGGTTCTACAGGGCATACGGCACGACAGATCCCGCCGCGATCAGGCTCTACAACGGCAACGCGTTCAACGCCTGGGTGGCGAAGGGCGGCGTCACGAACGTGGTGGGGACTTTCGGGGTGGACGACCGCGAGCGGTTCGTGACGCACCGGTTCGTCTTCGAACTGCCGGAGGGCGGCGACTGGGAGGTGGGCTTCAGCGGACTGAAGGAGTCGGAGCACAAGATCGCGGGCAGCAGCAACTGGCACAGCAACGGCGGCGTGTTGGACGGCCTTGTCATCGAGCAGGTGACTGCGGCGGCGAAGCCGACTCTGCCCAAGGCTGCCGTCGAGATCGCGGACGGCGCGAAGATCGCGCTCGACTATCTCGGGACGAACACGGTTGACACGGTGCGCTATGCCGGGAAAAGCTATTCCGGCGAAATCAACGCGAAGACGTGCCCGGCGTTCGTCACCGGACAGGGCTCGCTGTTCGTGCAGCCCAAGGGCACGATGATCATGTTCCGGTAGGAATGTCGGAGGACAAGCCGGATTCATGGTATGATAACGCCCGTGGATAATAAGTGAAAAAAGCGAACGAGATGATGAGATGGACTTGTCGTTTTGCCGTCTGCGCGGCGATGCTGGCCCCTTGCGTGGCGGGGGCGAACGCGTCCGTTCAGCGGGCGAACCTTGCGAACTATGCGGGACGTGACCATCTGGGGCGCGAACTCGTCTCCGCCGCCGAGGCGGGCGGCGAAAAGGGACGGCAAGTAGGGCTGTTCTACTACCTTTGGCACGGACAGCACGGCACGCAGGGACCGTACGACATCTCGAAGATGGAGGCGATCGACCCCAAGGTGATGGAGAAGCCGGATTCGCCGCTGTGGCCGGATCCCTCGCGCACGCCGATGCTCCACTGGGGAGAGCCGCTGTTCGGCTATTACCTCTCGACGGACGAATGGGTGCTGCGACGGCACGTGCAGATGTTCATCGACGCGGGTATTGACGTGCTCTACTTCGACACGACGAACGGCTACCACTACCGCGCGGTGACGGAGAAGCTGTTCGCCATTCTGCAGGAGTTCCACGACAAGGGCTACAAGGCGCCGAAGTTCTTCTATTACATGGCGCCGGCGCGGCGCGGATGCGGCACCTCGAACGTGCGGGACGTGTGGGACAACTACTACTCGAAGGGACGGTTCCGCGACCTGTGGTTCGAATGGAACGGCAAGCCCCTGATCGTGACGCATCCCGACCGCCCGTATCCCCAGGCGCTTCAGGACTGCTTCACATTCAGGCGTCCGACGTGGGGCACGCCGTCCGTGCCTGACACGTGGTACTGGGCCGGCATGCCGAAGCAGAACGTGGCGGTTTCGTCGGACGGAAAGCGCGAGATGATCGCCCTCACCCTCGGCTCGCCGGACGTCGCGCAGGACGTGCCGCGCGGCGGGAAGTGGAAGCCCGGAACGAACCTCGGCTGTTCGGAGGGGTACTGGGGCGCGCCGATCCAGGGGCGCAGCTGGCATGACGGCCATCGCGACACGCGACCGGACGCCGTGCATTACGGTTTCTTCTTCCAGGGCCAGATCGACTGGGCGCTCGCGAAGGAGCGGGAGGACGTTCCCCTCGCCCTGGTCTGCCAGTGGAACGAATGGCTCGTTCCGTTCCTGACGCGCAAGACGAACGACCTGTACGGGATGCCCCACTGGATCCGGCTCCAGGACGAATACAACATCGAGTACAGCCGCGATATCGAGCCGATGAAGGGCGGGTATCGCGATGCCTATCTCTTCCAGCTCATGAACTTCGTTCGCCGCTTCAAGGGGCTGCCCGCGCCCGCGAAGGCGACGCGACGTTTCCCGGCGTTGTCCGCCGCCGATTCCGGCTGGGATTCGGTCTCGCCCGTTTTCGAGGAGATGACCGGCGACGGCGCGCCGCGCAACCATCCCGGTTACGACGCCTGCGGCGTCTACACGAACGACACGGTCGTCAACGAATTCGCCTCGCTCCGCGTGGCCGTGGGGGAAGACGGCGTGATCCGCTTTCTTGCCGAGACCGTGAAGCCCGTCCGGATCGTCGACGAGAAGAGCATGAATCTCCTGTTGCGCGTTGCCGGGAAACCCGTCGACGCGATGGGCTATACGCATTGCCTCACGCCGAAGGGCGCGTCTGCGGAAAGCAAGGGGCGGCGTCTGGTCTATGCCGTGCGCGCGGATGCGCTGGGCATCGACGTTTCCAAGCCGTTTTCTATCGAGTTCAAGTGGTCCGACAACCGTCAGGCCGACGATCCGATGGACTTCTACGTCAACGGCGACGCCGCGCCGCGCGGCCGACTCAACTGGCGGTTCGACTTTGAGCCGCCAAGTGCCGTTGATGCCACACATGCGGCCGGACTGATGTTCCATGTGCCGTTCGACGGGTCGCCGGTGGCGGCGGTGGCGAAGGGGAATGCGAAACCCCAGATCGCGCACGGGCTGGAATACGCGCCGGGTGTGGACGGACAGGCCGTGCGCCTGACGGCGAAGGCGAAGAGCGTGCTGCAATATGCGATTGCCGGGAACGTGCTGCCGGAGAGGGGATCGGTGTCGCTGTGGATGAAGCGCGAGTGGCCCGACGCGGGACGGGACGCGTCGGGGAAGGAACGGTGGCGCACGCTGTTCTCGTTCCCGCAGCCGTGCAAGGACTTCGGTTCGGGGGCGCTGTCGCTCTGGTGGTGGGCGGAACGGCTCCGGATCGACATCACCGACTACGGGCACACGCACGTGTTCCGGAACGACGTGCCGCCGCCGGACGGCATGTGGGAACATGTCGTGTTCACGTGGGACGAGCGCGCGAAGGAGGCGAAGCTCTACCACAACGGCCGTCGGTATCGGCACGTTTCCGACAACACCGGACCGATGGCGGCGGTCATCAGCCGCAAGGTGGGCGCGCCGTTCACGTTCGACCGCGCGGGATTCGACCGGTTCTTCGTCGGCTGCCTCGGCGACGGACGGCAGTTCGACGGTCTGGTGGACGATTTCCGCATCTACGCCGAGGCGCTTTCGGATGCGGAGGTCGCGGCGCTTTTCAGCGAGCATTCCCAACTTGCGGAACCGCCGCAGGGGAAGCCCAACTATGCCGCACTGTTCGCCAAAGACGGACCGAACCCGCACGAGGGCGGGGAGCGTCTGGACCTTGACTTCGTGGCGGAGTACCGCTTCGACGCGGAGTCGATGGCGCGCTACCGTCGGGAGAGGCGGTTCCGGTCCGTCGGCGACGTGTCGGAGAAGTCGCTGGGCGGCGTTCCGTATCTGGAGGCGGGGACGAACCTCAACGACCGGTTCGCGTTCATGTTCGACGTCGATCCGTCCGTGCCGCTCTACTGCTTCGACTTCGTCTATCCCGACGACGCGAAGCGCACGTGCGACCTGCTCGTGCAGTTCAAGGAGGCGCACGGCGACGACTACACCCTCCAGGTGGGCTACTTCACGGGCGACGAATGTCCCAACACGGGGAAGATGCTCACGCACCGGTGCCTGTACTGGACGACGCCGGGCAGAGGCGAGCTGGCGATGATCGCGATGACGGCGCGCGCGGGCGTCCCGGCCGCCTTGGCGGCGCTGCGCGTCCACAAGGTGAAGGACGCGAAGCTGCCGCCGCTCGCCGTGCGCGAGCCCACGCCGGCGGGAGGCTGGCGCCGGATGTTCGGGATGTGCTGGGAGGATCCCGCCATCGGCTACGACTTCGGCACCGGCGGGCATGGCGCGAAGGAGATTTCCGCGCTCGTCGACCGCACCGCCGCGTACATGAAGTACTGCGGGCAGAACGTGTTCTGCTATCCGGGCGTCTGGTACAAGGGGCTGATCGGGGAGGACTACAATCCGCGCAGCCACGCGCCCGATTTCCTCTCGGCGTGGTACGAGAAGTTCGACAAGGAGGGGCTGTTCTTCGTCCCGAACGTCAATGCGAACAACATGGAAATACCCGCGGGCCTGGTGACGATGGACACGATGACGAACGGGGCGCTGCACGCCTCGCCCGTCGCGATCCACGACACGGGCAAGCCCAACTGGGGCGGCTGGCACAACTCGCCGCCGAACTTCAACTTCTTCCACCCGGAGGTGCAGGCGCAGATCGAGCGGCACATCGACGCGCTCCTCGACCAGGGGGCGTCGCATCCGAGCTTCAAGGGCGTGTGCATGTATCTCACCATGCACAGCATGAACTGGTTCGGCGACATCCGCAGCGGCTACAACGACTACGCCGTGCGGGCGTTCGCCAAGGATCGCGGACTCGACATCCCCATCGACGAACGCGACCCGCTGCGCGGCAGGGCGAGCGCCAAGTGGATACGCGCAAACGCGCGCGACGCCTGGGTGCAGTGGCGCTGCGACCAGGTGACCACGTTCTACGCGCGCATGGCGGCGAAGCTGCGCGCGCGCCGTCCCGACTTGAAGCTGTGGCTGAACAGCTTCGTGCAGCCGGACTGGAACTGGCCCGATTTCATGGAGGACGGCTTCATGGAACGCCAGGCGCGCGAGGGCGGGCTTGACCGCGCGGCGCTCGCCGCCATCCCCAACCTCATCCTCTGCCAGACGCAGCTTCCCGCGTTCTGCCGCAAGCGCGACCGCAAGCTGTTCCCGAACAACGAGACGTATGCGTTCAACCGCGTGCTGCAGACGAAGCCCGGTTTCTTCGCGCTCGTGAAGGGCGCGCGTTTCCCGTGGATCAACCAGCACGACCTCTACTGGGAGAATCCGGTTGGGAAGAACAAAAGCCTGCTGAACGGCGACGGGCTTGTGGAGACGACGTGGCGCGTCACGACGATCAACCCATCCGGCTACCATGCCCTGCGGGATTTCGTCCTGCCGCTCCGTTTCGGCGACGTGCTGGGGATGTCGAAGGGCGGCTATCTCGTGGGCACCTACGGCATGGAGGAGCATCTGCGCGCGTTCGCCGCCGCCTACCGGGCGTTGCCGGCCGTGGTGATGAAGGAGATTGGGCGGCAGGGCAAAGTGGTGCTGCGCCAGGCGGACTACGACGGCAAGTCGTACTTCTACGTTGTGAACACGGACTGGAAGCCCGTGACGGTTGAGTTGACGGTTCCCGAAGGTACGCGCAACCTCGTGACCGGCGCTAGTTTGTC
Source organism: uncultured bacterium (assembly GCA_902763655.1). GTDB lineage: Bacteria > Verrucomicrobiota > Kiritimatiellia > RFP12 > UBA1067 > RUG572. Next base: position 8,733 of record CACWSW010000096.1, read on the forward strand.
CGGCGATGCCAAACTCACGCTCGGCCCTTACGAGCTGATGAGCTTCGCGGCACCGACTGGTAAACCAGCATTGAAATAATTCCTGAGTCCGGGTTGCTGAGCCAGCTGGGCCGCTACCAAGATGGCGGATTCCAATATGGAGTGCACCTATTTGCGGAAACAGTGAATAGGTGCACTTTATCGACGGTCATGAAAAGTGCACCAATTACAGAAAACAGTAGATAGGTGCACTTTTACAGTTGACTTCTGGGGATGTTAAATGTTATAATTCGGCATGTCTTGTGGATGATTGTAATCTTTCAGGAGTGACCTTATGAAATTCTTTGGACGTGAGCGCCAATTGGAAGACCTCAAGGCCCTTTGGGGGAAGCGCGTTTCATCGCTTTGTACCTGCCGTGGCAGACGCCGTATCGGCAAATCAACGCTGATTGAGCAGTTTGCCAAGATATCCAATGCCCGATTCATCAAAATAGAGGGTGTACGACCAAAAGATGGCTACACAAACGCGGACGAACTTTCCGCTTTTGCAATCCAGCTAGCTGCACAGACAGGTGCCGAAGAGACCGTGCCACAAAACTGGCTAAACGCATTCATCCGCCTCGATAAGGAAATTCGTGACAACGAAAAGACGGTCGTTCTCATTGACGAAGTTTCATGGTTTGGATATTACGACCCGATGTTTTCCGATATGGTCAAGATCGTATGGGATAACTACTGGAAGAAACACGACAGACTGATCGTCGTCCTATGCGGGAGCATTTCCGGGTGGATTAAGGAGAACTTCATCGACAATGGCGCTTTTTACGGTCGGCGTTCGCTGGATATGATTGTCGGTGAGCTGCCGCTTTCGCAATGCGTCAAGTTCTGGGGCGCCGCGGCAGGACGGATAGAGCCTCGCGAAATGCTGGATGTCCTGTCTGTGACAGGAGGAGTCCCTCGTTACCTTGAAGAAATCGCCCCCAGCCTTTCCGCCGTTGAAAACATAAGGAAAATGGCGTTCCGGGCGAAAAGCATCTTGCGGACGGACTTCGACGAGATGTTCACCGACGTGGTGACGCGGCAGTCTCGTCTTTCCGGATGCGTCATACGGCACCTCGCGGAGGGTGCGAAGACCGTAACAGAACTGGCAGAGGCTCTGGGCATGGAAAAAGGCGGCAAACTCTCGTCCGCACTTGGCCAGCTGTGCGAGGCAGGCCTGGTGGCGCTAGATGCCGGAAGAAATCCGGAGACGGGAGCGAAGATCAGGGAGCGTCGTTATCGCATCAAGGACAACTACGCCAGGTTCTACCTCAAATACATTGAGCCGGCCAAGGACGCAATAGATGACGGATCGTACGCATTCGCCTCTCTCTCGGCACTAGAGGGGTGGGAGACGGTCATGGGGTATTCCTTTGAAAATCTCATTGTGAACAACTACGCCGAGTTGATCCCGTCGCTTCATCTCGGCAATGCGTTGATAGAGTCTGCCGCGCCATATCGTCGCATGGGTGATTCTGGCGTCCAGATCGACCTTCTGATCCAGACGCGTCGCGCGCTGTACATAGTCGAGATCAAACGGCAACGGGAGATCGGACGCGAAGTCGAGCGCGAGGTGGAACAGAAAGTTGATCGGATCGGAAAGCATGAGGGCAAGTCGATACGGACGTCGCTCGTGTACGAAGGCCATCTTGCTCCGATCGTGGAGGCGGACGATTTCTTCGATTCCATTGTTCCGGTTCAAGACCTCATGGGCTTGTCGCGTTAGAGGAGAAAATTATGGTGTTCCACAAAAAGAACCTTGTTGTTCTGTCCGTGTTGCTGGAGGCATCGCTCGCGCCCTGCGTGGCGGGAGTAGTGACGAACGCCTATTACCGCGCGGGACTTGAGACGGTCGGCGGCGTGACGCGGCTTGCCGGACTCGTGAAGGTACAGAAGGTCTGCAACGTGTCCGTGCCTGGAACTTGGACGGTGATGGGCGGAGCGGATGCCGTCGCATTCGAGAACGGGCGCATCGTCGTGAAGGGCAAGGTCGCGTTCGACGCTGGCGGCGCGGCGTTTGAGCTGACGGGGCGCGGCGTGACGTTCGGTAGCGGGGCCGGCCGCTGGCAGATCGGGCTTGACGGCAAGCGGACGAACGTGACGAGGAGCGGCTTCACGCTGGAGCCGCACCCGGACACGCCCGGAGACGTGACGTGGCTCGACTTCACGTGGCAGAGCGTCCCGCCCAAGCTCGACCCCGCGCAGCTCGCGATCAACCGAGGACGCCGGATCAAGTTTATGCATCCCCTTCCGCGCTTGCGCAACGGCGCTGTGCAGTGCAGCGTGAACAACAACCCCGAACTCGCCGTTCCCGGCGTGTTGACGGCGCAGGGCAAGGACATCGGGTTCTTCATGAAGGCGTTGCGCGACGTGGTGGCGGCGAACCGGCGGCTCATCTTCCTGGATGGCAAGGCGATCGTCTGCAACCACAACTGGATCCGCGACCACGCGCACCAGATGAAGGGTTGGTGCCACTGGGAGCGCGACTGCCTCTCGTTCCTCCAGCTGATCATCGACACGCAGCGGACGGACGGCATGTTCTACGAGCTCGTCAAGCAGCTGGACGACGGACACTGGACGATGGTGGACGACACGAGCCGCGTGCTGTTCCCCGAGGACAACCTGGCGCTCGCGCGTCTCGACCTGGAGGCGGACGTGGAGTACGTGACGGTCGAGGCCGCGCATCTCTACTGGCGGATGACGGGCGACGAGGCGTCCGTCCTGCCCAGGCTTGAGAAGGCCATCGACTGGCAGACGAGCGATCCGCGGCACTGGAACGCGGAATACGGCCTCTGTATCCGTCCGTTCACCATCGACACGTGGGACTTCGTGCCGATGACGTCCACGGGGCCGGACCGCCGCATCCATCCGTGGGAGCCGATGCCCGCCTTCCACGGCGACAACACGGGCGTGTGGCAGGCGATGCACCAGCTCGCCGCGATGAACGAACGCCTCGGGCGCGCCGACCGGGCGGCTGCCTGGCGCGCCCGCGCCGACGCGCTGAAGGCGAACATCTTCAAGCATCTCTGGAACGGGCGCTTCTTTACGCATCAGAAGTTCCTCGGCACCGACAAGGGCATCGACGACAAGGAGGACGGGCGACTCTCGCTCTCCGACGCCTACGCGCTCAACCGAGGCATCCTCACGCTCGGGCAGAAGCGGTCGATCGTCGAGGAATACCAACGGCGGCGCACGGCCACGGGGGCGTTCGCCGAATGGTTCACGATCGATCCGCCGTACGAGCCGACGTTCGGTCCGCACAAGGCCGGCACGTACGTAAACGGGGCGATTTCCCCGTTCACGGCGGGCGAACTCGCCAAGGGCGCGTTCGGCTGCGGCTACGAGGCGTACGGCTGGGACATCCTCCAGCGGTTCATGAAGATGGTGGAGAAGGAC
>CACWSW010000097.1 GCA_902763655.1 uncultured bacterium
CGTGCCGTTCGTCACGAGGCCGCTTCCCATCAGGTTCGCGACGGTGTGCGACTTCTCGGAGAGGTCGACCACCGCGTTCGTCGCCACGCGCAGCGTCGTCGTGGCGGGCAGGCTCTGCGCGTCCGTCACGGCGAGCGTGCCGTTCGAGACGCATGTGGCGCAGAGGTAGGTGTTCGTGCCGTGCAGCGTGAGCGTGCCCGCGCCCACCTTCGTGAACGCGGGGGCCGCCGCGAGCGCCGCCGCCGTCCCGTCCACGTCCCACGTCTGCCCGTCCCGCGCGGCGAAGTCCTGCGACACCTTCAGGTCGAATCCCGCCGTGTCCACCGTCGCGCCGCCCACGCCGACCGAGGCCGCCGTGAAGCCGGAGAGGAAGTTCTCCGACGCGCTCGTGTTGGCGACGAGCGTGCCGCCGTCAAGGACGAGCGTCGCCGTGTCGTTCGTGCATGTGCTGTAGACGCGCCGCGCCTTCAGCGTGCCGTTCGTGAGGATGTTGATCGTACCTTTGCGGTTATTGGCAACGGACGTGATCGGCAACGCGAGCACACCACCGTTAATCTCCGCCGCACCTCCGTCCGACACCTCGAACGTGCCGTTGCCTTGCGTCCCGACATAGAATAAGCAGCCATTGTACGGCATCTTGAACGAGCCGCCGCGCACGTAGAGGTTCCCCGTGTCGCGGCCGCTCGTCTTGTCTTCGTGCCCGCCCGCGTTGTACCGGCCGAGATACCCGTAGTTGCTGCGCATGATCGCTTCGCCGCCGTAGATGAACAGATTGCCGGTCGGCGATCCTTTCGAGGTGTTGATGCCGATGTGGAAGCCCCTGTCGGACGTCTTTCCCGTCTGTTCAAGCGTCCCGCCATAAAGATAGTAGCTGCACGTGCCGCTCCCATGGCATCCAATCCTGAACGCCCCCGTTGCCGCGTTTGAGATCTTCACGGTGCCGCTATACTGGCGGATGGTTCCATGGCGACCGTAAAGGTAGCCCGCCGTCAAGTTCGCGCCGTTTGTGATGATCAGGTCGGCATTCCCGTAGTTGCTGCCGGAGCTGTAATACCCCGGATAGACGTGATCGCTGTTGTCCAGCGTCATGGTCGTATTGTCAAGAATCACCGTCGCTACCTTGGTGATGCGGTTTCCGGGGTAAAAGTTGCCGGCACTCGTCACGGATCCGCCGACGATTCGCACGTGCGTCCCTCCATGCGTCGTCAGGCCCGCCACGTTCATCACGGCGTTTGAAAAGACGACCTGTGCGCTGTTCGTCACGGTTATCCAACCCGTTGCCCTAAACGTGGTGTTGGTCACGAGCGTCAGGCCGTTGCCCCCAATCTGGACTATCTTCAGAGAGTTCGTCCCGTCCAGTGCGAGCGTGCCGTCGCCCGTTCTGATAAAGGCGTTGTCGTTCGAGATGCATCCCTTGACGATCGCCGTTCCCGCACAGACCGCAAGTTCAAGGGAGTTGCTGGGACCCCAGAGGCTGTCGATTCCGTTCTCCAGCGTCAGCGTGTCCGTGGCGTAGGCATCGTTCAGGATCAGCTTCTTCAGCGCGTACGTCTCGTTACTCGCGACGAGCGGCTTCGACGGGTCGTCGCCGAGGCGCACCGTGAGCGGATGGCCGTAGGCCGAGAATCCCGCGGCCACGGCGTCTGCGGCCACCAGCAGCTGACCGTCCGGATCGCCGAATGTGCCCGTGAACGCCTCGGAGGTGAGCGGACAGTACGCGCCGCCGTTGAGGACAAGGTTGTCCGTGGCGGCGAGGCCCTGTCCGAAATCGGCCACGAGCGTGCCTTCGTAGACCGTGAACGTGCCGCCCCAGTCGTTCGCGCCCGTGAGCGTGAGCGGCGCGGGGCCACGCTTCGAGCCGCCGTTCGCGAACGACAGCGACAGCTCCTCGACGTACGGCTGCTGCGTCGTGTAATCGGGAATCGCCTGCGACCAGAACGCGGACGCGCCTACCACCACGTCGCCCGCCTCCGCGCCACCGACCACGCGCGCGCCCACCGCCGTCAGGGCAACCGTGCCGCTAGAGGGATTGAACGTGTTGTTCACGGTGTCGAACAGTCCGGCCACGTCGCCATACACGCACGGCCGGTAATCGCGCACGCATGCGCCGCCGTTCGTGATGACGCAGGAGTAGATTGTGGCGCCCGTCTGCTTGTCGATCGACGTGTTTGATTTCGCCCGGCCGAACAGCATCAAGTAGTATCCAGCCGTCTTCGTATGGGCCTCTGTGGACGTACGCGAGACAGAGGCGCTCGGCGTGGTGACCGTGAACACCGTCGCCGCCTGCCCATCTACCACGGCCGTCGTGTCGAGCGTGATCTTCGTCCGCTCCGTCGAGGAATCCAGCGTGGTGGGATTCGACCAGGAACCAGTCCCGTTGTTGCTGGAGAAAGCCCATTTTCCACTGTCGCCGGAGCCATTCACGTATGCACACAACGAATATGTGGTGTTAACGCCGAGAATGTATTGCTGGGCGGTGGCCGCTGTCAGCGCAAAATCGATGGCAATAGCCGTCTTCCCGCCAACTGGCTTGAACCCTGTGCTGACAAAGCAGCTTGTGCTTTTCGTAGACTTGACGCCCTCGACGAAATAGTCGTACTTCTTCGCGGAAGAGGCCAGCATCGCGCGGCAGGCGTACAGGCCCGTCAGGGACGCGGCGGCTGGCAACGCGAACTCGTAGCTCGTCGCGTCGTCGGCCATGCGGTCCACTCGGTAGACGTTCGGCCAGGCGGCGAGGGGCGTTCCCTTGTCGACGCCGTCGTTGCTCCACACGTAGTAGAGGACGTGCGAATCGCCCTCCGTCCCGGCCTCAAACGTCACCGTGGCGGTACCGTCCGCCACCGTCAAATTCGTCACGTCGCGCGCCGCCGCGCCGAACGACACCGCCGCGATCAGCGCGACCAAACCAATCTGTCTCCTCATCTTCTGCACTCCTTCATGCAATTCTTCGTGTGGTTATCATACCACATTCCGGTCTTTTTTGACAAGCAGTCGATTCAGAAAAGCTGGGAGGATTTTCCCGTCGGGCTATACCACTTTACAGACCTCGGCGTCGACATTCGCGAGCGTCGCGCCCTTGTAGTCGATCTCGCACGCGCCCTCGCCGGCGATCAGCTGGGCGATTCGATTCAAGACCAGCGCATCGATCCGTGTCATCGGCTTCTCGGCCGGCTGATAGGGCCAGCCGACGGGCGCGAGCATCAGCAGGTTACCGGCCGCGCAGGATTCGAAAAGCTTGCCGCCCGGCTTATAGAGCGGCGAAAAGCCCTTGTTGGCGAGGGTGATCACGCGGTAGCCCGCCGCAAAGGCCCGGCGCGCGATCTCGCGTTCGCCCTGGCTGATGCACGGCGAGACAAGCACCGCGCCGCCTTTCCCGGCAGCCAGCGCCGCGGCGAGCCTTTCCTCGAATTCATGCGTGGCGGCGGCCGGCGGCGCATCTTTCAGGAGATTGCCACGCGCATCGCGGGCGTAGGCGAAATACCGCCGCGAAACCTGGATCTGGTGAAAGGCCGAGCGCGTGAGGAGGAAGTGGTTGCCGATGGCGGAGAAGCGCCCGATGCCCTCGATTTTGAGCTCACGGGTCACTTTGAAGAGCTCGGGATGCTCGCGCTTCACGCCGAGCCGCCGCGGATTGTCGCGCAGGTAGTGGATCATTCTGGCGAGCTGCCCCTTGCCGAAAAGGATGGTATCCACATAGCCATCGGCCCAGAAACGCGGGCGCACGCGCCCGCGAGCCGAACCGGGCCCCCTGTTTGGCCCCTCGCCGCGTGCGGGGTTTGGCTCCCCGCCGCGTGCGGCGAGGTACTTCCCCACCTCGCTCGTGGATCGCGATTTGAACGAGCCGATGATATTGCCGAGCGATTTGCCCTTGGGCAGCTGCTCCTTCACAAAGAGCACGCCGTGGAAATGCTCGGGCATGAGCTGATCCTCGATCAATTCCACCTGCGGCCAGCGCACCGCGATCTCGCGCCAGCAGGCAAGCACGATTCCGCCGATCTCCGTGGGCTCCACGGCCCAATCGCCTTCGCCCCGCTTGACCAGTCGCCCCAGAATGGGCCGGCGGTCTTCCAGCACGATCGTGATCTCGTAGATGCGCCGCTGGGAATAGTCGAAATCGGGCAGGCGCCGCCCCATGTGCGGCTTCAGCTCGCGCATGAGCCGTCCCTGCCCATCGAGCACCCACCCCGGCGCGACAAAGCTACATTCCTCGCCCATCGCCGGCAAGCTAGCGGATGATCACGGTCATGCCGGATGGACGGTACGTGGCGAGAATCGTGGACGTGTTGTTGCCGTTGTCGCGCACCGAGAGGGTGGAATCGTACGACTTCCACGGGCGCGGCATCCTCAGCATCCCCTTTACCGCGTTCGCCTGGTCGGACGGCACCGTGGCCACCGCGCGCGTGAACACCGTTGCCGGCGGCGTCTCGTCCGCGTCCGCAAACGCGACGGGAATCCCCTCCGCACCGTCGTCCAGCGAGAACGGCGCCGCCCACTTGACGTCGTACACGCCCCAGTCCTTCAGCGACACGTCCTCCGGCTCGAGGTCGAGCAACAGCTTCCCGCCCGCGCCAAACACGAGCGCAAGGCCGTCGACCGCGTTCGTGGTGGAGACCTTCAGGCCCCCTTCGATGACCTTCAGCACGTTTGTTCCCGCAACCGGCTCCGCCACCTGGTCGGCTCCCACGTACCTGGGCTTCAGCGGACTCGCCAGCACAAGCGCGCCCGGACCCGACTTGCGCACCGTGCCCGCCCACGTGACGGGCGAGGCGAGCGTGAGGGAGCGCCCTGCGTCCGAGATCAGCTGCGCGTTGCCCTCCAGCCACACGCCGCGCGTCGGATCGTCCAGCACCACGTCCTCGGCGTCCGGTTCGAGCGACTGCCAGTTCTCCACCTTCAGCGCGTCAAAAGTGAACGCAGGGAACGGCTTGCCGAGATTGGCCTGTTCGCATACGGCAAACGCCATGTACTGCGTGGGGTTGGCTTGCGCGGGCGTCAGATACCGCACGATCCACTTTCCCGAGAAAGAATCCGTGTTGTCCGCCGAGAGACGGCACGAGCAACAGCCCCAGTCGCTTGAGGAACTCGGCGCGCGGATGCCGATGATCTGCGTGGCGGCGGAGATGATGGGGCGCGTGTGCTTAATTGTCGTGCGCTGGCCGAGCGTCCATGTGAGCGCCTGCGAGGACGTCCCGTTCACCGTGATCGGGACGTTGAACGTGATGGTCCCGCCGGGCCACATCCGGAACATCTGCCCGGCGTTCATGGTGAGGTTGGAGAACGCATAGCTTCCGCTGTCCTTCAGCAAGAACGTGGTCGTGGTTGTGAACGTCCGCCCGGCGAAGGTCTTCGGCAGATAGCAGGTAAGGGATGAGTAGAAGTCCAGTCCCGCGTTCTCGGCGGGCGTCTTGCCGTTCGACCAGGTCGTCGCCAGGTTGAACGTGCCCGCCGTCGCGGCGCTGGTCACCGCCTCGATCTGGCGGATGACCTGCCGCCAGGTCGCGTATGCCACCGTCCACTCGCCCTCGTCCACCACCTCGAGCGCCGTGACCTCCGGCAACGCGGACGGCGTGACGCCGGCGAGACGCGAACGCTCGCCGAATTCGAGCTGCTCCCGCGTGAACGCGCCCGCCGTCTTCGCCACGCGCAGCACGGCGACGCGCGTCACGTCTCCCGTCGCCCCGTCAATCGGCATGTCGAGGGTGATGCGGATCTTTCCGGTCGCCGTGAAGGAGTCCGTCACCGTCACGCACCCCGACGCGCCCGTCTCGGACACAAATCCGCGCACGGTGGCGCCGTCGCCCAGCGATAGCGTGCCCACCTCGAACGCGTTCGCGGCCGCGCACCCGATCGCCGAGGTGGCGTCCAGCGTCACGTTCGGGATGGAGATGGACGCGCCGTCCGCGCCGCACGTGAGGACCTCGCCGCCTTTCGTGGCGTTGACGGCCTTCGTCGAAAGGGAAGAACCCGCGTAGAGCAAGTTGCTGATCGTGTTGATCGTGCCAAGGTATTCGGACATGTCTCCCATGAAGTACACGCGCCCAGAATGGTCGGCCGGCGTCGTGATGCGCATGATCTGGTCCTCGTCTCCCACGATCTTCGCCTCCACCCGGAAGCCATGTCCCGGGGTCGGATACCCGGACGTGCAGGTCGCCCAGGTGAAAGGCGTGCTGGCGGAAGTTTCCTGAACCGTCATCGTGCCCGCCACGCCTCCGAGCAGGCAGTTGTCGGCGTTGATCAGAAAGCTCGCCTTGCCGACCACGAAGATTCCCTCGTTCTCAAACACCATCTTCGACGGATACCCGCACTTGTAGTTCATCGTGGCGTTGTGCAGCACGAAGCGGTTGCAGGGAACCGGATAGGTTATCGCCGAATAAGTTGACGCACGCGCAAAGGAACGGAAATTCAAGTTCGCGTAGTAGTTCGTGCCGGCATGGAGGGCGAGATGGTCGCTCCAGAAATACTCCCCCTTTGCGGTCGTCACCGCATTGGTGGTGATTGGCATGTCGCCTGAATTGGTGCCTCCGACCAACAAAGTCACGTAACCGGTGGAGGCGTCATACGTGGCGGCGTTCGCCCCGAAGGCCAACGCAACGCAAACAAAGAATATGATTTTTCCCATCGTTTCTCTCCTTTGTAACGGATGCGTGAAAATGATAACATTTACCTCCTTCGCCGTCAAACGGAAACACGCCCTGCAGTCCACTAGGGTACCTGCGTTTTTCACCCATGCGTATTGGAATTTGGAAACAACCAAGACAACTTTCAAGAACAACATTGTCCTGCGGGTGTACCTTGAACATCCAGAATCGTGATAGTTTGAGGATCGGCAAATGGGCGCGGGCGAGTTAGCCCGCGCGCCAAAGGCAAGTTGTTTCAAATAAGTTGTTTCAACAGAAGATACCGCGGGGAATTGCGCCCCTCTGGCCGGATGCGGTCAAGTGGAGAATCTCCGCCACGGCGAGGCGATGGCGGCACCCTTGTTGCCCCAGCAGTCGATCGGGCGCACCACGAAGCGCACGTCGCGCCGCTTCGGGATGTCCGCGCGCGCGAACGCGCACGTCACAGGTTCCACGTCCTCCTCCTCGGCCATGTAGGCGTTCGGGGAGAACACGCGCTTTTCCTGAAGCACCTGCGTCATGTCGGCGACGCGCATCTCGGCCGTCACCGAGAACTCGAACCCCCGGCTCGGCGACGCGGCGCCAGTGACGATCGGCGGGAAGGACGCAACGACCTGCTTCCGCGGCTTCGGATCGAGCTTCGTGCCGGCCTTGTTGCGGCGGTGGCCGTCGTCGATCTCCGCCACGGAGACTTCAGCATCCGCCGGGAACACGGGCGCCCGGGCGGCTGCGGCACGCGCCGTAAAATCGTACTTCGGCGTTCCGTTCGGCGGCACCGTGCGCCCGCCAAAGAGCGGCACCGTCCAGTCGGGACCCAGCTGCCGGTCGCAGACGAACTCGCGCCGATGGAACGTGATGCGGTCGTCGTACACCTCCATCACCATTCCCTGCTTCACGCGCTTGATGTCGATCATGTCCATCTCGAACGGCGGATCGCGGTTGGCGTCGGCCGTGGAGTGCCCGTTTTCGCGGCCAGGCGGCGTAAAGGCGTAGCCGCGCGCGCAAGAGCAGTTGACCGCCGTGAACGCCCCTTGCCAGATCGAGCGCTCGTCCGTCAGCGAATAGTGGCTGTGGCCCGAGAGCGCAAGGGCGTTCGGAAACGCGGCAAGGGCCTTCGCCGTCTCGTCGAACGGACGGCCGGACGACAGGTTCACGGTGCCGCACAGGGGATCGTGCTGGGCGTAGAAGAACGGACGGTCGTTCGGGAGCGCGGGCGCCGTCTTCGCGAGGAACGCCGGCGCGGGGTTCGCCTCGTCGGGCATCCCGACCGCAAGGGGAAACTTGTCGCCAGCCTTGAGTTTGGGATGGCCGACCTGGGAGTGCCAGTTACGGAGGATGAACGTGTAGCCCTTGACCGTCCGCGCGCGGATCGGCTCGTAGCCCTCGTGGAAGAGACGCCGCCAGAACTCGTCTCGGTGGAAGAAGAAGCTCTCGGGCTCGGCCTCCTCGCGCGTCTTGAACTTTGCCCCGGCGTAGGCGAAGCCGTCCACGTCGTGGTTGCCGGTGAGGAAGAGGCGCGTCACCGTGCCGCCGTCGCTGCGCCGGTCGCCGGGGAAAACCTTGAACCAGGTGGTCGCGACGGCCTCGAACTCCGACAGTTTGTTCCAAGTGGTAAGGTCGCCGGTGATGAGCACGGCGTCCACCTTGCGCCCGTCGAAGTAGCGCAGGGCCTTCTCGAACCAGTCGGCGTTCGAAAGCGCCGTGACATGGATGTCCGAAAGGATCCCGACGCGCAAGTTGGGCGCGGACGCGCCTTGCGCGAGCGCCGGCCCGGCCGCGCCGAACGCCGCCGCCGTCTTGATGAAGTCTCGTCTTCCGAGTGACATGGCTTTACTGCGCTTATCGTAAGATGAGCATCGTGCCGTTCGGCTTGGGCACCACCTCGAAACGGTGGAAGTCGATGTAGGTGCAGGGCGTACTGCCGTCCCTGTTCGCCGTGTACTGGTTCCACCAGAACATATTGTCGCCCGCCTTCAGCTCGCCTGGCTCGAAATGAATCTCGTAGTTCTCCCACGAATTGGGCAGTTGCCTCACCGCCAACCCCGCGTCGTTCGTGTACGCGATCTTCTCCACGCCGTTCACGCAGAGCTTCACGACGTTCGTGTTCGCCGCGCCGGCGTTGGTCTGGTTCATCCGCACGGTGTAGGTGCAGCCGTAAGTGGCCGCCTCTTCAGGAACCACGACGTGCATCCAGTAGTTCGTCGTGTTGGATCCCTTCGAGCTGTTGTAGGCGTTCCGCACCTCCAACCAGTCGCTCACCTGCCCCCAGCCGATGTCTGCGCAGCATCCGGGCGTATGGGAAAACTCGCCCGCACCGTTGTTCTGCATTCCGGCCTGGAAGGAACCGGTCAGCTTGATCTGGTCGAGGCCGATCGCCGCCGATCCGCCGTCCATGCGCGTGAGCGAGATGCGGTTGGCCGTCGTCGCGTTGAACAGTTTGGCCGCGAGGAAGAGCGTATTCGTCGCGTTCGGCTTCAGGCGGATCGTCCCGGCCAACGTGCCGTTCACCCTCACGGATGCCGCGCCCTCGGCCGCCGTCGAAAGCGTGCGCACGCAGAGGAGCTGCGGCAGCGTGACGACGTTCGCCGCAGAAGACGCCGCGCCGAAGCGCGTCTTGCGGAAGGTGAAGTCGAGGTTCAGCGTGCCGTCCGCCTGGAGCGATCCCGGCACGTCCTGCCAGCGGCCGTCGGCCGTGATCGCGTCGACGTCCACCGTGGTCGTGTCGGACGCCGTGCCGCCCACCTCGGCGGTCGAGTCGTTCACAAGGCCCAGCCGCCACACGTCCGTCATCGGCGTGTGCCACGCCTCCAGCACCTCCTCGTCCGAGAGCGCGCGGTTCCAGAACGCGATCTGCTGGTACGAGCCGGAGAACATCTTGCCCGTGTTCGTGGTCTTCGCCGTTCGCTTGGTGTGCGTGTCCTGCGTACCGAGCAGCATTTTCTGCATCGTGAGATCCAGATTGTACTTGCTCGTATTCACGTTTGCCGATTTGAACGCATAGCGTACGCCACTGCCGCGGCTGGCGCTCGGCAGCTGCTTGTCTCTCCAGAGGCCGAGGCGGACGGTCTGGTTGGAGACCACGATCGAAACGTCCGCCCAGCAGTTCGTGGGAAGGTCTCCGGGATTCGAGACGGAGAGGCAACTATTGTAACCGTAAGAGATGAAGGCGCCGCTTGTGTTGAAACCAAGGAGGAAACCGCCATCCTTCGAGGCATAGCAGTTGAAGAACCACTCGTTTCCGATCGGCCGTTCGCGGCGGATGCGCATGATGCACGTGTACTCGTTCCCAGGCGCCAGCGACAGCAGCTGGGTGTTCAGCAGGACGGAATTGTTGCAGTAGTTGGTCGTGACCGTTCCGTTGCCATTATCCACGCGTTCCTGGCTCTGCGGCAGGAAGAGACAGAGCGTCCGGTTCGTCACGCCCTGCGCGGGACAGAACACATCCTCCTCGCGCAGCTGAACGCCGAGCGCCTGCATGCCCGACACGTTGCCCCATCCATAGACGGTACACTTGTGGGCATTGTGCGCGGCGTCATTCGCGTGCATCGTGTCGGGCAGCTCGTCGGCCTGCAGAAGACCGTCGCCATTCGAGTCGCGTCCGCCGCAGAACCAGTAGACGCAGTCGTCGAACACGTTACCGAACGCGCACGTCGCGGACATCATTCCAATCGCAACCAGCATCTTCTTCATCTGTCTCATCCTCTTAACCTAAAATTCTTCTGTTGACGGATCCTCCCGACCCGTTTTCCGCGGCTTCTGCAGCTCAAGCCGAACCGGCTGAACGCCCACTGCAGAATGCTACGACACATCAAACAGGTCCAGTGCAAACATTATGCCAAAAACAGCCCCTGTTCGCAACGGGGAAATTCCCCCCTTAAAACTCAACCGGGAGGGTCGCAACTTGTTGCGACCGCATTCCCCACCGCCGCCCCTCTCGCCGTCGGCCGCAATAAATTGCGGCCCTCCCGCATGGGGAGCCGCCATCTTGGCGGCGCGCGGCTCGGCGGGACGCCTCGCCCTACCGTGGGAGGGTCGCAACTTGTTGCGACCGAGTCGGCGGTCGCAGTAAACTGCGACCCTCCCCATACGGCCGCGCGGCCCTCCCATTTTTTATTACCTGAAGATCACCATGGTGCCG
>CACWSW010000098.1 GCA_902763655.1 uncultured bacterium
CCATATCTCGCGGTCGGCCGGATCCATCGGCTCGGGACGCGGATAGTAGAAGTCGCGCTGGCGGAGCGACACCACGGCCTTGTCCCCTTCCGTGCGCATCAGCGCGTAGCCGATGTCGCCCCAGTGGCCCGTGGACGGCAGGCAGAGCGTACGCTTGATCTTAGTGTAGCTCCATCCCTTGCGCATGAACTTCGTGTACCAGCGGTGGTCGTGCCCGTGGATGTAGCCAGCCACGTTCCGCGATTCGACGAGCAGCTTGTCTAGCGGCTTGCCGCCCGCCTTCAGCTCGTGCACGGGGAAGTGCGAGCAGACGAACACGGGCTTCTTCCACTTAGGAAGCGCGTCCAGCACCCAGTCCTGCTGGTCCTTCGAGAGGGCGCCCGGGACGGGACCCATATCCTTCGGGCCGCGGTCGTCCGTACCCTGCAGGCCGTCGAGCATGAGGAAGTCCACCGCCCCCGCATCCACGACGCTGACGATCCGGCCTGGGACCTTCGTCGTCTTCGCGTAGCGCGGATGCACCTCCAGGAAGGTGGAGCGGCGGTCGTGGTTGCCCATGCCTATCGTCACGGGGATGCCCGCGTCCTCCAGCAGCTTCAGGTATGGCGCGCTGCACTGGTAGTCCATCTTGTTGCCCCAGAGCCAGGCGAGGTCGCCGAAGACGACCGCGCGCGACGGCAGCGGATCGAGCTTCAGGATCTCCGCGACCGTCTCCATGATCTTCGAGCGCTGGAACACGTCGCCGTCCTTCTGGCCGTTGACGTGGATGTCGCTCAAAAGCACGGTCAGGTTGGGATCGTGCGCCGCCGGGCCGCCAGTGAATAGGCCTCCGGACGCGCATCCCCCGGCCAGCGTGGTCGTGCCCGCCGCGCCGGCGAGCCACAGGAATCCTCTGCGTGAAACGTTCATCTTACTTCTCCTTCTGCCATTTGCCAAGTTCTTCATAGAATTTGCGGAAGCAGCTGTGCGTCATGCCGATGCCGTGGACGATCTGCTTGTCCTTCACGGGAATCGCGTTGTACGCGGAATAGACGGCGCACGGCGCGCAAGTGTTGTCCGCGAAGCCCACGGCCACGCGCACCGGGCAGGCGATGCGGGAGGCGAAGTTCGCGCCGTCGAAGTACGGCGCATTACGCTCCGCCGCCGCCTTGTCCTCCTCGCGCTGGTTCTCGACGATGCGCGGCCAACCGCTCTGGCGGCCCTTCAGGTAGCCCATCGTGTCGGTGATCGCGGGCACGTACATCACGCCCTTCGTGAAGTGGCGGTTGAGGCCCAGCAGGAGGAAACCGAACCCTCCGCCCTGGGACGTGCCGGAGTACGTGAAGTGCGAAAGGTCCACCTCCGGACGCGCCGCTAGCCAGTTGGCGGCGCGGTTGATGCCGAGGAGCGCGCGGTAGAAGTAGTAGTCCTCGCGCGACTTCGCGATGCCGGACACCGCGTACGAGGACGTGCCGTACTTCTCCTTGAGCGACGCCACGTTCGCCGCGAAGCACTTCTCCAGCTCGTCGAGGTCGAACGGCGGCTCGTATGGATGCACCGTGATGAGCATGCAGATGGCGTCGTCCGCGCCCTGCATGTTGTTCGTCCAGTGAGCGCGTCCGTTGCCTGCAGCCGGCACCTGGAAGCGCACGGGATACTTCTTCTCGGCCGAGGCGTCCTTGGGGATCGAAAGGTAGCCGTACACGCGCGTGCCGCCCCAGGTGGCGAAGCTGATCCGCCAGAAGTTGAACGCCCCTGCAGAACGCTCCGGCAGCAGCTTCAGCTGCGGGTCTGCGGGCACCGTTGCGTCGAGATCGGCCACGGCCTTCGCCCAGAACGCGTCGAAGTCCGCCGGCGACGGGCTGCCCTTCTCGATCTTCTCGGGCTCGTATCCGACGCCGAACATCGTCGGCTTGCCCTTCCCGGCCGACACGGTTAGCCGCAGGAACCCGGGCGCGGAAAGCGTGCCGGAGAGGCGGAACGGATTCTCCTTCGCGAGATCGACGGTCCGCTTCACCTGCTGCTGCGGACCGAAGTTGTCCACGGTGGCCGATACGCTCCCCTCGGTTACAGGCTGTCCGTTCGTGCCTACAGCGGTCACGGCGAACGTGGCCGTCTCGCCGCAGCGGTAGAGGCAGTTCTCCCTGTCGGCGGATATCTTGAACGTCAGGGCGTAAGCGCTGGCGGCAAACGCGAACGCCGCGGCCAGCACAGGAAGTTTTCTAGCGAATGATGCCATCTTGTTCTCCTTGTGGTTTGAGGTGAAATTATACCACACCCGCGCCGCAGGCGGCAAACGCGACAAAAAAAGGATGCGGCCGAAGCCGCATCCTTTTTTGTCCGCAAAGCGGATGTGCGCAAGTTACTTCGCGATGACGCGAGCCATCTCGAGGACCTTGTTCGAGTAGCCCCACTCGTTGTCATACCAGGAGAGGAGCTTCACGAAGGTCGGATCGAGGCACATGGACTTGTCGGCGTCGAAGATCGACGTGCGGGCGTCGCCGCGGAAGTCGGTGGAGACCACCGCGTCCTCGGTGTAGCCCAGAATGCCCTTGAGGGAACCCTCAGAGGCCTCCTTCACCGCCGCCTTGATCTCTTCGATCGTGGCAGGCTTCTCGAGCTCGGCCGTGAGGTCGACGATCGAGACGTCGCTCGTGGGAACGCGCATGGAGATGCCGGTGAGCTTGCCGTTGAGGTCGGGAAGCACCTTGCCGACGGCCTTCGCCGCGCCCGTCGAGGACGGGATGATGTTCTCGAGGATGCCGCGGCCGCCGCGCCAGTCCTTCTTGGACGGGCCGTCGACCGTCTTCTGCGTCGCCGTGGCGGCGTGGACCGTCGTCATCAGGCCGCGCTTGATGCCGAACTTCTCGTGGATGACCTTGCTGAGAGGCGCGAGGCAGTTCGTCGTGCAGGAAGCGTTGGAGATGATGTCCTGTCCGGCGTAGGTCGTGTGGTTGACGCCATAGACGAACATCGGGGTCGCATCCTTCGAGGGAGCGGACATGATGACCTTCTTGGCGCCGGCCGTGATGTGGGCGCGGGCCTTCTCGTCCGTGAGGAACAGGCCGGTGGACTCGACGACGATCTCGGCGCCGACGTCACCCCACTTGAGGGCGGCCGGATCCTTCTCGGCCGTCAGGCGGATCGCCTTGCCGTCGACCACGAGATTCGTGCCGTCGACCTTGATGTCGTGGTTGAAGATTCCGTGCACGGAATCGTACTTGAGCATGTACGCGAGGTAGTCAGGATCGAGGAGGTCGTTGATTCCGACCACTTCGATGTCGTTCGCGAAGTTCTCGACCGCGGCGCGGAACACCATGCGGCCGATACGGCCGAAGCCGTTGATGCCAACTTTGATAGCCATTTCTTCTTTACTCCTTGTGATCCCGTCGAAGTACCTACCCCGCCGGAAATTTGAGGGCATATGATATCAGAACCCCGTCCTGCCGTCAAGGGGGTAATCGGCATATTTCAATCTGGGGGCAACGTCAGAACTCGCTGGAGTCGCAGACGAGATTGTCCATGATGTAGTCCTTGCGCTCGGGCGTGTTCGCGCCCATGTAGAACTTGATCGTCTTGTCGAGCTCCGTGTCGTCGTGGCAGCCGACGGGCGTGAGGCGCATGTCCGGCCCGATGAAATCCGCGAACTCCTCCGGATTCAGCTCTCCAAGCCCCTTGAAGCGCGTGATCTCCACTTTCGAGCCGCCCGCGCCGCACTTGGCGATGGCCTGCTCGCGCTCCTCGTCCGAGAAGCAGTAGTACTGCTCCTTCTTGTTGCGCACGCGGAAGAGCGGGGTCTCGAGGATGAACACGCGCTTGTCCATCACGAGCTGCTTGTAGAAGCGCATGATGATCTTGCCGTAGCGCAGGTGCTCGAGCGTCTCCTCGATGTCGAGCGTCTTGATGAGGTTGAAGAACTCCGCGTTCTTGTAGAGGACGTCCTTCGCGAGGCCGCACGTGTTGAGGCACTTGCCGCGCAGGAAGAACACGGCCTGGTTCTCGGCGTTGCGGCTGCGGTTCAGCGTGCCGCCGGCGGAGACGCCCTCGGTGAGGAAGATCATCGTGTCCTCGCCCTCGGGGCGGCCCGTCTTCTTGTTGATCTTGTCGAGCTTCAGGTGGTTCTTGCAGTCCTTCAGCTGCGGCACGCGCACGCTCACGGCCTGCGACCGCTCGCGCGCCTGCTTCTTGATGGTGTTCAGCTGGCTGCGGAGCTTGGAGGTCTCCTCCACCTTGGCGATCAGCTTGTCGGCCTCCGTGGGGTTCTTGTGGAAGAGCGCCTCGGCCTGCTTCTTGATCTCGGCCACCAGCTCGCTGCGGATCTCGGGCGAGCCGAGCTTCGTCTTGGCCTGTCCCTCGAACACGGGATCCTGCAGGCGGATCGCCACCGCGCCGATGATGCCCTCGCGCACGTCGTCGCCGTCGAACTTCTTCTTCGAGTACTCGTTCAGCGCCTTGGTGAGGCCCTCCTTGAACGCGGAAAGGTGCGTGCCGCCCTCCGTGGTGTGCTGCCCGTTCACGAAGGAGTAGTACTCCTCGGAGAAGCGGTTCGTGTGGGTGAACACGAACTCGAGCGTCTTGGAGCGGTAGTGGAAAGGCTGGTATATCTTCTCGAACTGCGCCTCGTCCGCGATGAGGTCCGCAAGCCCCTCGTCGCTCACGACCCGCTGCCCGTTGAGGTCGAGCGTGAGGCCGGCGTTCAGGTAGGCGTACATCTTGAGGCGGCGCATCACGTGCTCCTCGCGGAAGCGGAACTTCTTGAAGATCGTCCCGTCCGGCAGGAACTCCACCAGCGTGCCGTTGCGCTCGTTCGCGTCCTTGCACTTGCCGCGCTTCTTGCTCTTCAGCTCGCCCTTCTCGAACAGCGCCTCGGAGAACTCGCCGTCGCGCACGGAACGGACGTAGAACCTGTCCGAGAGCGCGTTGACGGCCTTGGTGCCCACGCCGTTCATGCCCACGGAGAACTGGAAGGACTCCGTGTTGAACTTGCCGCCGGTGTTCAGCTCGCTCACGCAGTCCACGACCTTGCCGAGCGGGATGCCGCGCCCGTAGTCGCGCACGCTGCACGCGCCGCTGTTCCAGTCGAGCTTGATCTCCACGCGCCGCCCGTAGCCCATGATGAACTCGTCGATCGCGTTGTCGATGACCTCCTTGAGCAGCACGTATATGCCGTCGTCGTAGTCGCTGCCGTCGCTCGCCCTGCCTATGTACATCCCGAGGCGCAGGCGTATATGCTCCATCGCGCTCAGGTGCTGGATATTGTCGTCTGTATAGTTTCCGGTTGCCATGGGCGTATTATACCATAACGAACGCGGTTGCGTGATGGTCAAGATAGTAGCGCCCGTCGCCCTTCTCCGTGGCGGAGAACGGGTTCCACATCGCGTTCCCAAGCATGGACGCCACGGGCGGCAGATGCGCGTTCGCCGACTGGAGGGCCGAAGCGAACGGAGAATCCCGCATGTAGCGGTTCTTTCCCGCGTCGTAGCCAAGGCCGAAAAGCACGCCGTCCACATCCGTCCGCCCCGTCTCCGGGACACGTTCCATCTGCATGCGCACGAGCGACCGGAGAATCTCGATCCCGAGGCGCTGCGGCGAGACCGGCCGTCCGCCGACGGGATGCACGCAGTTGCGGAGGTTGACCACCACCGCCGGCACCAGGCTGTCCCCGTCGCGCACGAAGTTCGGCAGGAATCCCGTCTTGGCACGGTCGATGGACAGCGACTTGCTCAGGTGGATCGCCACCGGCGGCATGTCCTCGCCCCAGCACGCCGAATAGGCCTCGCGGCAGAAGCGGCGGATCGCGTCGTAAAGGCTGCCGTACTGCTCGTAGTAGTCCCTTTCCGCCTGCTCGGCCCGCGTCAGGCGGTCCAGCTTGCGCCTGAACCGCTCGCCAGTGGCGCGCACTGCCCGATGCACGGTGCGCGGACGCATGCTCTCCTCCTGCTTCTGGCGGTCGCCCATCCTGCGCAGCGTCTCCTGGAGCGTCCGCTCGATCTCCTCGGTACCGTCCGAGAGCGCGAGCCAGTGGCCCTGCTGCCAGCGGTAGGCGTTGAGCGGCGGCGCCACCCTCTCGAAGAGGTAGCTCGAGTTAGCGCTCTGCACGATGTTGCACGCCGCCTTTCCCGGCGCCCGGCGGAGACCGCGCCCGCACATCTGGATAGTCGGCAGGCGCGAGGCGTCGCGCGCGAAGATGCTCATGACGTCAGGCTGGTCGAAGCCCTCCGTCAGCATCGCCACGTTCGCGATCACCTGCACCGCGCCGTTCGCGAACGCCGCCATCTGCATGTCCTTGTCGCTCTCGCCGGTCACCACCTCGCAGCCGACTCCGCCCTTCGCGAGCCGCGCCTTGAACGCCACGCATTCGGCGATGGTGGCGAAGTACACCAGGCTCTTCCCCCAGCGCTCCACGTCCGCGAGGTAGAAGTCCGCCACCTCGTCCACCGTGTAGTTCGGCACGAGATATGAGCGGAACGGGCTGAGGTACCCTTCCCTGATCAGGCGGGCGATGGAGCACGTGCGCACGGTCTCCTGGAACGAGAGCTTCATCCGGTCAGTCCTGAGCGGCGTCGCGGAGAGCCCCAGAGTCCACTTCGCGCGCATCTTCTCGTATAGGATCACGCAGCTCTGCGTCGCCTCGTGGTGCGCCTCGTCCAGCACCACCAGGTCGACCTCCGGCGGCATCCGCTCGAAGAGGGATATCGGCCGTATGTCGTCCCGGTAGAGGTCGCGGTTCGCCTCCATCGTCTGCTGCAGGAGCAGGCGGCGCGGCGCCACCCATCCGACCTTGAGACGGCGGCCGAGCGACTCCTGGAAGCGGTGGATCACCTCCAGCGCCATGTACGTCTTCCCCGACCCGACAGGCGACTCCAGCAGCACGGACTCGCGCTTGCGTGCCGCAAATGCCTCGAGGCACTCTGCTATGGCCTCCACCTGGTAGTTGCGCCTCTCGTACGCCATCCTACGCGGCCTCCCTCGAAAAGTCCACGCCACGCAGGTAGAAGTCGCTCGTGCGGCGCGCGTTCGGATAGAGCTCCTCCAGGTCGAACCCCTTGGAGAGCACCGTGCCCGCGAAGGTCTGGAGGGTAGACTCCGGCTTGAGCAGCTCGGAATGGTGCGTGGCCAGCTCGGAGGCGAAGTTGAGGAGGTCCGCCACGCTGCATCCGACCGGCAGGAGAGCGCGCTTCTTCATGCCGATGTTCGAGAGGTCCGTCACGCCGTAGCGCACGCACGGGTTCTCCGCCAGCTCGTACAGCCGCTCGCGCAGGAGCATCTGGTTGCGCGTGTTCGCCACGGAGCGGCGGATGAGCCCCTCAAGCAGTACGACCTCCCCCACCGACGCCTTCGTTCCCGCCGCCGTGCACATCTTGCTCTGCAGCATCTCTACGCCGGAGGGATTGCTGAAGGACGTCAGGAGGCGGCGGAAATGCTCGCCGCTGTTGTCCTTGCCGCACCGTTCGAGCACACCTGCCGCCAGGTGGCGAGGCTCATGTCCGGCATGCCCACGCCGTCGACCGGCACGCGGCAGCGCACGCGCACGTGGTAGGTGCTGTCGTTCGGCACCTCCCACGGGTCGTCAAGGTCCAGCAGGGCGCTCAGGACGCCGTTCCCGTATTCGACCTCCTGCAGGCGACGGTCCTCGTGCAGCACGTTCTCGATGAACCTCACCGGCATCGGCAGCCCCTTGTTCTGCGTCAGGCCGAGAGCCTGCCCCTGCGCCGTGTCCACAGTCACCCTGAGCGGCAGGTCCGGCAGCTTCTCCGCCGCCCTCGTCATCACCTCGTGCGGCGTGAAGAAGCCGAACACCCCGTAGGGAATGCCCAGCTCGGCCGCAAGAGTCTTGTAGAAGCGGTCGCTCAGCCTGTACGTCGTCCCGTCCAGCACGAGACCGTTCATCTTCGACGAGTCGCTGTCAAGCGACTTCACCATCTCGCGCGGCGTGATGGGAATCGGCTCAAAACGTTCGCCGATACGCGTGTCGAGGTCTATCTTCTGGGGTTTCCCTGCTTGTGCCATTAACTATTCTCCTTGTTCCCGCCCCGATGCGGGGCTAGGGGGCATAAAGCAGAATGCGTGCCAAGTCCGCGCGGCTGACGCACGGGCGCATCGCAAGCCAATCAAAACCCGTGCCCCGCCATCCACCGTTTCTGACGGCCGATGGCGGGGCGCTCATTTATTGAGGCGGGGCGCTCATTTATTGAGCGGCGCTTCCGCGCTCGCTAGCGCATGCGGACGAGGGCCGGCTCGAGCGGCTTGAGCGCGAGCGACAGCCTTGTCCCGTCCATTAGCTGCGGCGCTGGACCGAATGCCGCCGCGGCCGACGAGAACTTCCCGGAAAGGTCTAGCTTGGCGTCCAGCGGCTTGTCGGACGAGTTGACCGCCAGCACCCACACCTCGCCCTCGTGCCGCCAGGCGCGGACGGACAGAGGATTCTCCTCCGGCACAGGGCACGCCGCACACTTGGCGAACCCGTAAAGCTCGTCCGCCAGCAGCACGGGAACATGCTTCTTGATCTCCTCGCCCACGCGGCAGACCTCGGCCCAGCGTGTGGCGAACGGCACGCCGTTCGGCTCCTTCCAGAGATCGAACCAAGAGTACATCACTAGCCCGTTCGCGCCGGCGGCGATGCACTGCCAGCACATCGAGCGCAGCTCCGCCTCCGTCGGCGCGCGGCACTTCGCCTTCTCCTCGGGCGTCTTCTTGTAGGCGCCCCAGTCGAACGCCTGCGGCACCTGCCAGAGCGGCTTGCATCCGGCCGTGCCGCGCGCGGTCGAGCGCGTCCACTTCGTCGCCATCCCCGCCGGACGGCTCGGGATGGGGTACGGATCCGTGCCGATGACGTCGAAGGACGGCAGGTAGTCCTGGATCTGGTCGTACTGGTACAGCACCACCCAGCCAGGATGGTTTGGATCGAGCTGCTCCATCAGGTCGCGGCGCGCGGTGAGGCGCGGCAGCATAGTGAGCGGCATCTCGTCGTTCAGGTACCACGCCAGCAGCGCGGGATGGTCCTTGAACTTCGCCACGCGCCCCTTGATGTACGCCACCTCGTCCGCCTCCGTGTTGATGCCCTTCGGCGCCCAATGCGTGCCGGAGAAGATGTCCTTCACGCTGTAGATCACCTTGATGCCGCGCTCGTGGCAGAGGTCCATCAGGTCCTTGGAGCTCGGGGAAGCGTACGGCATGAGGCAGTTGAACGGCCCCTTCGCGTAGATTTCCAGCTTGTTGGTGGTGACGCCACCCCAGTACATGCCGAGCGGGAAGAACGGCTTGCCGTCCACGATCGTGCGCCCCTGCGCGTCGAACCACACCCTGCGCGTAGGCAGCTTCTCCACGCGCGTGAAATCCATATCCGCCGAACCGAGCTGCCCGCCGTCGGCGCCATACGCCGAGAAGCCCACCTTCTGGCGCCCCATCTTGAGCGAGGACACCGGCACCGTGCACGAGAACCGCGCGTCCGCCGCCGCAAACCGGAGCCGCCCGTCGGCGTCGACATAGCGGAACCAAAGGCGCTCGGGCAAAACCGCCTTCTCGTCCTCCAGCAGCGCGCGGAACGTCACGTCGCCCGACGCCGCGCAGTTGCGGTAGGCCGTGGCGGCGATGCCGCTCACGACTTTCGGCTCGACAGGCGTGACCGACACGTCGTCGAACCACGCCTTGCCCGTCATGCCCTTGCGGACGTACGCGCTCACGTGGAAGCTGCGCGCCGCCGCGGGGATGGTCTGCGTCATGCTTTCCACCTTCGTCCAGAACTTCGTGCCCTTCACGCCGCCCGCGTAGGCGCCGCCGAGCCACTTCCCGTCGGCCCCGCACCATTCGATGCAGATGCTTGCGCCGCTCTCGTCGCCCTTGAGGCCCTCGGTCCGCACCCAGACAGAGAACTTGTAGCGACGCCCCGGCTCCAGCTTGATCTTCTGCCCCGGCACGCCGTAGTACTTGGGATTGTCGTTCTCGTAGTAGAACGCGCCCGTGCCGTTGATGCCCTCGCCCGGACGGAAAACGTACTTCCCCTGCGCCGACCATCCGGCGACCTTGCCGTCGGCGCTAGCCTCGTATCCGCCGTTCGTCACGATAGGCTCGTCCGCGCCGAGCGCCGCCCCAGACATGCCGAGCGCGCACGCAAGCGCGCCGACCGTAATGAATAGATTGTCAAGTTTCATGCGTTCATTGTATCACGAACGCGACGTCCATGGCAAAAGTTTTGTCACAAAACTTTTGCCATGGATAAGGGCTTATGGTTTTTCGGAGGCTTGCGCCGTGCGCACGAGCGCCTTCAGCATGTTGCGGCCAAGCTCACGCGCCGCCGGAAACGAATAGACGCCGCCGCAGAGCGAGTAGCCGAATTCGCAGCAGGTGGCGAGATAGCAGTTGGGCAACGTCCGCACCCACGGATCGGACGACATGAATCCAGCCGCCCACTGCTTTTCCATCGTTACAGCATACCCTTTCCCCGCGAAAATGTCATACTTCCCGTCATAGACGAGAGCACCGCCCTTCTGGGTCTCTTTCCAATTCTTGCGGAACTCATTCCAATGCGCGTTCAGGCGCTCGTCGCGGCAACCAAAAGTAAATACTTGATCCTGCTCCGGACAACTCGGCAAACTGCGCACGTGCGGCGAATGCATGTCGATGAACACGATCTGCTTCCCTTCTGACTCCTTGACCAGCAGTTCCTTCAGCGCGCGAACCGACGTGTAGCGTCCCTTCAGGTAGTCGCGGTTGTGGTCGTAGGGTCGGCGGTTCTTCCCCTGGTCGCCGTTCTCCACGCCGTCCTTGTCCATGAAAGGAACGAACACGCAGTCGGCGTTGTCGCGCAGCCATTCCCCCTCCGGCGTTCCCGAGAGGATCGCCTCGACCACGCCCTCCATCGGCGCGTTCGCGCTCGTCTCGCACGCATGGTGGCGCGCCGTGAACGCGAAGAGCCACTTCGCGGCCTTGCGGCAGGGGATGCGGAGAAGCTCCGTATCGCGCGTGCCGCTCTGCGACTTGCAGAGCACATCGCACACCACGTCCTTCCCGCGCCATTTCGCGATGAACGCGTCCCAGTCCTTCTGCGCGTAGGGGATGGACACCGCGAAGCGCGTTTCGCGCTCGTCCGGGCCGAACGTGTAGTCGAATGCGTTCGCCGGTTCGTGGCGCGTGCCATCCGGACGAAGCCAGGACCAGGTTCTCCCTCCGTCCTTGCTGATGGCCGGCCCGAGCGAGGAGATGTACTGCCACTTGTCGTCCGGCAACGAGAAATGGATCTTCCGCCCGGCCGCGCCGCGCAGGGTGAAGTCCCAGTGGAACCACCGGCCCTGCGTGTCGCGCAGGTCGGGCGCAATGCGCACGACGCCGTTCGTTTCGTCGATCCCGCAGACCTTCACGTTCCCGCCCGGATAGTCCGAGCGGATGGTGATCTCGCCAAACGCCGCGAACACAGCCGCCGTCGCGGCGAGAATGACGTGAAAGTTATTCACCTTGTTTCTCCGGGCTAGCCCATGAGCAGTTCGAAGTCCTCCTCGATCGGCGGACGTCCGTATTCGCTTATCTCGTAGGACTCCACCATTTTCGGGACGGGCCTTCCGGGATACTGTTCGCGCCAGGCCTGGGCGAAGCGCTTCGCGTCGTTGACCTTGCGCTTGGCCCAGTACTTCTTCAGATAGGCGTTGCGGCCGGCGATGTTGGCCTTGCGGTCGCCAATGGCGGCGACCTCGTCCTCGGTGCCCTTGTCCCAGGGCAGCCACTCGTAGAACTGGGACTGCTGGCAGTCGAGCGCGTCGCACCATTTCTCGATGAAGGGGTCGGCATCGACGAGGATGTCCGGCCGCATCAGGCGCGGCACCGTGAAGATGTCGCTCATCAGCAGGATCAGCGGACGGCGGCGAAGCGCCTTAGAGCCCTCGATCCAGTGCGGGCAGCCGAGCATGTAGCCGCAGTCCTTGACCAGCGTGCCGATGGTGCGATGGTCCACGTGGTAGTCGCAGTCGCGGTGGGTCATGATGATGTCCGGCTCGAATTCCTGGATCTTGCGAGCCACCATCTCGCGCGCCTCGATCGTGTTCGGGCAGCGCGCATCGCCGAAGCCGTAGATGTCGTAGCTGTCGAGGCCCCAGACCTTGGCGGCGTTGAGCGTCTCCTGGCGGCGGACGGCGGCGGTTTCGGCGCGACTGAGCCTGTGGTGCCCGATGTCGCCGTTGCAGGCGGCCACGAACTTGACGCGGCAGCCCTTGGCGATCAGCTTGGCGGCCGTGCAGCCGCAGATGATGTCGGCGTCGTCGGGATGGCCGCCGATCATCATGATGCGCGGCGGTCCCGGCGTCCGGGGGATCGACGCCTTGACCGGCGGACACGCCGCGACGTAGGTGCGTCCCCTGAGCTTGCTGGATTCGCCTGCCGCCTTGGCCTTTCGGCTGATGCCGATTGCGGATGCCACAAGCCCCGCAAAAGCAAGAAAACCTCTTCTGTTCAAGTCCATCTCGCGTTCCTTTTTTTTCGTTGCGCGCCGCCGGCAAAGCACATCTCTGCCGACAGATGTGCGAATTATATCAGACTTACCGTCGTCTTGCAAACGGCGCCTGGCTTCCAGGCAGGTACGCGAGCGGACGCGGCGTCGGATGCGGGCGGTACACCTTCAGGCGGGTGAACTCGGCGTGCGACTCGAATATCCCGAAGCCGAAATACCCTGGCTTGGAAGGGTCGGGCACGGCGGCGTCGGCGAAATACGTCACCAGCTTGCCGTCCACGGCGATGAAGTGCTCGAAACCGAGCGAGCCGGAGACGATGTGGTACCAGCGCCCCGGCTCGGTGCGGAACGACGGCGCGATCGCGGAGGGCTTGTAGTCGGGCAGCTTCTCGATGCCCGCCATGTCCGCATACCAGCCGCCGAGACAGCCCAGGTAGCCGGCGCTCCACGGCTCGGGGCTGCCGCCGAAACGCGTGTTCCAGAACCATACGATGTCATGGTACGAGGGCGGCAGGATGCGAGCGTCGAACTCGAGCACCACGTCGCCCTTCACCGGCTCGGTGAAGAATATCTGACCGTGGTCCGGCTCGTCCGGCCCGCCGCCCACGATACGTCCAGGCTCCACCGTCCATTTCGGCGTGTGCTTCACGATCGACCACTGCGCCGGGTCGAACGTCTCGAACGAATGCAGCAGCTCGCACTCCGACAGGCGGAGCGAGTTCCCGATCACGATTATCTCTTTGTCTTTCATGGTTGGTTGAGTTGGATCCGCTGCTTGCACCTACCTGAAAACGCGGCTTGGCTCAGGGCTTGATGAGCGCCCAGTCCTCGGGGCCGATCGTGCGGCCCGCGCAGACGTAGGGCTTCGCGCCGTAGTTCGTCACGAGGCGCGAGCCGTCGGACCACGTGGTGCAGAACACGTCCTCGGCGAGGCGCTCGTGCTTCTCCATGAAGAGGTACTGGAGGTAGTTCAGCTTCGCATAGATGTCCCACCCCTCCTTGATCTTCGCCACGGAGTCCTGCAGCTCCTTGTCCGTGCCGCAGCGGAGGTCCGAGTCGCCCATCCAGTCGGTGCCGTCCGAGACGAACTTCGAGTAGAAGTAGAAGTTGGGGCGGCCGCCGTACTCGAGGAGCTTGAGGCGCGAGTAGCGATCCTGCGCCGTGAAGTTGACCGTGGTCGTGAACGGGTTCTGCACGATGAAGCCGTTGTAGACGATCTGCCACACGGGGATCATGCCGTCCACGAGGCCCTTGTTCTTCTTGCGCGGGTCGCCGAAGCTCGCGTAGAGGACCGAGTCCGTCTCGCCCGCGAAGTGGTCGAGCGAACCCTCGCTCGCGAAGCCGCCGAACGCCTTGCGCGTGAGCGCGGCGCAGCGCCCCCACCACTTCGCCGAGTCGGCGCGCGAGCACTTGTGGCGCGGGTCGTCGCACTTCGGCGCGAGGAGGATCGTCACCGTGTCGAAGTAGCCCATGCCCTGGAATCCGAGCGCGCGGATGCGCCAGAGGTCGCGCGTGCAGAACTTCTCGTAGGCGCGCTGCGGACAGATCTCGTAGGGGCACCCGCCGCCCCACCACTGCGTGTGCGCGGGCTTGATCGTGCCGTCTGCGTTCTTGACCGTCCACTCCGCGTCCCAGCAGTCCGCGATGAGGTACGCGTCGCGCCAGTTGCCGTGCGGCACGATCTGGTAACCGTTCGCCTGCGTCATCTTGATGAGTTCCCGGAGGCGCGCCTCGCCGCCGAGCGACGGCTCCACGGGGAAGATCTGCGGCCAGCGGCCGTCGTGTCCGCCCACGTTCCAGCCCACGAGGCAGAGCTCCGCCTTGCCCACGCCCTGCTTCTTCAGCTCGCGCACTATGTCCTGCACGCGGTCGAACGTGACCACCTGCTTCACCTGCGGCTCGTCCTCCGGCGTCTGGTTCGGCTTGGGACTCGGCACCGGCTTCCACGCCTGGCGGATGCGGATTTCCGGCGCCTCCACGCCGTACTTGAGGAGCGGGTTGTCCTTCACACGCTCCGTGAACGGCACGATCGCCTTGCGGTCCAGCTGGTACTTCCGGTAGGCGCGCGCCATGCCGCTGTAGTCGGCGGCGTCACCTTTCAGATCGTGGTACTCGATGGAGAAGTCCTCGTAGGGGCCCGCGCACTGCTCCGCGTTGAGCACGCAGCTCATGCGGTAGACGCCGTCGCGCGCCGAGACCTTCGCCGTGAAGTAGTACTTGAGCCCCGTCACGAACGCGACCCACGTCTTCGCGGGCGTCTTCATGCCGAACATGCTCATCGACGGCCAGCTGCACGAGTAGTCGCCCTTGTCGCAGCGGTACGTGCCGTACTGCCCCGTGGGCACCACCCAGTAGCCCGCGTCGCCCTTCCGCGCCGTGGCGAAGTCGGGCGTCATCTCCAGGCGCTTCGCGCCCTTCGCGCGGATCGTCGCCGCTGGGAGCGAGAACGTCAACGTGCCGCCCTTCTCCACGAGCGGCGCGGTCTCTTTCTCGACCCGCCCGTCCTTCAGCGTCCATGCCAGCTCCAGCTCAGCCGCCGACACCAGCATCCCCGCACCACACGCAACTACCACTATCATTCTCTTCATATCCATTCTAACCTCCTCTTAACCATTTAACTTTCTAACCTCTAACCTCTGATTAAACATTTAACCCTTTAATCTTTTAACCCTTTAACCTTTTAACCTTCCAACATGATCTCTCGCACATTCTCAATTTCTTCTTTCGTCACGCCGCAGGCGAGCAGGTAGCGCTCGATGCGGTCGCGCAAGGTGTCGCCCGGCACGGCGTATTTCGCGAACCCGTCGTCGAAGTGCTG
Organism: uncultured bacterium; assembly: GCA_902763655.1. Taxonomy (GTDB): domain Bacteria; phylum Verrucomicrobiota; class Kiritimatiellia; order RFP12; family UBA1067; genus RUG572. The sequence goes on from CACWSW010000098.1 coordinate 15,234, forward strand.
CGAACTGCGCCAGTACGTGCCGTTGATGAACGGCTTGCCCGTGTCGTTCGTCACAACGTTCGGAATGTCGGGGTAGAAGGTCGATTCCCAGTCGCGTTCCAGGTCCGCGCGCTCGACGCCCAGCACGCCGTTCAGCACGTAGGCAAGCGAGCCGGTGCGGTCCGCGCCGCCGATGCAGTGGAAGAAGATCGGATAGTTCCTCTCGTCGCAGAACACGCGGAAGTTCTCCGCCATCGTCTTCATCCCCTCCGGCGTGAAGATCTCCTTGTAGGCGGGCGCGGAACGGTGAATGAACGCGACGCTCGGTCCGAGGGGAGACTGCGTCATGGTGGAAATCTCGCGTTTCGTGCGGAGGTCGAGGTCTGTCCGGATGCCCAGCGTCTTCGTCAGGTAGTCGGCATCCTCGAACGTGAGCCGATTGCGCCCGACGACCTCGCCATTGACGCTGTTGTCGTTGAGCGCCTCGCCGCGGAACGCCATCCCCTGCCGCACGCGTCGGCCGTCGCGCGTCCGCCAGCCGCCGAGGTCGCGTATGTTCTTCGTGCGCCCCTCGATCGCGATCCAGCGCGGCGGCACGTCCTCCGTGACGAACGACCCGATCGCCGAAGCCGGTGCAGGGCCAGTGGCGCCGCATGCGCAGCCGTTCGGACCCGTCGCTGCGCCGCACGACCACTTGGCGCACTTAACGTTGCTCCAGACGCGCCACCAGTATCTCCGTCCCAGCTCCAGGTTCGCGCGCGGCACCTCGTAACTGTACGTGCCGTCCGCGTCAGGCTTGATGTCGAAGAAGAATATCCAATGGTCGGTCCCGTCCTTCAGGTCGGGATTCGTCCCCACGCGAATCTTCCACGAGCCCGTCTCGCCAGCCGTCGCGCGCCACTTGAGGACGAGCGGAGCGGCCACGCCCCACGGACCGTCCGGGTAGGAGGCCCCCACAGTCCGTCGCTCGTCCTTCGTCGCCTGCGCCAGCACCGCCTTCTGCGCAGGCGGCAGCGTGGGCACGCGCGCTCCGTTCTCCGGCGAAACCAGGACGATGGCGGCAAGAGCAGCTGCACCTAACATGCTCATTTCGATATCTCCTTCAAGTGCTCGGAAACGGTATGCAGGGCGAGGAATAGCGAGGCCGGCCGACCGCACCCCACCTCGTCGATGAGCCGCAGGGCGAGCGTCGTCGGCTCGTCTTCCGCCGGCACGCCTTCCGCCACGTACTGGCGAATCTTCTCGTCGTAGAGGTGGACGCGTAACTCGCAGAAATCGAGCGCCTTCAGTACGTTCTCGCGTCCGCGCACGACGGAGCCGATACCGTCGTAGTCGTGTCCGCAGACGATGTTCTCGATGTCGTAATCCCGCAAGTGGGCGAGCGTGCGGCGGTAGGCGGGCAGGTCACGGTAGAACCCGACGCCCTGCGTGGGCGTGCCGTTCGCCTGGAGCGAGTCGCCCGTGAACGCCGTCTTGGTGAGGTGGTCGTACCAGCACACGCAGTCGTCGTCGTGTCCCGGCGTGCGGATGGCCGAGAAGCGCCCTTCCAGCAGCTCGTCCTCCGCCAGCACCTTCGCGGGCTCGACGCCCTTCAGGTAGCTTTGCGGCGGCGGCGAGTTCTTCGGGAAGCGCGTCCGCACGCGGATCGCCACCTTCACCGGGTCGCGGAGCGCGTCGGCGGACGTGTCGAGCGCCGCGCACTTGAGGCCGTACTTCGTCACGAGCGCGTGATGCCCGCCGATGTGGTCGCCGTGGCTGTGCGTGTTGAGGAGCCAGTCTATCTCGGAGAGCTTCACGCCGAGTGCGTCGAGGGCGGGGATGAGAAACTCCTCCGGCTGGGCCTGCGAGGAGTCAACAAGGAAGGTCTTCTCGCCGCGCACGAGAATGATGCCCGTCCACACGATGCCGAACGGCACCTTCAGCAGCCAGACGTCCGGCAAGACCTCTTCAAATTTTTCCATGCCGCTATTTTACCATATTCCACCCACCCGTTGCAGAGAAGTGGCAGAGAGATATAAGATATAAGACCGATGCGGCAGAAGGCGATATCCTCCGCTAACGCGGTTGGAATCGCCTTCTGCCGCATCGGAAGTGTTTCAACAACCAGCAGCCAGAATCCAGCAGTCAGCAGTGCATTCGCTCGTTCTACTGTCGCGCCCGCCCAGAGGCGGTCGATATCCCTTTGCCTAACATTAGGACGAGTTCGCGCGACTCGCGACGCAGCGCCTCGACGTTCGGGGCTCCCGAAAGGCGCGAGGCGAATAGGAGCCATACCCGCGACTCCTTCAACTCCTTGAGTGCGATCTTCATCTTGTGGACGAAGTCGTCACGGCTTTCGGCATCCGTTGCTTCGGCGTAGTTCGCCGCCACGCTGGTGGCAGACCTGATGAGTTGCCCTGCCACATGCCGCGCCGCGAAACCATGGGGCAGCTTCTCACAGAGCTCCATGACGGCAATCCCATAGTCGACCGTGCGCTCAGCAAGCCCTCTTCTTTCTGTTTCACCTGACATATGCGGAACGGAAGAGTTGGTTGTTGAATGTTGGCTGATGGCGGCTGAAACACTTCGGCCGAAGGCCGTCTTTCACCCTCAGGCGCGAGCGAAGTTCTCCGCGGCGAATTTCCAGTTGGCGAGCTTGTCGAGGAGGGCCGCCACGTAGTCGGCGCGGCGGTTCTGCCAGTCGAGGTAGTACGCGTGTTCCCACACGTCCACCGTCAGGAGAGGCGTCACGCCCGCCTGCGTGAGAGGAGTCTCGGCGTTGGGCGTGGAGATGACCGAGAGCTTGCCGTCCTTCGCCACGAGCCATGCCCAGCCGCT
>CACWSW010000099.1 GCA_902763655.1 uncultured bacterium
GGTAAAGAACATGTCAATAGAAGTGACAATGCGCCACAGCGACGTCAGGATCGAATCGCTCAAGGAGTATGCGCAGAAGCGCATGGAGAAGCTTCAGGCGGGATTTCCGAAGGTCACCAAGATCTCGATCGTGATCGACGTGGACGTGAAGAAGCACATGTACATGGCCGAAGTGGTGGCTAACCGCCTCGGCGAGACTGCCGTTGGGGCGAAGGAGTTCAGCGAATCCGCCAAGAGCGTCATCGACGCGGCGGCGGCGCGCGCAGAGCGCCAGCTCCTCAAGATGCGCGTGAAGGCGCGCAAGGGCAACGTGCGCGCTGCGCGCGCCGGCTCGCCGCGCAACTAGCACGAAGCAAGGTTGCCGCACCATGGCCGACGCCGTCAGAGACCAGGACGCCACGCCGTTCACACTCCGCCAGTTCGTGGAGGAGGGCGGCGAGCGTCTGCGCATGACGGTGGCAGCTGGCGGGCGTGGCCTGGAGCGTGAGGTGCTCGAGCCGATGACCAATCGGCCCGGCCTCGCGCTCACTGGCTACTACGGCGACTTCGCCTGGCGCCGTCTGCAGGTGATCGGACAGGCTGAACAGGGCTATCTGAACAGCCTCACGCCAGAGGTCCGACTAGAGCGTCTGAAGGCGCTCTTCGACCGGCAGGCCTACTGCCTCATCTACACGTGCGGCACGGACATCTCCCCCGACATCGCGGAGCTGGCCGAGGCCGCCGGGGCCGTCATACTCAAGACCGAGATGCTCACGCGCGTCTTCTCGCACCAGTGCACGTTCGTGCTAGAACGGCTGGGCGCGCCGAAGATTCGCCTGTACGGCACCACTGTCGAGGTGGCAGGCCTCGGCGTGATGCTGGAAGGCGCGCCGGGCCTCGGCAAGAGCGAGACGGCGCTTGGCCTCATCAAGCGCGGCAACGCGCTGGTGGCCGACGACTTCACGTGCCTGCGCAAGGACGTGGCTACAAACACGCTCTTCGCTTCGGCGGCCGATGCCACGCGCAACCACATGGAGATACGCGGCATCGGGATCATACACGTTCCGAGCGTGTTCGGCGTCACAGCAGTCTGTCCGGAGAAGCGGCTCGATCTCGTGATCACCTTCAAGAGCATGAAGGAGACGGAGGGCGAGCTCGACCGCACCGGGCAGGACCGCATGAAGCGCACGATCCTGGGCGTGGAGATTCCGCAGCTGATCATCCCGGTTGCCGCCGGACGCGACCTCGTCAACCTCGTCGAGACCGCCGCCCAGCAGTACAAGCTGATCGCCGCCGGCTACGATGCCGTCGCCGAGCTGCCCGCGCCATCGCACTTGCGGGCAAACAGAAAAAGTGATAAAATCCCCCGAGAGGAAAACTAGACATGGCCGACATGACGCTCAAAAAGGAACTGGTTCTGCTGAACAAGTACGGTCTCCACGTGAGGCCTGCAGGGCTTTTCGCGAAGGTCGCCTCGCGGTTCAATGCGGACGTAGAGGTGGAGAAGGACGGCAATGTCGTCAGCGGCAAGTCCATCATGGCGCTGATGACGCTCGAAGCCGTCTGCGGCACCAAACTCGTCGTGACCGCGACCGGCCCTCAGGCAGCCGAGGTGCTTGAGGAGCTAGAGGCACTTGTCGCCCGCCGCTTTGACATTCCCGACGAGCAGTAGTCGGGATGCGGCTGGTGGCGTATGAAGAGGAAGCGCAAATACCTGAAGATGCCCTATGGCGTTTCGGATTCCGGAAGAATCCGAAGCGAGGTGGTGTGCAAGTTCTGCCTCGTCCTTGCCTTTGGCATTGCAGTGACGGGTTCGGCGCGTGATTTGATCTGGGTCGGCGGCGCGGCGGGGGCCGATGCCAACAAATGGGATCTCACGACCCTGAACTGGCGTGTCGCCGGCGACGAGACGCGGACGCCCGTCGCGTTCGAGTCGGGCGACAACGTGCTCTTCGACGATTCTGCCGTGTCGTTTGACGTTTACATGATGCAGGTCGCGGAACCAAATAATCAACTTCAGTACAACATCGGGAATGTCGTATTCTCGAACGACGTGAACAACTATTCGTGGCAAGTATTTACAGACACCTGGACGCAGGCGCGCGGCGCGATGGGAACGGTCGACAAGTGGGGCGACGCCGATCTGACCATCAAGTCGCGTTTCGACAACCCAGGCGACTTCACCTGCCACGGCGGCAGAGTCATTTCGGCTACAGGGAGCTGGTGGGTCGGAGAATACCGCAGCACGTTGGGATCTTTGCACAATACGCGATCGGTGACGTTTCTTCCCGGAACGGCCCTAAAGGTGACGGCAAACGCCCTGTTCGGCGCTCCAGGCTCGGCATCCTCGGTGTCGATTCTCTTCAACGGCGCCGCCATCGACCTGCAGGGACAGCAGGCATTCCCGATCGTCACGTTCACGAATTGCCCGTCGTTCTTCGCAAAGGGCGGTAACCTCTGTTTCTGGCGGAACGCTTATTTCCGTGGGCATGGCTTGGCACCGCATGTCCTTGCGGGGGACAACTATCTTCTGGCTTTCAACCGGGCTATTGACCTTGGCAACTCGATGTCCAGTACGATCCATGTGGACGACCTGACGGGCGACGGTGTCACGGTCGACGGCCAAGACGACCTGATCGTTTCAAACAAACTGGGGTGCGTCGTGGCACCCAGCAACGGCTCGTATCCGTGTGAGACTTCCTTCCGCAAGACCGGCAAGGGGACCATGGTGCTGGCCAATTCGAAGTACAGCGACGCGACAGGCGATGTTGAGGTGGCCGAAGGCAAGCTCGTGATCTGCGGGCAGGCTCAAGGTCTTGGCCTGACGGCGTCAAATTGGCTTCACACGGCGATAGGGGCTGTGGCGGGCACGCGTACGCGCACGGTCACGGTCAGAAAGGATGGAACCCTTGAAATCCTCAAACGGAATACCGAATCTCCATTTGGTTGCCTGAACACGCCGCAGGAATGGAACTTGCTCATAGACGGCGGCACGCTCGTTCTGGGCGAGGAGACCCTTGCGAATTTCGGCTGCCTGACGCTGAAGGATGCGACGTTCCAGTATACCAAGGGCCCGTCGTCCGGCTGGTTCCCATCGTGGGGCTCGTTCACCATTGCGCAGAAGTTGGCGTTCGACGGTTCGACGCCGTACGACCTGACCGTTCCCGCACATACGGGCTTGCGCGACATTCCGTACCTGACGCTGGGCTTTACGCTATCCAGCGAGAAGGGCGACGAGCCGGTCAAGCCGGCGTGGCCGCACCTCACGAACCTCTGGACGGTCGTCGATTTCGACGTGACGGACATCACGAAGGACTCGGAGACGGACGCCACGATCCGTCTGCCGATCCGCAACATGGTGAACATGAGCTATACCGACTACAACAACACGAAGATTAACGGCTACACGTACAATCCGTGGCAGTGGTGCCATTTCCAGGGCGGCATCCGCAAGACGGGTCCGGGCACGCTGTGCCTGAACGGCGCGATCAGCTACACGCACACGACGGAAGTCGCGGGCGGGGCGCTGCTGGTGGACAGCTCCATCGCCACGTCGAGCGGCGTGACTGTCGATTCGGGCGCATGGCTGGGCGGCACGGGGACGGTTTCGGCCGTGACCGTAAAGGACGGCGGCGGTTTCATCTGCTACGCGGGACGCAATACGGCGAACATCCTGCGCGTGCCGTCGCTGACAGCGGAAGGTGACGTGGTGGTGCGCGTGGCGAACCCTGACAATCTGGACAAGAGCGCATTCCGTCAGGACATCGTCAAGCTGATGGCGAAACCCGCATCTGTGAATCTCCGCAATTGGCACATCTCGTACGAAGGTGATGAAGACGCGAAGGCGTTCGGTTTCGGCTATGATTCATCGACAGGCGTCGTCAGGGCGTGGTACTCTGGCGGCACGATGATGATCTTCCGTTGATTCTTTATCGCTCGACTACGGCACTCAGTTGCGGCCCAAGGCGAATTGTGCGATAATACGTCCAGTTCAAGTCCTGTTTGTCCGCTGGCGCCATGTTTCTCCCCACCACAGTTGAAGAGATGAAACGGCTCGGCTGGGACGAGGTAGATGTGGTCCTCGTTTCAGGCGACGCCTATGTGGACTCTCCGTACTCCGGCATCGCCGTGATCGGGCAGGTGCTGCTGAAGGCCGGGTTCCGCGTGGCGGTCCTGTCCCAGCCTCCTGCTGGCGATCCTGCGGCGTTCCGCGAGTTTGGTCCGCCGCGTCTTTTCTGGGGCATATCAGCGGGGTGCGTCGACTCTATGGTGGCGAACTACACCGCGTCTGGAAAGCGCCGCCGCCAGGATGACTTCACTCCGGGTGGCGAGAACGTCAGGCGTCCCGACCGCGCGACGATCGTCTACGCCAACCTTGCGCGCGCGGCGTACCGCCCTGCACGTCCGATCGTGCTGGGGGGCATCGAGGCGTCGTTGCGGCGCGTGGCGCACTACGACTTCTGGAGCAACAAGGTCCGCCGACCAGTGATCTGCGACGCAAAGGCGGACATACTTTGCTACGGCATGGGCGAACGCGCGATGACCGCGCTTGCGGAGGCGTTGCGCGACGGGAAGGACTGGCACGGCATCCGAGGCATCTGCTATCTGGCGAGCGAGGTTGCTGTCCCGGCGCGGACGCTCGCGACAGCAGTCCGCCTGCCGTCGTTCGCCGAGGTGTCGGCACCCACCGACGAGGGGCGGCGCGCGTTCCTTGCGGCGTTCAACATGTTCTCCGCCGAGCAGGACGCCGTGACTGCGCGTCCGCTGCTGCAGCAGGTCGATACGCGCTTCCTCGTCCACAATCCGCCAGCGCTGCCGCTTGAGCCCGGAGAGCTGGATGCCGTCCATGACATCCCGTACATGCTCGATGCGCCGCCGTCCATCCGCGCGCAGGGGGCGATCCGCGCGCTGGACACTATCCGGTTCGCCGTGACGACGCACCGAGGCTGTTACGGCAACTGCCGGTTTTGCGCGATCGCTGTCCACCAGGGACGGCGCGTGGTGAGCCGCTCTTCCGACTCCATCGCGGGCGAGGTGGAACGGTTCGCGCGCCATCCGCGCTTTCGCGGTACGGTATCGGACGTGGGCGGACCGACTGCGAACATGTACGGAATCGACTGCGGACGAAAGAAGGAGAAGGGGGCGTGTCCCGGAAAGGACTGCCTGTTCCCGTCCGTGTGCCCGGCGCTGAAACCGGACCACTCGGCGCAGCTTGCGCTGCTGAGGCGGCTGCGCGGTCTGCCGGGCGTGAAGCACGTGTTCGTGGCCTCGGGCATCAGGCCGGACATCGTGGATGCGGACAGGGTACACGGGTGCGACTACGTTGACGAGCTGGCGCGGCACCATGTCTCCGGTCAGCTGAAGCTCGCGCCCGAGCACGTGTCGAATCGTGTGCTGGCTGCGATGGGCAAGCCTGGCGTAGAATCGCTGCTGCGCTTCAAGGAGAGGTTCGATGCCGCGTCGCGGCGTTGCGGGAAGCGGCAGTTCCTCACGTACTATTTCATAGCGGCGCATCCAGGCTGCACAGAGGGGGACATGCGGGAGCTGAAGCGGTTCGCGCTCTCGAGGCTCAACCTCCGTCCCGAGCAGGTGCAGATATTCACGCCCACGCCGCTCACGGCGGCGACAGCCATGTACTATACCGGCCTCGATCCGGCCACGGGCAGGTCGATCTTCTGCGCCAGGTCCTTCCGCGACCGGCAACGCCAGAAGGACGTGCTTGTCGTTTGAAATGCGGCACGCAATCGTGTATAATGTCCGCATCCATTTCACTGAAAGGAATAACGATGAGCAAACTTGAAGGCAAGATAGCGATCGTCACGGGCGCGGCCCGCGGCATCGGACAGCAGATAGCGAAGAAGCTCGCCGCCGAAGGCGCGGACGTGGCGGTGTGCGACCTCAAGGAAGAATGGTGCGCAGAGACGGTCGGCCTCGTGGAAGGGCTTGGCCGCAAGGCGCTCGCCGTTGGCGTGAATGTTGCCGTGTCCGCCGAGGTGGACGCCTGCGTGAAGAAGGTGATAGAGACCTTCGGCAAGGTGGACATCATGGTGAACAACGCCGGCATCACCAAGGACGGACTCCTGATGCGCATGAGCGACGAGGACTGGGACGCCGTGCTGAACGTAAACCTCAAGGGCACGTTCCTCTTCACGCGCGCAGTGGCTCGCCCGATGATGAAGAACAAGGCGGCGGACGGCACGCAACTGGGCGGCGTAATCATCAACATCGCCTCGGTGGTGGGCATCATGGGCAACGCCGGCCAGGCCAACTACACGGCCTCTAAGGGCGGCGTGATCGCGCTCACGAAGACCACGGCCAAGGAACTCGGCTCCCGCAACGTGCGGTGCAACGCCGTCGCGCCGGGCTTCATCCAGTCGAAGATGACGGACGTCCTGCCAGACGACGTGAAGAAGGCCTACATGGACACGATCCCGCTCAAGCGCTTCGGCACGGCGGAGGACATCGCCAAGTGCGTGGCCTTCCTTGCGGGGCCGGACGCCGACTACATCACGGGCCAGATCATCTCCGTCAACGGCGGCATGATCGGTTGACAGTGCGGAATTCTTTGTCGGACAAGATCCGATGCGAGCGTGCCTGACATGCAAACGGCAGACATGAAAGGCATGGTATTCGACATCAAGCGCGGCGGGGTCAAGGATGGCCCTGGTCTTCGGACGAGCGTGTTCCTCAAGGGATGTCCTCTCCGCTGCGCCTGGTGCCACAACCCGGAGTCGCAGCTTCCGCAGCCGGAGACTGCCGCGGACGGTTCGGTCTGCGGGCGAATGATGTCCGTTGACGAGGTGATGGTGGAAGTCCTGCCTGACGTTCCGTTCTACTCGGCCTCTGGCGGCGGGCTGACGCTCACGGGCGGCGAGCCGCTCTCCCAGCCTGACTTCGCCCTCGCGCTCGCCAAGGCCGCGAAGGTTGCAGGCATACATGTGGCGCTAGACACGAGCGGCTATGCGCCCTGGGAGACGCTGGAGCGTTTTTTCCCTGCCGTCGATCTCTTCCTATACGATGTCAAGGCAACCGATCCTGGAAAGCATCGCGAACTGACTGGCGTGGATAACGGGCTTGTCCTTGCCAACCTGGAGCGGCTGGATGCGGCCGGCGCGCACATCTTCCTGCGTTGTCCTCTCGTGCCTGGAATCAACGACGACGAGGTTCATCTTGCCGCAGTCGGCGACCTTGCCGAACGGCTGGCAGGCGTGGAGGAAGTCACTGTGGAGCCCTACCATCCGGTGGGGCTGGAGAAGTACAGGAAGTTCGGCAAAACGCCGCCACTCGCGCAGGCGGAGTTCCCGCCCAAGGAAAAGTGCGAGGCTTGGGCGGCGGCAATTCGCGCCCGTACGGCGAAGCGCGTCGTCGTCGCCTGAAATCAGGCAACGGTCACTTCCTCTTCCGTTCGATCACCTGCCCGTCCGCGAGCAGGCGGGCTCTCAGCGTCGCGTAGTCCACGTCCTGCACGGACGCCTTTGCGTCGATGGCGATGGATGCCGCCGCGCCGGCGGCATGGCCGAGCGCGAAGAACGCCGGTTCCATCCGGATCGAGCCGTAGGCGATGTGCGAGGCGGAGACGCACACTGGCACTAGCAGGTTGCGGCACTCGCCGCGCTTGGGGACGAGCGCGCCGTAGTCGATGGAGTATGGCTTGAGCCGCTTGCCGTCGAAGCCCTTGTGGTCCTCCACGTCGCCTTCGTTGTGGACGAATCCGTCTTTACCGACGTAGCGGCGGCAGTTGTGCGAGTCCATGCCGTATGCGCCCATGGCCACGGGGTGCGCGACGTTTGCCGCGCCGCGGCAATGATGTTCTGTCATCACGCACTCGCCCACCATGCGGCGCGCCTCGCGCACGTAAAGCTGACGCTGCCAGCCGTCGCCGAGTCCGTCCTGGAACTCGTCCCTGCAGGTGCCCCAGCGCGAGACCTCCTTGCGGATCCATTCCGGGACGCGCGGATGGTTCGCAAGCGTCCACATCAATCCCTGCTGGTAGGCGAGGTGCGCCGTGAGGATGCGCTCGCGCTCGGCGTACGAAGCCTCCGGCCACGACCAGTTCGCGCCGACGAAGTCGCTTGCGAACGCCTGGCGGTTGTTGGTGTCCGTCTTGCGGTTCGGCATCTTGGAGTTGATCCACGGCGGGCCTTTCTGCCAGCCGGCCTTGCGGGCGTTGGGAATGCTCTCCCCGACCTCAAGCTGGCGCAGGAGCAGCTCGTAGTTCAGCTCCCGGTAGCCGTCAGGCTTGCGGAAGGGGATGCGGTTGGCCGAGACATCGGTCAGGCACATGCGGAAGCAGTATGCCTGTATCCTGCGGTCGCCGGTTCCGTCGGGTTCGGGACAGTCCGCCTCCACGCCGGGCAGGAGACCGCTCGACGGATCGCCTTTCACGACGTATGGGTCGACGCCTGGCCAGAACTGGTGGAATACGGCGTGCTTGCGCTGGATGCCGTTGATTGTCTCTCCGTAGACGGCGTTCGCCTCGCGGCCGACGGTGTAGGATACGCCAGCCGCCGCCATGAGGTCGCCCTCGTATGTGGCGTCTACGAACATCTTGCCGCGAAAGACGCGTCCGCCTTCGGTGCGGAACTCGACGATGGCTCCGTCCTGCTTTACGACTCCGCCGGAACTGCGGTCGAGGCGTTCGCCGAGGACAACCTCGATGCCGTCGCGCGCCATCCAGCCGTTGAGTATGGCGAGGGCGGCGGACGGCTCGAACGTCCACATGGAGTCAGTGCCGAGCGTTCCGGCGCACTGGCCGTCCGGCAGGTAGTCGCTGCGCTTCTGGCGCGTCCAGTGGCGTTCGTCCTTGTACCAGTCCGCGACGGCGCGGTAGAACTCCAGCGCGATGCCTCCGAAGGCCGCCTTGTTGCCGATATCCGTCTGGCCGAGTCCGCCGGTGGTGAGTCCGCCTATGCGGTTTGACGGTTCTACTATCACCGCGCTCTTGCCGAGGCGGCGCGCCTCCACTGCTGCGGCGATTCCGCCTGGCGTGCCGCCATAGACCACGAGATCGCGCGAGACCGAAGTGCTTCCGCAGGCCGCGAGCGCCGCCAGCGCGAATGCGGCCAGGACGCCGACTCCACGATGGCCCTTGTATTTTTTCCGTTGCATGCGAATAGTATAGCAAATGCCGCCGTTGCGAAATGTTCAAAATACCCCCTTGCGGGTTGGGCGGCATTATGATATCATACACGCCGTTTTCACGCCTGCTCGGGTGGTGAAATTGGCAGACACGCATGCTTGAGGTGCATGTGGAGAGATCCTTGCGGGTTCGAGTCCCGCCCCGAGCACCAAACGGACTGCTCCTCGCGGTTCCGCGCGGGCGGCGCGAGGCAACCGGTGGGATACTCAAGCGGTCAACGAGGGCAGACTGTAAATCTGCTGGCTTACGCCTTCCAAGGTTCGAATCCTTGCCCCACCACCATTCATGAAACCCCAGTAGATGCTGGGGTTTTCTGTTAACGGCACAAAAGGAAACATGCAGATCGAGACCCTCAGCTGGAAAGGCGAAGCGGAAGGAACGCTGGAGATGATCGACCAGACGCTCCTCCCGACGCAGTTCAAGACGTTGGGATTTTCCGGCGGGAACCTGGAAGGAGTGTGGGAGGCGATCCACTCGCTGCGCGTTCGCGGCGCGCCTGCGATCGGCATCGCGGCCGCATACGGCGTCTGCATCGGCTTGCAGAGCGTGCTGGACGAGACCGACGAGGCTGCGTTCTTCAAGCGCCTGGACGAAGTCGCCACGTCCCTTGCCGGCAGCCGGCCCACCGCGGTCAACCTGTTCTGGGCGCTCGACCGCATGAGGAAAGCGGCAGGGGAGACGCGTCGCTTGATGGACGAGACTGGGACGTTCTCTGCGCGCGAAGTCGCGACCCGGATGCTGGCGGAAGCCCGGGCGATTCACGAGGAGGACCGCAGGATATGCCACGCGATCGGGAAATCTGGCGAACCTCTGATTCCTGACGGGGCTGGCGTGCTGACGCACTGCAACGCGGGCGGGCTTGCAACGTCGGAGTACGGGACGGCGCTGGCGGTCTTCGCCTGCGCGCACGAGGCGGGGAAGAACATCCGCGTCTACGCGGACGAGACCCGTCCGCTTCTGCAAGGGGCGCGCCTGACCGCATGGGAGATGCTCCAGCGGGGAATCCCGGTGACGGTGATCTGCGATTCCATGGCGGCCCAGGTCATGCGCGAGGGCAAGGTACAGGCCGTGGTCGTCGGCGCGGACCGGATCGCGGCCAACGGCGACACGGCAAACAAGATCGGCACGTACGGCGTGGCGTGCCTGGCCCATCTGCATGGAATCCCGTTCTACGTCGCGGCGCCGAAGAGCACGTTTGACCTGACTTTGGCGACTGGAGACGCCATACCGATCGAGCAGCGCAACCCCGAGGAGGTCACGCGCGGCTTCGGCAGGCAGACTGTGCCGGACGGCGTGGACGTGTACAATCCGGCTTTTGACGTGACGCCCGCGAAGTACATCAAGGGCATCATAACCGAGTTTGGTGTTGTCTCTCCGGTGACGGAGGAGAACATCCGCGCCATGCTGGGGAAACCGGCGGCGAGCAAGGAAACGCAAGGCTGAACGGCAAGGAGGCAGAGGATGGGATTTTTCAAGGCTTACGACATGCGAGGGACGTTCGGCAAGGACTTCGACCTCGCGACGGTCAGGCATGTGGGCGAGGCGCTTCCGAAGGTGGTCGGCGGACGCCGCTGGCTTGTCGGGCGCGACTGCCGCGTCACTTCTTCCGATGTGCGCGATGCGCTCGTGGCGGGGCTGCAGGCGTCCGGCGCGGAGGTGACGGACCTGGGGCCGGCGACCACCCCGATGGTCTACTTCGCCACGGCGCAGGGCGACTTCGACGGTTCGGTGCAGGTGACCGCCTCGCACAACCCGCCTTCGGACAACGGGCTGAAGGTGTCGAAGCGCGGCGCGCTGCCAGTTGGCTATTCCTCCGGCCTCGCCGAGGTTGAGCGGCTCGTCAGTGCCAAGGTCATTAAGGATGTTAAGGTCGTTAATGAGTCTAAAGACCTTAAAGACCCTAACGACCTTAAGTCCCCTAAAGACCTTAAAGACCCTAATGACCTTAAGGCCGTTAAAGCCCTTAAAGGATTCAAGGAAGGGTACATCGCCTGGCTTAAGGCGCACGCGGGCGGCGAATTTGCGGGCCTGCGCTTCGCAGTGGACTGCTCCGACGGCATGGCCTCTTCGGTCCCGACGCGCTCTACTTGAACGACGTGCCCGACGGTAACTTTCCGCACCATTCGCCGAATCCGCTGCTCGCCGAGGCGCGCGAGCAGCTGTCCGCCGCCGTGCGCGAGAACGGCCTCGACTGCGGCGTGATCTTCGACGGCGACGCCGACCGCTGCATGTTCGTGGACGAGAACGGCGACTTCATCCAGCCCGACTACCTGATACCCGCGCTCGCCGCCACGTATCCTGAGCGCGGCGTGGCGATCCACGACGTGCGCACGAGCCGCGCGGCGATCGAGGCGCTCCGCGCCGAAGGCTTCACGCCGGTGATGGGGAAGGTCGGGCACGCGTTCGCGAAGGTGCTGCTGCGCGAGACGGGCGCGATCTGCGGCGGCGAGCTGGCGGGGCACTACTATTTCCGCGACTTCTTCCACTGCGATTCCGGCGAGCTGGCGGCGTTGCGCCTGCTGGTGGCCTTCGCGCGGGCGAAGGCGGCGGGAATGAAGGTCTCGGAGTTCCTCGCGCCTGTCGCGCGCAAGTACGCTAACTCTGGCGAGATGAACTTCAAGGTGGACGACAAGGAGGCCGCGATCGCGCGCGTGCTGGAGGCGGCGAAGGGGCTGGGCGTAGAGACCGGGCGCAGCGACATCGACGGCTACAGGCTCGAGTACGCCGAGGGATGGGTGTCCGTGCGGCAGTCCAACACCGAGCCGCTGCTGCGCCTGCTCGTGGAGTGCGACACGCCCGAGCGCCTGGAGCAGTGGCGCGGACGGCTAGTCGCGGCGGTTTGACACGCACGGCGCGAACGGGTATACTTTTCATCATGAATACGACGCTCATTTACGTGCTATCGGTTTTGGTGGCATATCTTGCAGGCTCGATACCGTTCGGCTTTCTGATCGGGAAGATGCGTGGAGTGGACGTGCGGACCGTAGGGTCCAAGAACATCGGCGCCACGAACGTCTACCGCACCGTCGGGCACAAGTGGGGATTCCTTGCCTTCTTCTGCGACTTCCTGAAGGGGCTCCTGCCCACGCTAGGCGCGAAGGCCATAGCGGACGGCTCGTCCGACACGGCGCTCGCGTACCTGCCGCTCGCGGTGGGCGTGATGACGGTGGCCGGGCACATGTGGACTTGCTTCATGAGGTTCAAGGGCGGGAAGGGGATCGCCACAGGGTTCGGGATGCTCGTGGCGCTCTTGCCGTGGCTCGTGCTGACTGCGTTCGGCATATTCGTGGTGACTGTGTGGATTTCGCACTACATCTCGCTCGGCTCGATCCTCGCGGCGGCCTTCCTGCTTGTGGCGGTGTGGTTCCCGATCCTCGGGAATCCAGGCATGGGCAACCTGCCGCAGTGCATCCTCGTGGCGTTTGTGGCGGCGTTCGCCATCTGGAAGCACAAGTCGAACATCCAGCGACTCGCGAAAGGATGCGAGAACAAGATCTACTGACGCCGCATCGGCCGTTTTGTGGTATAATGTACGTTCTTTCACAGATTGGAGTCATGAAATGAATCTCGAAGAACAGGTCAAGGCGATGCTCGACGCGCTTCGCCCCATGCTGCAGAACGACGGAGGCGATCTGGAGTTCGTGAAGATGGAAGGCAAGGTCGTCACGCTCAAGCTCGTGGGACACTGCGGCAGCTGTCCGTACGCAATGCTGACGCTCAAGCAGGGCATCGAGGCCAAGCTTCAGGAGCTAGATCCGGAACTCACAGTCGAGAGGGCGGAATGAAGACCATAAACGTTTCACTCGTTGGCGTGGGCGGACAGGGCATCCTGCTGACCGCGGACCTTCTGGCCAAGACTGCCGCCATCAGCGGCATGGACGTGAAGAAGAGCGAGATCCACGGCATGGCCCAGCGCGGCGGCAGCGTGATCTCGTCAGTGCGCTTCGGCACGGAGGTCCATTCGCCGATCATCCCCGAGGGGCAGAGCGACATCCTCGTGGCGTTCGACCGCCTGGAGGCGCTCCGCTGGGCGCATTTCCTGGCGAAGGACGGCAAGGTGCTGCTGAACAACATCGACATCGTGCCGGTGACGGTGTCGAGCGGCCTGCAGCAGCCGGTCACGGATTTCGAGACGCGTCTCGCGAAGGCTTTTCCCGACGCGCTCGTGGTCGACGCGCTCGCTATTGCCGAGAAGGAGATAGGCAACGCGCGCACGATGAACATGGTGATCGCGGGCGCGCTATCCACGCTCGCGCCGTTCAAGAAGTCCGCCTGGCTCAAGGCGATGGAGGAGAGCTTCACTGGCCGCAAGGCCAAGCTCCTCGAGATCAACGTCAAGGCGTTTGAGCTCGGCCGCGCGGCCGTCCCCGGCGCCGAGGCCTAGAACTCCGCGTTCAGTCTTGTCATCTCGCGGCCGATGGCGATGATCCGCTGGTCGATGCGCGAGCAGATCTTGCTCACCAGGTTGCGCGATATGTTGAATTCCTTCGCGACATCCTCGATGGGACGCTCCTCCCGCCGGAACTGGCGGTAGACGGACCGGTCGCGGTCGGAAAGCGCCGTCTTGTTGAGGACATGGTCTCGGGCCGCTTCGACCACCGCGCGCTGCCAGTCCGAGTCGAGCGATTCTCCGGCAGGGGCGTCTTGCGCCTTCAGCTCGTCAGGCGTTTCAAACTTTATCTGCTGGTCGTCATGCGTTCCGTCGTTCACGAAGTTGTCGATGGGGACATGTTCGTCCACGTGGCGGACCTGGTCCTTCCTGTGCTGCATGTGGACCTCGTTGTACGCCATCATGGCGAGGTAGGAGTGGAACCGTCCCTTTTCCGCCTTGTACTGGCCGGTGCGGAGAACGTCCACGAGTTTGACCAGCACCTGCTGCACGATGTCGTCAGCGTTTCTCTCGCCTCCCTTCCAGACGATGAACTGCCGGAGCGCCGGCATGTAGAGTTCCCATAGACGCTGCCAGGCGGCCTCGTCCTGCCCTGGGGCGAGTCGTCCTAGCTTTTCGAGAAGAGTGAAGGATGTTTCAGGAAATGAAGCCATGGCTAAACCTTAATATGTCGATTCGAAACTAAGATGACGCGTTCTCTTTGACGGATTTTATCACAGGCGCTTCTGCGCGTCAATGTTTCGCCCGGTGACGGGCGCCCGGTTTGCTATACTAATAGCGATGTTACGGCAAGTTTCATCAGAAAAGGACTTCGAAAAATGGAAAAAACGAGAATGGATGTTCTGAAACGCATGGCTGTTGCCATGTCGCTGTTCGCCTGCGTGGCGCAGGGCGTGACGGTGACGCCTAAGGCTACGGACGAGGCTCTGGTCAATCCGGACATGGGATTTGTATTCTACCACATGGCGGGGCGGATGTGGGCGTACGGCGCGCCGGTCCCGTCCGGCGACACGCTAGACTGGTTTCCAGGCACATCGACCGTCTACTTCCGCCTTCTCTGGAGCGAGCTGGAGCCTGAGGAGGGGCAGTTCCGCTGGGACATGATAGACCGCGTTGCGCAGAACTGGATCGCCAAGGGCAAGAAGATTGCCTTCCGCATCATCTGCTGCAACCATACGGCCAACGCCTGTCCCGACTACGTGCGTGCCGCCGGAGCGAAGGGCATCTGGTTCCGATACGCGAACCATGGTGCGGCAGCAGACTTTCCTCTGCGTTGGGAACCCGTCTACGACGACCCCGTGTTCCTTGAGAAATATTCGGCGTTCCTCAAGGCGTTCGCCGACCGGTACGACGGCGATCCCAGCGTGGCGTTCGTGGACATCGGCAGCTTCGGCATGTACGGGGAGGGCCACACGGGTAGCACCTCGAAGCTAAGCAAGGAGGAGACCGACCGCATCACGCGCCTCCACCTGAAGCTGCATCGCAAGCTTCTGCCCAAGACGCTCTTGATCATATCGGACGACGTGGCAGGTTCCGGAGGGCAGGAGCCAGAGGCTCCGCTCATGAAGTTCGCGCGCGAACTCGGAATCGGCTACCGCGACGACTCGATCTTCTGCATGGGGCCTGAACCGAGGGCCACCTACAACGTGGAGGGGTCGTGGGCGCACAGCCACTGGGCGCGCAACTTCGCCCCGGAGACGCCAGTGGTGATAGAGACCGGCCACTGGACGATGTGCAAGGAGCGCGGGCGCTGGGTGTCCGAACGTCTGCTCGAGTGCGTCGAGAAGCATCAGGCGAGCTATCTCTCGATCCACGCCTTTCCGCGTCCGTACTACGAGGAGCACAAGGAGCTGATGGCGCAGATCGCCAAGCGCCTGGGATACCGGTTCGAGCTGCGGTCAGTCAAGTACCCCGAGAAGGTGAAGGCTGGTGCGCCCGTGACGGTTGAGTCGAAATGGGTGAATGTGGGCGTGAGCTGGCTGCACGGCGGCGCGCGGCTGACTTGGTCGCTCGTGGACGGAGATGGGACGGTATGCTGGTCGGTGACGGACCCCGCATTCGACTTCCGCCAGCTCGATCCGAAGCTTGACGGCATCGAGAAGCCGATTACGGTGGAATCTCCGTGTCGCTTCGGCTGCACGGTGACGAACCCGAATCCCGATCCTGTCCTTGTGGCCGCAAGGGCGGCAGGCATGGATCCAGGATCGACGTACGAGATGCTGAAGCCGGGCACGTACACGCTTTGCGTCTCGGCGGGATCACGTCAGGGAACGCCGGTTGTCGCCTTGCCGCTGGAAGGCGGACGCGATCGCCGCTACCCGGTCGGGACCATCACGGTTGAACGATGAATTCGCGGTAGCTGCCTGAGAAGGCTTTCTCATTCCGAGGAGCCGTTTCACGTTTTCAGGCGACGGAGTTTATGGTAAACTAGGGGCCATGAAAATCAAAGCACGTTTTCTCGCGGCGCGGGCGCTTGCGTTCGCAACCGCTTTGGCGGCGGTGTCCGCCTTTGGCGCGATCCGCGCCGTCACCCCGACCGCCTGGAACGGCGATTCCAACTGCTGGCAGATGAAGCGCCACGCCGAGAAGATGAAGGAAGTCGCCAATGGCGGCGCGAAAATCGTCTTCATAGGCGACTCCATCACGCACTTCTGGGAAGGCAGCGGCAAGGCCCAGTGGAAGAAGTACTTTGCCGACGGCGCGCACAGGGCGCTGAACCTCGGCACGAGCGCCGACCGCACGGAGCACGTCCTCTGGCGCCTCACCGAGGGCGGCGAGCTCGACGGCTACGAGGCGAAGTGCATCCTCCTCATGATCGGCACGAACAACTCCGGTCACTTCCCGTTCGCGGAGGAGCCGCCGATCGATACGATCATGGGCGTGAGGCGCATCCTCGAGGTGATCGCCGAGAAGCAGCCGAAGGCGCGCACGATCCTCACGGCCATCTTCCCGCGCGGAGCGGACGCGAACGACCCGTTTCGCCGCCGCAACGACGTGGTCAACAAGGAGCTTGCGACGTTCGCCGACGGTCGGCGCGTGATCTGGTGCGACTTCAGCGACAAGTTCCTCGACGCGCAGGGCCGCCTCAGCCGCGAGCTCTTCCCAGACCTCCTGCATCCGAACGCGCGCGGCTACGAGATCTGGGCGAGCGCGGTGCTGCCGCTCATCGACCAGGTGCTCGCCGCCGCTCCGGACGTGGCGATTCCGTCCGTATGGCCGTCCTGTCCGACCGGATACGCGTACGGCACGCCGGTCGCGGCGACGGCGCTGCGCGGCGGAAACTACTGGCCGACACGCTACCTCGAGAAGCGCAACGAGATCGTTGACAACGGCGCGGTCGAATACGACGTCGTGATGGTGGGCGACTCCATCACCCACCGCTGGGAGCGCGAGGGCGGCGAGGGCCGCGAACTGTTCGCCGAGATCCGCAAGACGTACCGCATCCTGAACCTCGGCTACGGCGGCGACCGCACCGAGCACGTCATCTGGCGCATGGAGAACGGCGAGCTCGAGGGATACAAGGCGAAGCTGTTCACCGTGATGATCGGCACGAACAACCGGGACGGCAACCCCGCCGACATCGCTGCGGGCGTGAAGCGCATCCTCGGCGTCATCCGCGCCAAGCACCCCGAGTCGAAGATCGTGCTTCATCCGATCTTCCCGCGCGGCGCCAGGCCGGACGACGCGCGCCGCGTGGCCAACGCGAAGGTGAACGCGATCATCAAGGGCTACACAGATGGAAAGGACATCCTCTGGTTCGACTTCGGCGACAGGTTCCTCGAACCGGACGGCACGCTCACCAAGCGAGTGATGAACGACCTCCTGCATCCGAACGAGACCGGCTACCAGATCTGGTGGGAGGCGATCCACCCCCTGTTCAAGGAAATCTGCGGGAAGTAGGAAGAAGGGAGGAGGCGCGGCGATGAAAAGGGCAACCCTGGTGTTTTGTGGTGTGGCGGCGTTCGCCTCGTGTTGTTTCGGCACGCCAGTGCTCGACTGCGACTCGAAAGATTTGATCAACGGCCTCGGCACGAGCATTTCGATACCGAGCGGCAGCAAGACCTACACCATCGAGCTGTGGATGAAACCCACAACCCGGTTTACGAGCGGCGAATACCGTTGCCTTGGCCAGTTTTCGAGCATCGCGGGCCGTATGCTCGTGGCCTACAAGGATGGAAAGGCCGGAATCTTCAACGGAAGCGGCAATGGCTGGACGATGGGCACCACTTCATTCCAGGCCGGCACTTGGTATCATGTGGCGTGTGTGTTCGACGACACGGCGGAAAACAAGACGGCCGTCTACGTGAACGGCGTGCTGGAGGGACGCAACACGACGACCGCCGTCGGCATCGTTGACCGGTACATCACGCTTGGAGGCGCCACGTTCAGCCAGGCCATGTCGGGAACGACCCAGAACTACAATGCGTTCCAGGGGCGGATCGCGGACGTGCGCGTGTGGACGGTCGCCCGTTCGCAGGCGGAGATCGCCGACAACTACCAGCACCGCCTTGCCGGCGACGAGACGGGGTTGCGCGCGTACTGGCCGCTTGACGCGCTCGGTGACGGAGGGCAGACCGTGTCGGAAGCGGTGACGGGCGACAGGAGCGTGATGCGTCCGCACTACTCGCTTGTGGAGGATGCCGACCTCGTGTTGGCGCCGGCCGACCACCGCGCGGGCGGACTCCTGCGGCGCAGCGCCTCGTGGGGGACTACCGCACACGGCCTCGAGACCGACATCCACACCTCTCTCGGATCAAGTTTCACGATCGAGGCATGGGTGCGGCCGACGAGCGCAAACAGCGGCGAACGCTGGATACTTGATCAGTACAGCGGGGACCCCGGGCGTTTACTCTTCGCGACCTACGGAAACAAACCAAGTTTCTTCGTGGGAAATTCCACGAGCGGACATGTGGTCGCCCCGAACGAACTGGTGGTCGGCCAGTGGACGCATGTGGCGCTCACGCGCGACGGCGACGACTTCACGATCTACACGAACGGGTTCGTGGCCGTGGCGCAGACGGTGAGCAACGCCTACTTGCCGCCTAATATGCCGTTCTGCATCGGATCTTCGTCGATGAGGGATGGGAACGGCAACCCGCGTGGCGTTCCGTTCGTCGGTTCGTTGCGCGAGGTGCGCGTGTGGAACGGCTGCCGGACGGGCGAGCAGATCCGCGAGACGATGGGCCGGACGCTCTTCGGCAACGAGACCGGGCTGCGCGGCTACTGGCCGCTTGACGAGGGGAATGGCTCGAACCTCCTCAACCGCGTGACGGGCGTTTCGTGCGTGAACGTGGTCGCCGAGCCGGTTTGGAACCTGATGGAACTGCCGCCGGTGGAGCATGTGTCCGGCCCGAACACTGAGAAGGTGGCCACCTTCGCGGGGGACTGCCATACGGGCGTCGACACGGGGACGAACATCTTGTCGTCAACCTACACGCTTGAGGCGTGGATTCGGCTGCGTGCGTCGGAGCCGGGCCGGAACGATGCGTACATCGCCACGCAGTTCGACCAAAATCATCTCGGAGCCAACATGCTCTTCGGCGTGCATTCAGATTTTCGGCTTGCGCATCTTCAGGATGGGCACGCGAGCACGTGGCTCTATGGCGAAACAAGGTTGCCGTGCAACCGCTGGGTCCACGTCGCCTACGTCCAGGACGGATCGCTTCGCCGTCTTTATGTGGACGGCGTGCTGGACGGTGAGGTGGACGACGGGGTCGTCGCGCAACCGATCACGACCCAGCCGTTGCGGATCGGATATGTCTCGCATCTGTCGCCGACGTATGGGCGGCGCTGGGGCCTTGACGGCTCGCTCGCGGACGTACGCTTCTGGAACTGTGCGCGTACGACCGCGGAGATCGCCAAGTTCCGCACGCACCGGCTGAGCGGGAAGGAACTCGGTCTCGTCGGCTACTGGCCGCTGAACAACGGCGCGAACGGGACAGTTGCCAATCTCGCGAATGGCGGAACGCCCGGCTCGGCCTTCGTCGTGTGGGATTCCTTGGACGACCTGACGTTCGACGAACCGCTGAAACTCGGCTTCTCGATCATTATCCGATAGCTTTTGTGCTTGGATTGAAAAACATTGGTGGATGGAATGCTAAAAATCTTGAAATGGTGTGGTTTTATATGCTTAGAAAATCTTGAAATGGTGTATGTTTAGGTGTCGGAAAAATCGCGAATTCGTGATTGTACATGGCGCCATTGCTTGTCGGCGGGGGGCGTGAAGCGAGGTAATTGGAAGGAACCAGAGATGAAGAGATCGTTTTCGATAATCATATGTATTGTTCTTGCCGCGTTGCCGTTGCTTGCGCGGACGGTGGCGGAGTGGCCGCTGGGGTGCGACGAGAAGGGGTGCCCGGACAGGCGGTGCGCCGTGTCGTCCGCGAATGACCTCATCGTGGGCGACGTGACGCACGTCGGCAAGCTGGGCGACGGGCGCACGGCGCTGATGGCGTCGGGCGGCGAGGAGGCGAGCGACTTCGCCTACAGCGAAGTGGTCGGACGCTACGTGACGCCCACGAACGACTTCACGCTGGAAGGCTGGTACAACTTCGCGCGTCTGCCGAGCAAGGGCGAGACGTGGATGGTGGCGAGCGCGTTCGGGGGCGACAACCGCTGGTTTCTCACGCTCCGTCACGACAGCATCCACAAGGGCCTCACCTGGCAGATCTTCGCGGGAACGCCCCGTACGGGCGACTCGCTGCTGACGACCGTTACCGACCCGAACACGCTCACGAACGGCTGGCACCGCTTTGCCTTGACGTTCGACCACCGCACGGTGGCGGGCGAGGCCGAGTGGCGCTTCTACCTCGACGGACAGCCGTCGGGACGGCGCGCCGTCAAGGCGTTCGAAGGTAGGTTCACCGGCGGCACGCGATTCGCTCTTGGCGGGCGCGGCCGCGCCGGAAACGTAATCGCCGGTTCGCTCTCCTGCTGCCGCATCTCCGACCGTGTGCTGACGTCCGCCGAGTTCCTGCAGCCCGACACAGCGCACGTCGGCACGCCTTGCTGGAAGGCGTTGCCGTCGCAGTCCGTGCCCGACGTGCCCGACGGCGGACGCACGCTCTACAACGGCATCGTGCTGCCGCAGGAATGGCCGCCGCGCATCGACCCGAAGGATCCCAATCCGATCAAGGCGCCGTATCTTGAGGCGGCAAACATCCCGAAGGTGATTCCGATCGACCTCGGGCGGCAGCTGTTCGTGGACGATTTCCTCGTGGAGTCGACGAGTGGCGTGGTGCGTGCGCTCTACAAGCCCGTGAAGTACGAAGGGAATCCCGTGATGTGGCGCCAGACGAAGGAAGAGGATTCGGCGCAGGCGCCGGGATGCGCGATGTCGGGCGGCGGCGTGTGGTGGGATCCCACGCGGCGGAAGTTCCGCATGTGGTACATGTCCGGATTCGCCGGACGCATCTCCTACGCGGAGTCGCCGGACGGCGTGAACTGGGAGCGTCCGCCCGTGGGGCCGAACGGCGACAACGTGGTGCTGCCGAACCAGACGTCCGACACGTTCAGCGTGTTCCCCGGCTATGACACGGACGCGCCGTACGCGAACTGGCGCATCTGCATCTCGCCGGGCGGCAACCCCACGCGCAGCGTGGAGTACGTCTCGTCCGACGGCATCCGCTGGCGCTTCCTGCGCCGGACGGGCCAGCACGGCGACTGCACGACGATGTTCCGCAACCCGTTCCTCGGCAAGTGGGTGTGGAGCCTGCGCGCGGGTTGGCGCCACCGTTCGCGCATCTACCACGCGCATCGCGACTTCTACGCGGGTGGCGGCTGGCACTTTCCGCTCGGAAGGCCGCAGACGAACACCGTGGACTGCGCGCTCTGGCTCGCGTGCGACAACCAGGACCTGCCGCGCACCATGGGCGACGGCAAGACGTATACGAACTCCCAGCTCTACAACGTGGACGCCGTGCCGTACGAGTCGGTCATGGTGGGCCTCTTCAAGATCCTCTGCGGCTACGAGAACGACATTGCCGCCCGCGTCGGGATGCCGAAGACGACATCGATCCACTTCGCCTACTCGCGCGACGGTTTCCACTTCACGCGTCCGGACCGCACGCCGGCGATCGACGAGTCCGGCTGGGGCAGCGGCGCATGGGATTCCGGCTACGTGGGCAACATCTCCAGCTGCTTCGCGATCAAGGACGAGCGACTGTGGTTCTACTACGTGGGCGCGCGCGGCGACGCCACG
>CACWSW010000100.1 GCA_902763655.1 uncultured bacterium
CATATCCTCTTAAACGAACGAAGTGCCTTGCAGGTTCATTTGACAATCCTACAATCATCTCAAACCACGGAAACGGATTCTGATATAATGGTTTCCATGAAACAGCCAATACTTGCCGCATGTCTGCTAGCTTGCCTTTCCGTGGGCTTCGCGGGGAACCGCCCGTACGAGTTCGAATGGGCCAACCGGACGGCCGACGACCGGCCCGTGCTGCTGCCGCTCGTCTCGGCCGAGGGCTGGACGTGCAGCGCGACGGCCGCAACGGGCACGGTCTCAACCGCTTCCGAGCGCGTCCTCTTCGGCGACGGCGTGCTGCACCTCGACTACCATCTGCCCAACGCGAACGGCATCCTCCGCATCTCGCCGCCCGCGCCCGTTCCGGTGCCGCCCGGATTCGACACGGTGAGCGTGTGGATCTGGGGCAACCACGCCTACTATCGGCGCAACCCCGGCGTCGTGATAACTATTGCCGCCGAGTTCCTTGACTCCGACGGAAAGCCGTTCTCGGTGGTTGTCCACCGCATCAACCACAGCGACTGGTTCCTCGCGCAGAAGCGTCTGTCGCCCGACCTCGCCGCCCGCGTGGCGAAGGGCGGATCGTTCACGGGCTTCACCGTGCGCGGCGGTCCCGACAAGGACAAGCGCTGGATCGAGCTGACGAGCTTCGCGGCCTACAGGGAAGAGCTCAAGCCGCTCTCCTTCAAGCCGCGGCGGAAGCGCGGCGTGCAGGTGTTTCCCAACGCGCCCCAAGGCCTCAACACGGGCGAGGGACGTTTGCCGTTCCCGACCGTGCCGACCACCATCGTGCCGCTCGTGGCGGAGGATCCCGACATCGAGTTCCGCCTTCCCGCCGATCCCACGCGCTGGGACGATCTCGCGGTGCGCTACCGCAAGGGGCCGTGGATGCTGGTCGCGCAGGGCGGCGGGCTCTACCCGCAGGATGCCGCCAAGGGCGCGAAGGTGCGCTTCCGTCGCGTGGCGAACTCGCTGGTGGCGGACATCGAGGCGCCGGCAGGCGTGGAGGAGGTTCGCTTCGGCGGCATGGCGGAACCCGACGGCGCGAAGCCTGTGCCGGTGCCGTACTACTCCTACGGCTCGAACGGCGGCGGCCTCTACCGGCGTCCGTGCGTGGTGGTGACCGAGGCTGGCGGCAGTCCGTTCTTCTTTCTTGCCTCGGTGGACTGGACGCAGTCAAACGCATCCGAAGTGTTCGCGTCCGGGATGCGGCTCGACGGCACGCTCGGCTCGAACGGCGGCGCGCGCTACAGGACAAAGACCGATGGCGCTCGCAATCCGGTGTTCGAGCGGTTCGTGTGGTCGTTCTCCACGAAGTTCGAGGATGTCCTGCCGGTCATCCCCAATCCGCCGTCGCCCCACCGCGGCCTCACGGCCGAGCACCAGTGGTGCCACATGGCCGCAGGCGACCGCGACAAGGACAAGGCATACTGGCGCAACCGCGTGCGCCGGGGCCTGAAGAAGGTCTTCATCGGCGACCACGAGGTGTGCATGCGCGACGGCAACGAGAGCTTCACGTTCCGTTCGCGCCCCGCGCCGGGGAAGGGCGGCGACGAGGGAATGCGCGACTTCACGCGGTTCATGATCGACGAGCTTGGCCTCCTGTACGGACCCTACAACAACTACACGGACTTCGCTCCCGTCAACGGCTGGTGGCACGCCGACCGCGTCACGCGCACGCAGGGCAACGACCTCCTCCACGCCTGGAACCGCTGCTACGCCCCGAAGGCGGCGTTCGTCAACGAGGCGTGCGAGGCGATCGTGCCGGAGCTCCAGCGCAAGTTCGGCTTCAACTCGATCTACTGCGACGTCCACACGTGCGTCACGCCGTGGTCGCGCACCGACTACGACGCACGCGTGCCCGGCGCCGGCACGTTCGCCGCCACTTTCTACGCCTACGGCGAGCTGCTGGACTTCGAGCGGCGCGTCGTGGGCGGGCCGGTCTACTCCGAGGGCGGCTGCCACTTCATGTACTGCGGCCTCGACGACGGCAACTTCGCGCAGGACCAGCCCTACCGGCCAGACGTGAACCCGTGGCTTGTCGACTTCGACCTGCGGCGCATGCATCCGCTCGCCAACAACTTCGGCATGGGCTATCCCAGCATGTTCTATCCGCGCAACTGGAAGGCGCCCAGCCACGACGTGTGGATCGACCGCTTCCTCGCCGCCACCGTCGCGTTCGGGCACGAGGGATACTTCATGACCGGCAACAAGGAAGACGAGGAGCAGGGCTACTTCATGCTCATCGGCACGGGACGGCACTACTGCAAGGCCGACGTGCAGGAGATCCGCTACGCGGACGCTGCCGGCACCTTGCACGACACTTCCGCCGCCGTCGCCTCGGACATCTACCGCCGCTCGCAGGTGGCCGTGCGCTACACCGACGGCACGCAGACGGCGGCGAACGGCTCGTCCGACAGGCCGATGTCGTTCCCGTGGAAGGGGAAGCGGCTCGTCTTGCCGCCGAACGGGTTCTTCGCTTGCGCGGGCGACGGCTCGGCCTGCGTGGTCTCCGGCGCTGATTGGGCGGGCGGCAAGCGCTTGGATTTGTCGGTCGCTCCCGAGTACGTGTACCTCAACGCGCATGGGACGCTGTCGGTGACGCCATTCGGCGGCACGGACGGGCGGATGTACCGCCTGTTGGGTGCTGAGGGTACGGAAGAGGTGCTCCTGCGGAAGGGGAGCAAATTCATCCTGCCGTATGCCGCCGTGTCGGTGACTGCGCTCGACGAGTCTGGCGCAGACATCGGTCCGGCGTCGTTCAAGGTGGAGGACGGGCGTACGCATCTCGTGCCGTCGAAGGGCGCGTTCTCGTATCGCGTGGTGAAGCCGGACTCGTGGCGCGAGCCGTCGGCGGACACGGTGTCGGACGGCTATCTGAAGCCGCAGGACTTCCGTCTGCCGCCCGAGCCCGAGGCGGACAATGCGATGTCGTTGCCGTTCGTGCGCACGGCTGGACAGGCGCTGCGCGGCAAGCCAGAAACCGAACTTGTGCCGGACGGCGGCGGCGAAGTTCGCCCTGACACGTCCATGACGGTCGGTGGCGTCACGAAGCCGGGCATCTTCATGCACCCGCCGTACAGGCATGGCGCCGGCTACGTGTTCCTGCGCTATCGGCTCAACCTGCCGAAGGACAAGGACGTGGCTTTCGCCGCGTCGGTCGGCAAGCCCGACTTCAAGACGGCCAATGGCGACGGCACGCTCTACCAGATCGCGGTCCAGCCCGTCGGTGCCGACATCTCCGCGCGCAAGGTCGTCGCGTCCGCGCAGGTGAAGGAGAAGAAGTGGAAAGAGCTCGTCGCCGACCTTTCGCCGTGGCGCGGACAGTCGGTGTGGCTGTATCTTATCGCCGACGTGGGGCCTGCGAACAGCTCGGACTGCGACGGCTCGGCGTGGGGTGGAATCGGGCTGAAGCTGGCAATGCCTACTTGGCGTTAGATTGCGGCAAACCTTCCCAAAAATTCGGCTTGTTTTGGGTGGGGGGGTGTGGTACCATACGCAAACAATATCTTGCCAGTCAAGTCAGGTTCCGCGTGGAATGGGAACGTCTGGGCGGACCTGGCATAAAAATAGAACCGAGAAAATGAACGTGAAAAAAATGATGGCAGGCGCTTTGGCGTTTGCGCTCGCGTTACCCGCGTGGGCCGATCTGCCGCGCCCCGACCCGGCCGTCGCCGAGTTTGCGCGCGGCGTGAAGTTCACCGTCGCGGGCTACACGGGAACTGAAGTCCTCACCAACTTCCCCGTCCTCGTGCGGCTCTCGACCGCGATCAGCGGCTTCCAGTACTCCGACTTCTATGCCGACGGGAGCGATCTGAACCTCGTGGACATCGGCTTCGTCGACGCCGAGACCAATGGCATCCCGTACGAAATCGACACGTGGAACCCGTCGGGCGAGTCGCTCGTCTGGGTCAACCTCCCGCGCATGACGAACGGCACGGAGTTCGCGATGTGGTACCGCTCCTCGAAGACCGGCAAGGCGCTCAACTCCGACAACGTCTGGTCCGACTACACCGGCGTCTGGCACCTGAACGAATCGGGGTCGGGGTCAGCGTCCTCGCCGGTCCACGACTCCACCACCAACATCCTGCACGGCGCGGCGCAGGGCAAGTCCGCGTCGGTTGCCGCAGGCCAGATCGGCGGTTCGTGGCGGATCAGCGACGTGTATGATCGCGCGAACGCCGGGATCAAGATCGAGCTTGACGATGCGGTCAAGCTCTCTAAGGTCAACGGCCTCGGCGACACTTTCAGCACCTCGTTTTGGACGAAAAAGAGTGACCTGAACACGAAATGGTGCGTGACGGGCCTCAATCGCCGGGCGGACGGCTCCACACCCGGCTGGGGCACCCAAATTCACGATGATGTCACCCAGCTCCGCGTCTACGGCAACGGCGGGAAAAACGTTTCTGCTAACACGGAAAAGATGAGCGGCTTCAATGCAGCGGACCAATGGAACAAGATCGATGTCATCTGGTACAACACCAACGGTGTGGGCAAGATGATTGTGTATTGGAACGGCGCGAACAAGGTGGGGGGCGGCGAGCTGACTCCGAACACGCCCGTCGTGCAGCCGTCGGGCGAACCGCTGGTCATCGGCAATTTCACCAGTCCGACGTCGGATCGCGCCTGGTCGGGCGAGCTGGACGAAGTGCGACTCATCAAGGGAGTCCCGTCCGCCGCCCGCGTTCAGGCGGACTACGATACGGTGACCATTCCCGCGTTCCTGACGGCCAGTTCCGTCGTGGAGGTGGCGGTCCTCGAGCGCCCGGTCGCGAACCTTCAGGTGGTGGACACGGGCGCGAGCCACATCCAGTTCGGCAACGCGATCTCCTCGCTTGGTTCCTCCAACGCGACCGAATGCACCTTCAACGTGAAGGTCTGGAAAACGGCGGAGAGCGAGCCGGCCGACTACACGGCGCTCGCGACCGGCCTGACGGTTGGCGCCCTGACCGGACGCGTCAAGGGCCTGACGCCCGAAACGGCCTACTCCTACAAGATGAAGGTCACGAATAACGAAGACGTCGACTCGGACGAGGTGACGGGCGCCTTCATGACAAGCGGCGCCGGCGTCGGCGGCACGGGCGGCGACATGACGCGCGTCGGCGACGACTGGATCCACTACTTCCGCGTCGGATTCGACGAGCACGGCGGGATCGCGAACACCTACGTCTTTACGCCTCCGACCTACGCGACTGTCGTCCGCGCCCTCGTGGTCGGCGGCGGCGGCCCTGGCGGCTACTATGCCGGCGGCGGCGGCGGCGCGGGCGGCTACTACTACAACGAGACGCTCGGCGTGACGCCCGGAACCGAATACGCCGTCCACGTCGGGGTGGGCGGCGTCGCCGCCACGTCGGAGACCGCCTACGGCTCGAACGGCGGCGATTCGTCGATCGTCGGCGGCAACGTGAACGTCGTGATGCTGGGCGGCG
The DNA here is from genome assembly GCA_902763655.1 of uncultured bacterium. Taxonomy (GTDB): domain Bacteria; phylum Verrucomicrobiota; class Kiritimatiellia; order RFP12; family UBA1067; genus RUG572. Next base: position 5,445 of record CACWSW010000100.1, read on the forward strand.
GCGCAGGCGGCAACGGCAAGCTGAACAACCAGACCGCGACGCTCGCCGGCCAGAACGGCGGCAGCGGCGGCGGCACGGCATGGGCGGGCAATGCGACCGGGTCGGGCACCGCCGACCAGGGCCATGACGGCGGCGACGTGCCTGCCGGACAATATCAACAGGATCTGGCCGCCGGTGGCGGCGGCGCGGCGGCCGTCGGCGGTTCCGTGGAATACAGCGCCAGCCAACAGACGAAGGGATCGGGAACCGGCGGCAACGGACGTTCCTGCGACATCACGGGCGAGTCGCTCTACTATGCGGGCGGCGGCAGCGGCGGTGCGAAATTGGTTACGAATAACAACGGAACCGGAACCGCCGGCGCGGGCGGCAACGGCGGCGGCGGCAAGGGCGGCCAGTACGACAATACGGAGGGCAGCCAGTACGCCACGGCCGGCGCGGACGGCTTTGGCGGCGGCGGTGGCGGCGGCTCAACCTACAGCACGGACTCGTATAAAGGCGGCAACGGCGGCGACGGCATCGTGATCATCCGCTACGCCGCGCAGGGCGACGGCACGGACGTGGCCGCACCGGCAATCGCGCTTGAAAGTCTCGACCGCGCCGCGGACGGCCTCACGACCGTCGGCTACCGCGTCGCGTGGGCGGGCGCGGGCTACGAGGACGCGGACGTCGCGGTCGTGTGGGGCTTCCGCAAGGACGAGCTTTCGAACACCAACGCCATCGCCTCGGCCATGATCGGCCGCGGAACCGGGACGTTCACGCTGGAGGACCAGACGAAGCCCGTCTATCTCCGCGCCCTCGCGACGAACGCGGGTGGCCTTTCTTCCGTGTCGCCCAAGATCGTGAAGATTCCCTTCGGCGATCCGCAAGCGCCCGAGGTGCCAACGCCGGAGGTCAGCCAGAGCGCAACGACGGTTTCCGCCCGAAAGACGGTCACGCTCACGGCGTCCGCTCCGGGCGCGACGTCGTACCGCTGGCTGAAGAACGGCGAGCCGATCGAAGGAGGCACAAGCGGAACGCTGACGGTGAATTGGCGCAGTCCGAAGAACGATCCGATAGACACCTATCAGGCCGTGGCCGTCTATATCATCGACGGTTTGCCGGTGGAAAGCGAAGCTTCGGCGGAAATGACCGTTGAGAACTGGCCGATGGGTACGGTAATCGTGTTCCGGGGGGGAGAACCTCCGGCACCCCCTGTGGAACATGACTACAGCGCCGACTACCTCACATTCAGGGTACTCACATCTGGAACAATCAGCTGGAAATCGTTTGGCAACTTGGCTAAGACCATTGAATACAGCATCGACAACGGCGCATGGACTTCCCTAACCTCCACGTCTGAAGGGGCGACCATTTCCGTGGCGCAGGGCAACTTGGTCAGATTCAGGGGAAGCAACACGACATACGCCACGGACAAGAGTACGTATTCCGGATTCGAGGGAGGGACCGCGACATACGACATCGAAGGCAACATCATGAGCCTCCTGTATGGAGACAACTTCGCCGAACGCACGACCTTCCCTGACGGCAGCAGTTACAACTTCTGCTCGTTGTTCAAGAAAGCTCCGGTGATTTCGGCGGAAAACCTCGTTCTTCCGGCGACGACGCTCAAGGACTACTGCTACCGCGCCCTGTTCAGCTGGTGCATGACGCTGACCAAGGCTCCCGAACTTCCGGCTACGACGCTCGCCACGGGATGCTACTGGTACATGTTCGAGCAATGCGCCATCACGGCGGCTCCGGTCCTCAACGCCACCACGTTGGTTAAAGAGTGCTATGGACACATGTTTGAGGGATGCGGACTCCTGAATAAAATCACATGCCTTGCCACAAACGGGTTCAACGCCACTAATTGTCGGGCGGACTGGGTTAAGAACGTGGCTGGCGACGGCGCGTTCGTCAAGGCCGCCAACGCAACGTCCTGGACGACAGGCACGAGCGGCATACCTACGGGATGGATCGTGTGCGAGGACGTTTTGCTGCTGCCGCCCGAAGTATCGTTTTACGGCGACATGATTGAACTGGGATGTCCCACGGAAGGTGCCGAAATCCACTACAGGCTTGGGCAGACAGGCGATTTCGCCCTGTACGCGCAGCCCATTTCCATCGTCGCGGACACCGTCATCGAGGCGTATTCCACCTATCAGAACCACACGAGCCCGACCGTGACCCAGACCTGCGTGTACGTGCATGAGACACCGTTCCAGAGGTCGAACAAGGAACTCACGACATGGAGATACGGCGGCAACACCATCACCACGCCCTACTCCGTCAACGCAACAAACGGACACTCGTCCAGCTACGCGAAGGGGACGTTCACGTTCGAAACCTCCATCACGCTCAAAGCGGCCCAGCCGACCTACCTGTGGTTCCAGCACGCCGACCAGAGCGCGGACATCTACGTCGACAACGTGAAGGTCGGGACGCACTGGGGCGGCTACAACGCGTTCTTCTGCGATATCAGCGAATACGTCCACCGTGGAAAGAACGACATCCGGGTGGCGCTGTGCAACAACACGCGGGAGGTCCTGGCTCCATGTGCAGGCGACTTCAACTTCAACGCCACCCTCGGCAACGTCAAGCTGTTCACGAGCCCGGTTCTTCCGGCGATGGAATACGGCTACGACGGCTTCCACATCACCTCGACGGTGTCGGATTCCTCCGCAACGATATACGTCAAGACCAAGGTCCCGGTCGGCGCGTCCCTCGTATGCACCATTTCCGATGGTTCGTACACCTGGACAAACACGCTGGCAAGCACGGGAAGCGAACAGACCTTCACGACCACCATCACGGGAAACGACCTGCGTCTGTGGAACGGGACGACCGACCCGCATCTCTACACGGTGACATTGGAAATCTACAAGGACAACGAACTCTACCACAGGTATCAGCGCCCCTATGGTCTGAGGTACTACTCCTATGTCATCAATCAGACTGTAAATGGCGAAGCCTACACGGGCTTCCTGCTCAACGGGCAGCCCTACCAGTTGAGGGGCGTCTGCATGCACGACGACCTGGAAGGGAAGGCCAACGCGCTCAACGACAGCGACTACGACCAGGAGTTCGCCATCATCCAGGAGCTGGGGTGCAACTTCATCCGACTCGCGCACTACCCGCACCCGAAGGAGGTGTACGACAGGTGCGACCAGCTTGGAATCGTCGTCCAGACCGAAGTGCCGTGCGTCAACAAGCTCCAGTCCGCCCTACCGGAAGACTACTACACGCACCTCACCACGCAGTACACGGACATGGTCCAGCAGCACTTCAACCACCCGTGCATCATGTTCTGGGGACTCAGCAACGAGACGACCACGGACGACAAGGCATTCGGCAAGGTAAAAATCGAAGGATACTACGACCTCATCAAGGGACTTGATTCCGAGCGCATGGTCGGCTATGTCATGTCCCACAGCACCGACAACCCTTCCGCGTACTACAACCACCCGAAGGTGGATTGGTTCGGCTGCAACATTTATGTCGGATGGTACATTGACCAGAATAGCAACGACCCTTCGTCTCGGTTGAACACGCGCCTAACGAACACCGTATCAAGGCTCGGCAAGCCAGTTGCGTTCTCGGAGTATGGATGCGGAGGAACGCAGCATTGCCACTCCGAGGACTTCATGGACACGACAACCCGCGGCAACAAAGCAAGGCACGACATCGAGTACCAGATGTGGCTGCACGAAGGGCACATCGCCGCAATCCGAAACTACCCGCAGCTTCTCTTCACAAGCCAGTGGCAGCTGTTCGACATCGCGGTGTCAGGCAGAAACGAGGGCTTCACGGAGTGCCTCGACGGCGTCAACGCGACCACCAACGACGTCCTCAGAAGACTGAACAACAAGGGCCTCGTGGAACGCGACCACGTCACGAAAAAGGACACGTTCTACATCTACAAGGCAGAATGGAGTTCGCAGAAGTTCGTTCATATCTGCGGCAAGGACTTCACGAAGAGGACCGGACGCGTGCTCAAGTGCTACACCAACGACGGCAACACCTTGTCAATGTACGTTGGAGACAGTCAGGAGCCGCTCAAGACGGCAGCAGTCGTTGACCACATCGCGGTATTCACGGAAACGGACTTCCCGCCCGGTGTCGAGATCCGAGTCGAGGGCGCCACCACCTCGGACACGGTGACCTTCCAGTAATTCAGCCAACTTGCAGGCGGCAAGAAGATTTGGTAAACTGCGCACAAGTCCTCCTTAAGGGCAAAAAGGCGTAGGGGGGATGCTGGGTTATCGAAAGACAAGGAGGCTTCGATATGAAGAGATTGGCTCTAACTGCGGCAATTGCCGCAAGCATGGTACAGATGACCGCATACGCGTTGCTTGAAGTGAGCGGCGACTATACGATCAACGGCGACATCAATCCCCCGATCGTGTTCACGGGCGATGCGACGCTCACCATCGCGGAGAACGTGTACGCGAGTGAAAGAGAAGGCGTTAACATCGGCTGGGCGATCACGAACAACGGCCACACTGTGACGATCAATCTCGAGAACGGCAGCAAGACGAAGTTCGGCTGGATCGAGACCTTGAACGGCGGCACCACGAAGGTCAACTTCAAGGGCGGCCTCGTTACGGATGCGGGCGGCTGGGGATCGAAATGGTTCGTCTCGGGTGCCGGCAGCATGACCGAGCTCGCGGGCGTGGACGGGCACCCCATCTGGATCACCCATCCGAACTCTCAGCACAAGTATCTCCATGACGGCGGCGGACGACTGATCACGTCCGGCACCGGCCAGCTGTACGTGCAGACGGCCAACATCCACAACGGGACGATTCTCTACTTCCGTCCCAACATCCCGACCACGAACAATTTCCACACGGGCGGGGCACGATTCACCGGAAATAGTGACGGGAGCGCGGCCTGGATCGCCTTTACCGCTGCTGACCAGTTCCCTCCGGGACGGGTGGAGATCGGGCGTGCGGCCAACGCAGGCGGAGCCTATGTGAACTTGAACGGCACGTCGCAGACGGCGGAGGAGGTCGTGCGCATCGGTGCGTTCGGTGGCATCACCAACATGAGCGGGACGGCGAGTACGCTTGTGTTCAAAAAGGCCGGTTCCGTGCTGGACTGCCCCGTGTACGGCAACGTGAACGTACAGAAGGCAGGCACGTCCACGACGCTCACGGTGAAGCGCGGTCCCATCTCCAATCTCATCGGCAAGGAGGGGACGATCCTCGTGAAGCC
>CACWSW010000101.1 GCA_902763655.1 uncultured bacterium
TCCGGCGACTTCGCCGACCAGGTTGCGGCGGAGAGTCCGCCGACGATGCCGGCCGCAGCCGACAGGAATGCGAGCATTCGTTTCATGAGTGTTTTCCTTTATGCCTTGAGTTCGTTCAAATACTGCTTCACGCCGAAGCCAGCGCGCTCTTCGCGGAACAGCATCGCGTTCGCCTTAGCGTCGTCCACGAAACGCTCCGCCTTCACGTCCCATCTGAGCTTGCGTCCGAGCTTCATCGCCATGTAGCCGAGGACGCACGTGGTGGACGTGCGCTGCGCCTCTTCGAGCGGCATGGCGAGCGGTCCGCGCGTGCGCATCTCCTCGATCCATTCGCGGTTGTGCTCCAGCGGACGCAGAAGCGGTTTCGAAACCGGATCCTCGATCAACCCCTTGCGGTTCGCGGCGATCGGCATGCCGGCGAGCTTGCTCGTGGAGACGCCCACGGGGTCGGACTTCGTCCGCTTGCGGGAGAACCCGCAGAATATCCAGTCGCCCTTCTCGCCGATGAACCGCACGCCGCACGGGTACTTGCGCGTGGAGCCGAGTTTGACGACCGCGCCAGACGCGTACGTCCACGTGATGTCGCACTCGCCGTGCACGTCCCACAGCTTGCGCCCCTTCGGGTACTCGCACGTGCCCTCCACCGACACGGGGCCGCCCAGCTCCTCGCAGAGGCCGCGCTGCGCGGAATCGAGATGGTGCGCACCCCAGTTGGCGATCATGCCCATGTCGTACGCCTGAATCGTCATCCAGCCGCCGCGCGCGAAATTCACCTTGCCGGCGTCTTTCCCCACGCCGCGCTGATGGCTGCGGAGGCGCGAATACGGCGCCTCGGGCGCACAGCCCTGCCACATGTTCCAGTCGAAGTCGCTGGGCACGGGTTCTTCCGTGGGCAGGTCGTACTCCTTCGGGTCGTCGGGCAGGCCGACCTCCACGCGCACCACCTTGCCGATGCGGCCCTCTCGCACGCACTCGACGGCGTGGATGAAATTCTCCTCCGTCCGCTCCTGCGTGCCGGTGCGGAGGATGCGCCCGTACTTCTTCGCCGCGTCCACGATCGCGCGTCCCTCGCCGATAGTCATCGCCATCGGCTTCTGGAGGAACACGTCCTTCCCGGCGCGGCACGCCTCTATGGCCATCTGCGCGTGCCAGTGGTCCGGCACGGCGATCAGCACGCCGTCGACTGCGGGATCTGCGAGGAGGCGACGGTAGTCCTGATAGCAGCGCGCGTCGGCCACGAGGTCGCGTCCCTGCATCTTCTCTCCCGCGAGCTGGCGCTTCAGGTGCTTGATGCGCACGAGGTCTACGTCCGAGAGCGCGACGAACTCGCAGAAGGCGCTTCCGCCGTTCTTCAGGCACGACGGCACGTTGTAGGCGTTGGCGATCCGGCCGCACCCGATCACGCCGAGCGCCAGCTTCTTCGACGGAGCCTCTGCGCCCAGCACGCGCGCGGGCACTAAGACTGGCGCCGCGCCCGCCGCCACCATTCCCGCAAGCCCGGTTGCCGAGCTACGGCAGAACTCTCGCCGCGTAACATTCTTTCTCGTGTCCATGTTCTTGTCCTCGCTTTCCTGGTTTGATGAATGTGGCCTCACTTCAACCTCGTCGTCTTGCGGCAAGGTTCGAGCGTCACCGTCCAGCGCTCTGGCCGGATCGGGAAGATGTACTGCGCCTCCGGCTTGGGTCCGCACGAGGCGCCGCCGAGCCCGACCTGGCGCAGGTCGAGGTTGAGGCACGTCTCCGCGCGCGGCGGCTTCTCGTTCCAGATGCGCTCCTGCCTGTCGCGGTGACGCGCGAACTCAAGGTCCTCGCAGCCGTAGTGGAGCGCCTGCACGAAGAGAGGCTCGCTCCCCTTCGCGCGCACGCCGTCGCCCGCCTCGTCCGCGAACGCCGCCCAGCGCACGTCGCACTTGTAGCCGTTGTCCTGCGGGCGGCAGTACGCCACGTACTGCCCCGTCACGGTGGACTGCCACCGTCCGACGAACGCCCCAGAGCAGCGGTCCACGTAGTTCTCGTGCGGACCGCGCCCGTACCACTCCATCCGCTCCAGGCGCGGGTCTAGCATCAGCGAAAGCCCGAGCCGCGGCAGCGCAGACGGCATCTTGCCGAACGGAGTCACGTCGTTGCGAATCTCCAGCGAACCGTCGGGGGCGAAGACGTACTCGGCTACGTGCCTGAAGCCGGCAGACTTCGCGCCGTTCACCTCCACCGTGGCGCGGACCGCAGTCCGCCCGTCGACGGTCGCGGGCTTCAGCTCGCGCACGTGGTAGCGCAGCTGCGTGAGGCCCGAATCGTAGAACGCCTTGCGCATCCACTTGTCGTTGTCGGTGAACGCCCTCATGCATGTGAGGCGCGGTCCGCGCACTATGCCGTCGGCGCTGTCCGCGAGCATCGTCTTGCCGTTCATGGAGAGGAAGGAGAGCGTGCCCGTCGCCCGGCTGAAGCGCGCGATCGTCGGCCCCGCGGTCACGACAAAGCCGTCGTCTGAAGGCTTGACCGCAACGCGCTCCTGCGCGTCCGCCGCGGCCGCGCAGGAGCGCGGCCCTCCCGTACCCAGCGCCAGCTGGTCGTGCGCGACAAGATGTCCCTTCTTCGCCCAGAGCGTGTCCGCCTTGATGTGGAAAGAGACGTTGAGGAAATACTCGGCCCCGGGCTTCACGTTCACTTTCGGCAACGCGACATCGACCCGTTTCCTCGTGAGCGGCGGCACCGACGGCAGGTCGAGCGCGCCGTGCGCCACCGCCACGCCGTCCTCCAGAAGCTCCCAGCGCGACTCGAACGCGCCGGACGGCGTGAACGAGAAGCGGTTCCACAGCACGACGGGCAAGGTTTTTCCGTCACGGACGCGCAGGAGCGCGTCCCTCCCGGAATCGCCCTCCGGCAACGACACCACTAGGTTGCGGTGGACGTGCTTCACCTCGGCGAGCTTCGGCGTCTCGTTCCGCTCGGCGTCGATGACGCCGTTCACGCAGAAGTTGCCGTCGTTCTCCTCGTCATGGTCGCCGCCGTATGCGAGATAGCGAATGCGCTTTCCGTCCGGGCCCACGCGGTCGGTCTCCTTCCAGACGGCCTGGTCGACCCAGTCCCAGATGCAGCCGCCCGTGAGCGACGGCGAGGCGTAGAACTCGTCCCAGTATTCCTTGAACGTGCCGAGCGCGTTGCCCATGCTGTGCGCGTACTCGAAGAAGAAGCTGCACTTCGAGCGTAGGCCGCGCCCGTGCACGGCCGCTATCGTCGGATAGCCGGGGCCGTCCACGGAATAGCGCTCGCAGTCCTGGCGGTAGACGATCGGACGCGTGTCGTCGAGCTTGAGGCATTCCTCGTTGACGATGTCGAAGGTCGGGCCCTGCCCGGCCTCGTTGCCCCAGCTCCACGTGAACACGCACGGCAGGTTCCGCCAGTTGATCACCATGTCGCGGCACCGGTCAACGTGCGCCTGCGTCCAGCTCGGCGGCGAGGCGAGCGACTTCACGCCGTAGCGCATCCCGTGGCTCTCCACGTTCGCCTCCAGCTGCACGTATAGGCCGTAGCGCGCGCAGAGGTGGTAGAAGTACGGGTCGTTCGGATAGTGGCTGGTGCGGACCGTGTCGATGTTGTTCTGCTTCATGAGCGTCACGTCGCGCAGCATCTCCTCGCGCGAGACGGAGCGTCCGTTCTCCGGCGAGGCGTCGTGGCGGTTCACGCCCTTGAACTTCACCTGCTTCCCGTTCACGTGGATCGAGCCGTCGGACATGATCTCCGTCTTCATGAACCCCACCTTGCAGGAGCGGATGTCGTCGCCCGCCTGCAGGACGAGCGTGTAGAGGTACGGATCTTCGGCCGACCAGAGGCGAGGCGAAGAAAGGTGAATGGTGAATGCCGAAAGTCGTCCCGATTGTCGGCTGTCGTCTGTCGATTGTCCAATGAGATTCGTCACCACCTTAAACTCCGCATCGTACAGACTGGCCGCAACGGGAGGGACGCAATTTATTGCGTCCGAAACATCCGCGCCCAAATTGCGCAGCTCCACCGAAAGGTCCACGTCCACCGACGAGAAGTCGGCGGCGAACTTAGGCTTCCAGAAGAAGTCGCGTATCTCCACGGGCGGGGGCGAGAAGAGCATCACGTGGCGGTAGATGCCCGAGTAGCGGAAGAAGTCCTGGTCCTCCAGGAACGCGCCGTCGCTCCAGCGGTAGACCTCCACCGCGAGCAGGTTCTCGCCGGGCTTGAGATACTTCGTGACGTTGAACTCGTGCGCCGTGCAGCTGTCCTCGGAGAAGCCGACCTTCCTGCCGTTCACCCACACGTAGTATGCGGAATAGACGCCCTCGAAACGCAGGAACACTGGCCGCCCCTTCCACGAGTCCGGCACCGTGAACGTGGTGCGGTAGGACGAGACGGGGTTGTAGTCCTTGTCCACGTCAGGCGGCGTGTCTGGGTGCGGATAGACTATGTTGCGGTAGATCGGGACACCGAACCCCTGCAGCTCGACGCAGCTCGGCACCTTGATCGCGTACCACGCGGAGTCGTCGAAGTCTGGGCGAAAGAAGTCGAGCGGACGCTGCCCGGGCGCGCCACACCAGTTGTACTTCCACTGGCCGTCCAGCGACTTCACGTATGGCGTTTCGGGAAGGTCGTGCGTGAGCGCGTCCTTCACGGACGCGAGCGGGAACGAGTATGCGCGCGCAGGCTCCACGTTCACGTAGTTGACGAACTCGTTCGCCCATTCGGGCGCCTTGTCCTTCTCGCGCTTCGCCTTCACGGCGGCGAGCGTCGCCTCGCGCACGTCGGCCCACTGCGGACCGTGGTCGATGCGCAGGTCCTTCCACTCGAAGCGCCCTGCCGATGCCGGGACCGGCTTCAGGAAGTTGTCGATGAAGTGGCGCAGCGCGGCCTGCGTGCCTGCCACGTCGGAACCGTGGATGCCGATGATGCCGTTGCGCAGGCCGATCGTCCAGGCCCCCTTCGCCGCCCACGGCTCGGTGGCCACGAAGAAGTCGCCCGCGAACGCCGGCGCGTAGCCCAGAACCTCCACCTGCACGCCCGTCACGCGCTTCACCTCTGCGGCGAGCTCGCGCATCATCGCCCTCGTGGCGGGCGTCTCGTCCGGGCCGTTGTGGACGCGGAACGGCCGCTGGTCGTTGCGCTCGATCGTGAAAACCTCTGCCGCCGCACCCGTCGCCAGGAACAGTGCGGCTGCAACCAGAATTCCGGAATGTTTCATGCCGCCATTATACCACACTCCGCCCTCCACGGCGTGCGTCAGAAAAGCGGATCCTGGGAGAGGACTGGCGCGTCGGGGACAATGTCTTCGGGCACGGGCTCGAGGACTTCCTCAGCGGTGGCCATGTCGGCCTCGGCGGTCTCCGCGTCGGTCGCGCCAACGTCGCGCTGGTTCTGCGGACGGTCCCCGAACCTCGTCGCCTCCTTGTAGAAGTTGAGGTCGACCTCTCCGGTCTCGCCGTTGCGGTGCTTCGCCACGTCGACGATCGCCAGCAGCTCGTTCTCGTGCCAGCGTGCGGTCTTGGAGCGGCACGGGCGGCGCAGCAGAAACACGACGTCGGCGTCCTGCTCGATGGCGCCGGAGTCGCGCAGGTCCGAAAGCTTCGGTATCTCGTCCTTGTCGTTGCGCTGCTCGTTGCCGCGCGAGAGCTGGGAGAGGACGATCACAGGCACCTTGAGTTCCTTCGCCATGGCCTTTATCTGGCCGGAGATGCGGCTCGTCTCGAGCTGGCGGCCCTGCTTTGCGTACTCGCGGCAGTTGGCGAGCTGGAGGTAGTCGATCACTATCAGCTCGATGCCGTGCATGCGCTTCATCCGGCGCGCGCGTGCGCGCATGTCCGCAACGTCGATCGCGCTCGTGTCGTCAATGTAGATGGGCGCCGTGCGCAGCGCGTTCGCCGCCGTCATGAGGCGCTTGCTCGCCTCGATGCGCTCGTCCTTGTGCATCATGCCGCGCTGCAGGCGCCACGTGTTGACCGCAGCGCGCCCAGCGAGCATGCGGTTCGCGAGCGCTTCCGTGCTCATTTCAAGCGAGAAGATCAGCACCGGATGCTGCTTGCCGCCGTCGCACTTCGTGGGCATGCCGTTGATGTCCTGGCCCATGGCGACACACTCGGCGATGTTCATCGCGAGCGAGGTCTTACCCACGGAGGGACGAGCGGCCACCACGATCATGTCGCCCGGCTTCAGGCCGAGCAGCTTCTCGTCGAGGTGCTTGAAGCCGGTGGAGAGGCCGTCGAACTGCCCCGCGCCGCCGTCGAAGAGGCGGTCCATGCGCTTGAGCGTGTTCTCGACGGCGGTCTTCCAGTCCAGCCTGGCGGACGCCGCGCCGCCGATGCCGAGGAACATCTCCTCCACCTCGCCGAGGAGGATGTCGGCGTTCGCGCTCTGCGCATCGTCGAAGCACTTCTCCTCCGTCTTGCGCGCGCGCTCGATCATCGTGCGCAGAAGGTGCTTCTGGCGCACGATGTCGATGTAGTACTCGGCGTGGGCGCTGGTGGGCGTGTTGTCCACCAGCGCCTGGATGGCGGCGATGCCGCCCACCTTGTCGAGCCTTCCTGTCGCGCGGAGCCTGTCCGCCAGCGTCACCGCGTCGATGGGGGCGGAGTCGCCGCTCATCTCGCGGAACGTCTCGTAGAGGAGCCGGTTGCGCGGCTCGTAGAAGGAGTCGGGGGTAAGGCCGCGCGCCTGGCACAGGTCCAGGACGCGCGCGTCCTCGCCGAACTGGGTGTCCAGCAGGATTGAGCCTATGATCCCGCGCTCAGCTTCCGCGCTGTGCGGAGGGGTCTTCATCGCCCAATCTCGACTAGAACTCGAATCCCTTGCGGATGTACGGCTTGATGAAGGCGTTCGCCGCCGCCACGTCGAAGGACTGCTTGCAGGAGCACCAGTTCAGCTTCTTGCCGGGCAGGCGCTGCGCCACGCAGCCGACGAGGATGCCCTCCATCTGCGGGATGCAGTACTCGATGTCCGAGAAGCAGTGCGAGTGGGTCTGCTCGTAGTACGGGCCCTGGCCGCGGATCGCGTCGAGGAACTCGATGTAGTGGCCGAGCGCGAAGCCCTTCATCTCGACTGTGGACTTGCCGGCGGCGGCAGCGGAGCCGACGCGGAACGGGATCGAGCGCTTCACCGCCTTGGCGGCCTCGTGCTCGAAGACGTCAGCGAACGCCTTGTCGTCGTTGAGCGCGATCGCGCACTTCCCGCCGTAGTCGTCCTGCATGAGCACCGCGCCCTTCGAGCCGATGATGTAGCAGCCGGTGTCGGGGACCTTGCCCTCGTGCGCCGAAGCCCACTTGGGCATGATCGCCGCGTCGGGCTTCACGTTGCCGTCGTACCAGTAGAGCGTGACGGCGGGGAGCTTCACGCCGGGACGCACCTTGGAGTCGCGCGCCTTGTAGGTGAGCTTCACGACGGACTTAAGCGGATAGGCAACGTCGTTCTCGGACTCGATCATCGTGCACTCCGCGTCGGAGACGCCGCCGAGCTCGAGGCCGCGGAACGCGAGGTTCATCGTGTGGCAGGCCATGTCGCCGAACGCGCCGGCGCCGAAGTCGAAGAAGCCGCGCCACGTGAAGGTGTGGTACACGTTCTTGCCGAGCTTCCAGGGGTCGTACACGTCCGCGTTGTCGGGATAGCGGTCCAGGAACGGGCGCTTGGCCGCCGTGGCGAGCCACGCGTCCCAGTTGAGGCCGTCGCGGAGCGGATCGCCCTTCGGATGGCTCTTCACCCACTTCGCGACGTTCTGGCCCTGCGGCCACACGGGACGGTTCGTCCACACGTGGACCTCCTTCACATCGCCGAGGATGCCGCTCTGGATCACCTCCGTGCAGCGGCGCATCGAGTCGAGGGACGAGCCCTGGTTGCCCATCTGGACGACCACGCCGTTCGCCTTGGCGGTCTTCTCGAAGTAGTCGAGTTCCCAGAGCGTACGCACGAGCGGCTTCTGGACGTACACGCTGATGCCCTGCTTCATCGCGCCGATGGCGACAGGCGCGTGGACGTGGTCCGGCGTCGAGACGGTCATCGCGTTCACGCCCAGGAAGGCGCAGGAGTCGAGGAGCTTGCGGTAGTCCGTGAAGAACGGCACCGTGTACATGTCGAGGTCGATGCCATCCTTGATGAGCTGCAGCTGCGCGCGCTCGCGGGCCTTGTAGTCGGCGTCGCAGAACGCGACGATGTCAACCATGCCGGACTTGAGCATCGGCGTCCAGTCGCTGTAGCCCTTGCCCATCACGCCGACGACCGCGAGGCGGATCTTGCCGCTCCGGCCCGACCAGGCGTTGCAGGAGCCGCCGGCCGTCAGGGCCGCGATGCTCGCCGCGCTCTTGAGGAATCCTCTTCTTCTCATGTCGAGTCTCATTTTCTTTGTTCCTTGTTGTTTGTCTTTAAACCGATGTAGCCGGACCGACCGGCGCCAGCCGACCTCCATTATGCCATATCCAGCCGCCGCACGCAAGCCGTTCGCGTTTCTACTTGCAAGTACGCAACCGAACTGATAGACTATGCGGCATGAAAAACCTGCTTTCCCTTTGCGCTCTTTCCGCCGCCTTGGCAGCCGGCGCGCAGACCAACGCCGTCCCAGAAATGACGACGGCCGAATCGTCGGGCCTCGAGGCCGACGCAGGCGCGGACCTCCGCGTCCGCCAGGAGATCATGCACAACGTTGTCGGCAATCCGGGCGACGCCGGCGCCATGATGCCACGCGCGTACAAGAAGAACGTCAACCACATCCGCTTCCGCCCGCGCGTCTGGGGCCGCCTCGACTACGAGAACTTCACGCTCTACGGCCGCCTCGTCGACGAGTTCCGCGAGCACATCGTCAAGAACGGTGTGAGCCGCAAGTACCGCGCGTACAACTTCCCCGACGAGGTCGCGCTCGACAGCCTCTACCTCGAGGGCCGCGAGCTGTTCGACGGCTTCCTCGACTTCCGCATCGGCCGCCAGGACCTCTTCGAGCGCGGACACTCCGTCTTCGGACTCGACCGCACGCTCTTCGACGGCGCGCCTTACGTCGGCTCCCGCTCCGCGTACGCCGACATGCTCAAGATGACCTTCCACACGTCCGACACGTCGAAGCTCGACGCCTTCGCCCTCTACGACAACGGCCGCAACATGTACCGCTACGGCTCGCGCCACTCCCGCGGCCGGCCAATGAACGCCATCCATCCCGCCGACTCGCCGGAGATGGACGAGTGGGGCGGCGGACTCGTCTGGCACGACTCCCTGTTCGACAAGCGCCTCCCATACAAGCTCTACATGATCCACAAGCACAACGAGGACTACAAGGCCTTCAACGGCCGCCACGTGGGCGACAAGCAGCTCACCACCTTCGGAGTCTTTCTCCAGCCGGAACTGACCGAGAACATCTCCTTCGAGCTCGAGGGCGCGCACCAGTTCGGCACGGCAGACAGCGGCAGGAAGCAGGCGGGCGGCACGATGGGCTACGTCGCCGTCGACTTCCACAAGGACCGCTCGTCCAGCGGGATCAAGCCCTACTCGCGCCTCAGCGCCTACTACCTTTCCGGCGACAAGCACCGCACCGGCGCAGACGACAACGACACCGCCTGGGATCCGCTCTGGGCCCGGTGGCCGCAGGACTCCGAGCTGTTCCAGTACGGCACGATGTACGGCATAGGCTACTGGAGCAACCTGCTCTACACGAAGCTGGAGCTCGGCCTCAACATCGGCCCGCACCACCGCGTGCAGGCGTACTCGGGACCGATCTTCGCCGCCGTGCAGGACCACCTCGGCCACGCCGACGGCTCCGGCGACAGCATGTTCAAGGGCGTGCTCTCCGTGCTGCGCTACGACTTCCCGATCATCCTCGCCCCGAAGAACGCGCACGGCCTAGACCGCTTCGAGATCTACGGCCACGTAATGGCGGAACTCTTCAATCCGGGCGACTACTACGACACGTCCCGCCCGGCCTACTTCTTCCGCTGGGAGATCGTCGTCGCGTTCTAAGGCCGACCGCCGGTCAGCCTTTTGGCATCTCAAGCGCCATAGCCCTTTCCGGGCAGGTGAACGGGTCGGTGTGCTTCGTGCAGTTGATGCAGCCCGTGTAGAGCTTGTGCATGATGCGCGTCTTAGGTATCTCGCGGAAGCCGAGCGTCGCGAAGAAATCCGGCGTGAGCGTCAGCACCGTCACGTCGGCCGGCTCCAGCACGCGGACGCGCGCAAGCGCTCCCTTCACAAGCATGCTGCCGATCCCCTTGCGGCGGCACGTCTCGCGCACGGCCACGCTCTGCAGCTCCACGGTCGCCTTCAGCGGATCGCCGATCTCTGGCCACACCTGGTATGTGACGCAGCCCGCAAGCGCGCCGTCAGGCCCCTCGGCCACGAGGAAGCGGTCGATGTTCTCCACCACGTTGCCCAACGAGCGGGGCACGAGCTCGATAGTATGCTCGCGTATGAGCGCGTAGATGCCCTCTGCGTCCGCCAGCCTCGCCGTCCTCACATTGAATTCGCCGCTCATCTTTCACCCCAGCAGAAGGTCCATGAGCTCGCCGCCCTTCAGGTGGCCTAGCGCGCCCGCCGGCGCGGCGATCTCGTCGTATGTCCGCACCGCGTCCGGCGCCTCGCCGGGCTGGCACCTTGTCGCCCAGCGCGGCGCGCACGCGGCCGATGAGCCGCCCGTCGAAGTCTTCCA
The DNA here is from genome assembly GCA_902763655.1 of uncultured bacterium. Taxonomy (GTDB): domain Bacteria; phylum Verrucomicrobiota; class Kiritimatiellia; order RFP12; family UBA1067; genus RUG572. The sequence continues at coordinate 10,631 of CACWSW010000101.1, forward strand.
GCGTCTTGAGCTTCAGCTTCAGGTTCTGCTCGTGGCTCACCTCGTCCGTCGACTCGATGTGCACGTACACGAAGTCGTATCCGTCCCTGATCGCCTTGATGGCGGCGTCGGCCTTACCCTCGTAGTTCGTGTCGATGTACCCGGTCGCGCCCGGCACCTTGATGACGTCGAGCCCCATCGTGCGGCCAAGTCCGTTGATCACGTCCACCGCCGCAACGATCGCGCCCCTGATGCCGTACCTGGCTGACACGGAGTGGATCGCGCCGGCCTTGCCGCCGCTCCACGGCCACACGCCGTTCGCGTTGCGCCCCTTCAGCACCTCGGCGGCCTTCGCGATGATGTCGCGCAGCACGGCGGCTGTGTACTCGCCCGCGGGCGACTTCGCCCGCGGCAGGTGCTCGGCAACCGGATTGCCGCTGTTGTCGTCGGGCTTGTCGTACGCCACCTCGCGGCCGCTGAACGCAGCCCCGTGCAGCAGCACGAGGTTGCGGTAGCTCACGCCCGCGTAGAAGCGGATGGACTCGCCGGGGTTGCCCATCCAGGAATCGGCTATCTTCGCGTTCAGGAGCTCGATCGCCTCATGCTGCTCGGCGGCGCCGACGTGCCCGCCCGAGAAGTCCTTCAGGGTGCCGTCCGGCGCGACCGTCACGAGGTTCATGCGGAACACGACGTCGTCCGGCCCCATCTCGATGCCCTGGCTCGCCGCCTCGAGGGGACCGCGGCCGCAAAGCTCGGTCGCGAGATCTCCGCCGAGGACGCTCATGTTCGCGACGTCGCTTGACGTCGGGAACCCGTCGGGAAGCGTGAGCATCTGGCCGCAGCGCCCGTGCGCGGCGATCCAGTCCATGTTGGGCGTGTTGGCCGCCTGCAGAGGCGTGCGTCCGCCAAGCTCGGCGACCGGCTCGTCTGCCATGCCGTCGCCAAGGAAGAGTACTGTCTGTGCGTGTTTCATGTGCAATGTCCTGTCATGCCCGCGCGGCGCCGCCATGCCGCATGCGCCTGAGGAAGTCGGAGGTCGTGCGGGCGACGACCGGCGAGAGGAGGACGAGGGCGACCAGGTTGGGGAACGCCATCAGCCCGTTGAACACGTCCGCGATGCCCCACACCACGGACACGGTGAGGTACGGCCCCACGAACACGACCGCCACGTAGAGGATGCGGTACGTCTTCACGGCCCACTGCCGCCTGGTTCCCACGAGATACTCGAGGCACTTCTCGGAATAGTAGTCCCAACCGAGTATCGTGGTGAACGCGAAGAACGCGAGCGCCGTCATGAGGAAGAAGGACGCGATGCCGCCGGAATGCGGGCCGAGGAACGCGAGGCCGCGGGTGAACGCCTCGATCGTGATGTCCACGCCCTTGAGGCCGAGCGACGGCTCCCATGCGCCCGTCACGACGATCGCGAGGCCCGTCATCGTGCAGATGACGATCGTGTCGATGAACGTGCCGGTCATGCACACGAGGCCCTGACGCGCCGGCTCGTTGGTCTTGGCCGCCGCCGCCGCGATCGGGGCGGAGCCGAGGCCCGCCTCGTTCGAGAAGATGCCGCGCGCGATGCCCTTCTGCATCGCGACGAACACGGTCCCAACAACGCCGCCGGTGAACGCCTGCGGGTTGAAGGCCGCGCGCACGATCAGCTCGACCGCAAACGTCACCTTCGAGAGGTTGCCGAGGAGCAGGAACACGATGATCACCACGTAGAACACCGCCATGAACGGCACGATCACCGTGGACACCCGCGCGATCCGCTTCAGGCCGCCGATCACCACGAGGCCCACGCACAGCGTCACCACGAGGCCTGCGATGACCACCGGCAAGGAGTACGTGGTACCGAAGAGCTGGATGCCGGTCGAAAGGTCGGCCGGGTTGAACTTCGGGTCGAAGAAGCGCTGCACGGCGGACGTGATGCCGTGGATCTGCGCGATGGTGCCGATCCCCATGATGCCGGCGAGCGCCCCGAAGAACGCGAACGCCACCGCGAGCGGCTTCCATCTGCGTCCGAGCCCCTTCTCGATGTAGTAGAACGGACCGCCAAGCACGCGCCCGTCAGGCGCCACCTCGCGGTACTTCACCGCCAGCAGGCCCTCGGCGTACTTCGTGGCCATGCCGAAGAAGGCGGCCACCTCCATCCAGAAGAGCGAGCCGGGACCGCCCGTGCCGATCGCCGTGGCCACGCCGACGATGTTGCCCGTGCCGATCGTGGCGGAGAGGGCGGTGCAGAGCGCCCCGAACGAGCTCACCTCGCCAGACACGCCATCGCCCTCCTCCTGATGGAACATGTACCGGAAGGCGCGCTTCAGGTTGAAGATGTGGTTGAGGCGCAGGCACAGCGTGAGGATCAGGCCCGTCACGAGTATGGCGCCGATGAGCGGCACGCCCCACACCCAGCCGTCGACGATGTCAACGAAGTTCGTGAACTTGGCCAGCCAGTCGCTCGTGGCCTCCACGGACGCCGCCACCGCGGTGGACTGCGCGGCCTCCGGCTCGGACGCGACCGTCTGCAGCGCCGTCGGAGCGCCCTGCGCAACGGCAGAAAGAATACCGCCGCAGAAAGTTGCGGCGGCTATCCACATTCGACCCAATTGCGCTTTCATGCGGAAATGATACCATGTACCGCGTCCGCGGTCAAGCCAGCGCCGCCTTAACGAAATCGGCGAATCCGGGGATTGTCGCGAGGTCCATGCCCCAGAAGTCGGACTTGCGCAGGATGTCGTCCACGGACGGGTTCGCCTTGAAGAACGCCATCACATCGGGACTGTCGTTCACGGCGTCCGTGCGGTAGAACTTGATCAGCGACGCCATCGAGCCCGTGAGGCCGGGCGGCAGCTTCCCGAACATCTTCAGGTAGTCGAGGATCGTGGGCAGCACGCGCACCTTCCACTTCGAGACGCTGTTGAGGCAGATCGAGAGCAGGCGGTGGTTCGCGAACGGGTTGGCGAAG
>CACWSW010000102.1 GCA_902763655.1 uncultured bacterium
GCCTTGTCGACCTGCCTAAGCAGCGCGGCCTTGTCGTCGGCGATCGCCTCCGGCACCTTGTCGGCCACGATGTCTTTACGAAGCACCTGCATGTCGGCGAGGATCGGCCCGACGATCGTAGGCAATGCGGCCTTGACGGCCTTCTCCTTGGCTTTCCTGTCGCCCGCTGCCTTTGCGGCTTCGGCGTTAGCGGCCTTGCTCAACTTCCTGCCGATCTCCTCGAACCTCTTCTCGTACGGCTTGATGTGCTTCTGCAGCAGAGGGCCGTTCTGCACAAGCCCCTTCAGGTGCGCAAGGTACTTCTCCGGGCCTCCTTCCCTGTAGCCGGTCTGTCCCAGCACCTCGCCCTTGGCGTCAAGCAGAAGCACCGTCGGATAGCCGCGGACGGCATACTTCTCGGAAAGTTCGCCGTTGCGCTTCGCGGTCGCCTCCTTCACGAGCGACTTGTCGCTGGGGAAGTCGAGGAACACGGGCACGAAGGTCTTGCCCACCTCGTCGCTGAACGCCTTCTGCGACAGCACCTCGCCCTCGAGGCGCTTGCACCAGATGCACCAGTCGCTGCCAGTGAAGAGCGCGAGCACCGTCTTCTTCTCCGCCGCGGCCTTCTTGAGGGCGGCGTCAAAATCGTCCGTGAAGCCAGCCGGCATCGCGAACACCCCTGCCGCGACAGCCGCGGCAAACGTCATGATCAGCTTTTTCATGGCGCTAGTTTACCGAAAACCGCCGCCGTAGGCAACCAGATTCATTGGACAAAGTTCGCAGCGGTGTCGCGGCGGTTGACCGCGGCATCCGTAATGTGGTAGAATGCCTTTGCTTTAATCAACCGAGGACTTGCAAAACTAGGATTGCCACATGAAAAGAGCCTGTCTTGGATTTTTCGTCGCCTGCCTGCTCGCGTCGGCAGCGTCCGCCAACCCCGTGCTGCGCATCATGCCGCTCGGCGACTCGATCACCGAGGGCTCGGGCGCAGGCTCGACCGGCGGCTACCGCGGGCCGCTCTGGACGAAGCTCGTCACCGAAGACCACTACAACGTGGACTACGTCGGCTCCAACACCACGAACCCCGACACGACGAACGGTATGGACCGCGACCACGAGGGACATGGCGGCTGGCGCATCGACACCACCTCAGGCGGCAACGGCATCTTCGAGATGCTCCCCACATGGTTCTCCTCCATCGAGTCGCCCGACGTGATCCTCCTCCACATCGGCACGAACGACTCCGGCGCCGACACGTTGAACACCATGGCGCGCACCACGGCGCTCCTCGACCGCCTCTACGCGATGCAGCCCTCCGCGCACGTGTTCGTCTCCACGCTCATGTGGCGCAACGACGCCACGCGCTATGCGCGCATCCAGACGTACAACTCCAACCTCACCAACGTCGTGGCCGCGCAGGTGGCGAAGGGACAGAAGATCTCCATCGTCGACATGCACGCAGCAGTTCCGGGCGGCGACGAATTCGGCACGGTCAACTTCGGCGACGGCCTCCACCCGAACACGACCGGCTACGCGCTGATGGCCGAGGCCTGGCGCAGCGCGGTCGAGGAGCTCTACCCCGACCCCGAGAACTTCACCACCACGAACGCCCCCGCCGTCGTCACGGCCACCGTCGACGAAGCCACTCGCTCCACAATCACCCTGCGCCTCAACACGGCCGTCACGCAGGCGTCCGCCACCAACCTCGCGAACTACGTGCTCTCCGGCGGCACGTTCGCCTCCGCCGTACTGAACACCTCCGGCGACAGCCGCACGATCACGCTGACGCTGTCCACCCCGGCCGACTACGGCGCGCAGACGCTCACCGTCTCCGGCCTCGTCAACGCCGCCGGCAACGCCACGTCGTCCGCGCAGACGTTCAACCTCATGTTCCCGCACCCGCAGGGCGTCGAGAACTACGTCCCCGCCTCGGAGCTCGGGCAGTACAAGCTCGTCTACAGCATCGACCCGAAAGGCGTCGGCGCCAACTGCATCGACGCGAACATCTACGCCGTGGACAACCACATGAAGTTCGGCAGCGTCGGGCGCGTCGCGTACTACGTGGAGCTGCGCAAGAAAGGCGGCGACCTGCAGTACGTGTGGGTTTCGATGGACGCCTTCACCAACAACGCCGCGTTCATCGGCATACCCGTCCGCGCGCGCGGCAAGACCTTCCAGCAATACGTGCAGAACCTGAAGGTGTGGAGCAACGTCGCCGGCGTCCAGACCGGCGACCGCGGACAGGGCTTCATCGAGTTCTGGCCGAACACATACGGCCCCAACAATAACAAGGGCGTCACCGGGGCCAGCAACTCCAACTACGACTTCGGCGACCAGATGACGAGCGGCAACTACGGCTGCATGCAAGTGCACGACGTGGCGGCGAAGCAGACGATCTTCGCCTTCAACCACTGGGCCCCGCACGACGCCGCAAGCACCCCCTCGCAGAAAGCCGAAATCGGAATCGGCAACAGTACCCTCCGCGCCGACTCCACCGACTGGACGTTCTCCAACAACGGCGACACCTACGACATCCGCCGCATCCAGGTGTACGCGCTGCCCGACGCGGCCGACCGCACGCCGCCGGCGGTTGTCTCCGCCGAATACGGCTTCTCCCGCCAGAAGATCACCGTCACCTTCTCCGAGCCCGTCGCGGAAGACAACCTGACCTCCTGCTTCACCGTCAACGGCGGCGCCGTCGCCGTCCGCTCGGCAAGCCGCTCCACCGCCGACGCGTGCGTGGTGTACGTAACCACGGACGTGCTGCCGGACGGCCCCGTCACCCTCTCCGTCGTGGGCGTGCGCGACCGGTCGCCGCACGTCAACGCGATGACGCGGAGCGAGATCGCCGTGGTCGACCGCGCCCTGCCGGCGGACATCACAAGCAAGGTGAGCTCCAGCCTCACGGCGGGCTTCCAGGTGGTCTACGCGTTTGACGTCCCCCAAAGGGGCCGGTTCATCAACAACCCCGCCGCCTTCTTCATCGACGAGAGCATGGGCACGAACTCCTTCAGCCGCGTCGCCTACTTCGTCGAGACAAGTGCGCCCAGCACCCCCAACACGGTAAACTACCTCTGGGTGGCGACGGACGCCTTCACCGAGAAGCTGCCGCAGATCGGCATCCCCTTCTCCTCCACCGGCGCCTGGTTCCAGCAGAAGCTGCACAACACCGACGTCGCCTCGAACGTCTCCGGCATCCAGACGGGCACGGGGCTCGAGACCTGCAACATCGAGTTCTGGCCCACTGACTACTCGCAGGCGGGCAAACTCGGCCTGGGCGGCAACAACTCCAACTTCGACTTCGACGACACGAAGAATGGCGGCGGTTCCTACGGCTGCATGCAGATCCACAACTACGGCGCGAAGCAGACGCTCTTCGGCATGAACCGCTGGGGCGGCAACGGCAACTTCATCGGATTCGGCATCGGCAACAACAGCGATGCGTCGAAACAGGACTGGACGCACGCCGACAACGCGGGGGGGTACGCCCTGCGCCGCGTGTACGTGCTCGCGAAGGAAGGCAATCCGCCCGCAACCTTCGCCGAGGTGCCGGCCGACATCATCGAGCGCGTCCCCGATGCCGCCAACTACGAGCTCGTGCTCGACTACGACCTCCCCGCCAAGGGATACATGAACGTTGCGGCCAGCAACCTCTCCTACCGCGTGACGGACCGCACCGCCCTGATCGACAAGGACTTCGCGCGCGTCGCCTACTTCTTCGAGCTCGTCGCAAACAACTCCACGACCACCCAGTACGTCTGGACGGCCTTCGACGCCTTCACGCAGGACGCGACGCGCCTCGTCATCCCCACCAACTTCACCTACCAGCAGAAGATCGACAACCTCGACGTGGAGTCCAACGTCTCCGGCATCACCACCGGGAGGGGCATCGCCACCGGCAACATCGAGATGCACTCAGCCGACTACGGCAAGGGCAACAAGATCGGCATTCCCGGCGCGAACGCCGACACCTACGATTTCGGCGACCAGATGAACGGTGTCGGCGGCGTCGGCTACGGCTGCGTGCAGGTGCACAACTACGGCGCGAAACAGACGCTCTTCGCAGTCAACAACTTCAACAAGGGAGCGTCCGTGTGCGTGGGCATCGGGAACCGTTCCTCCGGCGAGCCGGACTGGACGTTCGCCGGAAACGCCGGCAGCTATTCCTACCGCCGCCTGCGCATCTTCGTGAGCCGCGCGAAAAGCGCGCCGCCGATCTCGCTCGCCGCGGACGTCACCCCGCGCCGCGCGACCGCGAGCCTCTCACGCGACAAGGTGTGTGTCTCCTACCCGGCCGCCGTGCAGCAGGTCCTGCAGGCGCCGGACCGCTACGCCTTCGCCGATCCGTCCATCCGGATCGTGGACGTGTCGCCCTCCGCCGGCGAACCGCGCGACGTGATGCTCACCCTCGCGGAGCCGCTCGGCGTGAACACCACGAACGCGCTCGTCGTCTCGCTCGCGCCGTACGCCGCCGACGCCACGCTTTCCGTGATTACGCGCGACGCGGCGATCCCGGCGTTCCTCGCGAACGCCGTCCCCGAACTCGCCGACTACCAGCTGCTCAACGAGCTGCAGGTCGCGAACACCGTGTGCTACGCCTATCCGGGCCCGAACTACCTCGTGGACGAGAGCCGCTTCAACAGCGGCATGCGCTTCGACCGCGTGGCGTACTGCATGGAGCTGGAGCAGACGAACCACTGGCACTGGGCGTGCGCCGCGATGGACACCTACTGCGAGGACGCCACGAAGCTCGGCGTGCCGAGCGTGGAGCGCCAGATCAGCCACCAGTGCTACGTCACGAACCTCTCCGTGTACGCGGGCGCGAACGACGGCATCATCCCCGTCCACACGGGCAACTGGCCCAAAGGCAACATCGAGTTCTGGCCGAACAACTACGGCCAGGGGAACGCCAAGAACATTCCCGGTGCCAGCGGGTCGACCTTCGACTTCGGCGACAGCGTCGGCTCCACCACGCCCGCCAGCGGCCACGGCTCGATGCAGATCCACAACTACCTGGAGGGCGAGACGATCTTGTCGCTCGTCGCGTTCGGCCGCGACGGCAACAACACGGGGACGCGCGCGCCCGGCCTCGGCATCGGGAACAACCCGAACAACGCGTCCAAGGGCGACCTCGACTGGACCTTCCAGGAAGGGAACGCGTCGAAGTACACCGTGAAGAACATCTACGTGTTCGTCCGTCCGCTCGCGACGGGCGCCACATCGCTCGGCAACGGGCCGGCGATCGTCCTCCAGCCGGATCCCGAGACCAAGCGGCTGCTCGGCACGGGCGACATCGTGCTCTCCGTCTACGCGCCCGACGCGGTCTCGTACCAGTGGCGCAAGGACGGTGTGCCGATCCCGAACGCCACCGGCCGCGAGCTGGTGATCACGGACAAGGTCGAGTCGCGCGGCACCTACGACGTGGTGGCGTACATCGACAACGCCAACTACACGGTCAGCCAGCCGGCCAGGGTCTCGGTCTTCCACAAGGGAAATGTCTTCTACTTACGCTGAGCCTCATTCTTCCCCATGGGGAAGCGCTACAGACGTTTCAGCACAAGCGCCGTGCGGGCGGGCAGGTAGAGCTTCACGCGGTCGACACGCTCGTGGTTCTCTATCGTCGCTTCCGTGAAGAATACCTGCCCCGCCGCTATGCGCCCCTGCCCGCCGAAGCGGGTCTCGTCCGTGTCCAGCACGAGTCCGTAGCAACCTGCAGGCGCGAGGATTCCGTAGTCGGAAAACGACTTCGACGGGTTGAAGTTAAACACGAAGATCAGGCCGTCCCGCCAGAACGCGAGCACCTTGTCTCCGTCGTCCGCCGCCAGGCGCACAGGCTCCTTCGCCGCGAGGAGACCTCGTTCGGCGGCGAGGGACATGATCTGCGCGTCGAAGTCGCCGAGCGCCTTGAACTGGAGGTTCGGGTCGTCGCGCAGCGACCATTGCCGCCGCGCGTGCGCGTAGCTCCAGCCGTTCTCGACGCGCGGGAAGTCTATCCACTCGGGATGTCCGAACTCGTTGCCCATGAAGTTCAGGTAGCCGGTCCAGGCGCAGGCGAGGGTGGCGAGGCGCGCCATCTTGTGGAGTGCCACCGCGCGGTCGACGGCCATCGCGTGCTGGTCGCGGCCCATGCCGTAGTAGATAGCCGCGTCCGCCAGCGTGAAGAAGAACGTCTTGCCGCCCACGAGCGCCTGGTCGTGGCTCTCCACGTAGCTCACCACGCGCTCCTCGCGGCGGCGGTCGGTGAGCGTGTGGAAGAGGTCACCCATGCCCCAGTCCTCGTCGCGCATGTCGGCGAGCCGGAACCACTTGTCGGGCACGCCCATCGCCATGCGGAAGTCGAACCCCATGCCGCAGTCCCCGATCGGCGCGGCGCAGCCGGGCATGCCGCTAACGTCCTCTGCGATGGTGATCGCGTCGGGGCGGACGGCGTGTATGACCCGGTTGGCGAGGCGCAGGTACGTCCACGCGTCCTCGTCGACAGACCCGTCGAAGTACATCGGGTAGCCGGTAAAGTCCGTCCCGAGGCCGTGGTGGAGGTAGAGCATCGAGGTGACGCCGTCGAAACGGTAGCCGTCGAAGCGGAACTCGTCAAGCCAGTATCGGCAGTTGGAGAGGAGGAAATGCAGCACGTCCGTCTTGCCGTAGTCGAAGCAGCGCGAGTCCCAAGCCGTATGCCAGCCTCGCGGGCCGTCGTGGAAGTACTGGTACGGCGTGCCGTCGAATAGCGAGAGTCCGTCGCGCTCGTTCCGCACAGCGTGGGAGTGCACGATGTCCATTATGACCCTGAGGCCCATCCCGTGCGCCGCGTCTACGAGCGACTTCAGCTCCTCCGGAGTGCCGAACCGGGAGCTTGCCGCGAAGAAGCTGGATACGTGGTACCCGAAGCTGCCGTAGTACGGATGCTCCATCACCGCCATCAGCTGCACGGTGTCGTACCCGGCCGCCCGGATGCGCGGAAGGATGCGGTCGCGGAACTCGACGTAGCTGCCGACCTTCCCCTCTTCCTGTGCCATGCCGACGTGGGCCTCGTAGATACGAGGCGCGAGGCGTTGAGATGTTGAGACGTTGAGACGTTGAGGGCCAGGGGAACACGTCACAAGCTGGGAGGGCCGCGCTCCCGCGCGGCCGTGTTTCCACACGTAGGGCTTGGGGTTCCAGACCTGCGCGGAGAAGAGGAGCGTCTTGGGATCCTGCACCACGCGACGTGCGTATGCGGGGATGCGTTCGCCGCGACCGCCCGGCCACTGCATCTCCAGCAGGTAGTGCTGGCCGTGGCGGATGGCGCGATCAGGGAAACGCCCTTCCCACACGTCCGTGCCGGGCAGGCGCCGCAAGGCGAAGCGCGGACGTATCTTCCACTTGGAGAAGTCGCCCTTGAGCCAGATGGCGGAGGCGTTCGGCGCCCATTCGCGGAAGACCCACCCGTCGGCCGTGCGGTGGATGCCGTAGTACTCGTGCGCGCTCGCCCAGTCGGCCAGGTTCTTCAGGCTCCCGGCGAGCCGCCGCGCCGTGCGGTCCGCGTTCGCCGCCCGCGCGCGGACCGTCTCCGCGTACGGGGCAAGGCATGGGTCGTCAAGGAGATGCGCTGCAGCTTGCGAATGCATCGACGGTCTCCAATCACCGCGGCGGGCGCACGAGCGTGACGGCGGCACTGGCCACGCCGGACACGCTGCCGAACTTCCGGACCGTGACGGCCGCGCGCTCCACGAGCGGATCCTCCAGGCAGACGTCCGCCACGATGCCGGCCGCGCGCTCGAGCAGGCGGCACTTCGCGTCTTCCAGCGCCTCGCGGATGTTGCCCACGAGCAGCGCGTAGTCTACGGTGTCCTCGATGGAGTCGCTGGCCGCGGCGGCCTCAAGGTCCAGCTCCAGCGACACGTCCACCTGAATCTTCTGTTCGCGCGTGCGCTCCTCGGGCAAATCCCCGAGCACGCACTCCACCTCGATTCCGTTGATCTTCAGCGTGTCCATCATCCCTCCATTCCCTTAACTCTTTCTACCTCTAACCATCAAACCCACTAACCCTCTAACCTTTTAACCCTTTAACCCTTCGATCTTTTAAACTTTTAATCTTTTAAACTTTTAACCCTTTAACCTTTTAACCCTTCACCGCCACTGCATCCTTGGGCGCTGCTGGCGAATCCGCGGCTCCTCCAGCATCAGGGCGTACCACTGCTCTCCTAGCGCGGCGTTCGTGAAGTGGGCGACGCGGTTGTTGGCGAGGTGCTCTCGGTTTGCCTTGAGCGTCTCGTTGTCCGACTTCTCGAGGGCGCGGTTGAGCGTCTTGAAGGCGCCGTCGATGTCCTTGCGCTGCACGAGGATCCAGGAGTACGTCGCCGCCAGCAGCACGTTCTGGTTGTAGCGGAGGCGGGCGACGCCCTTAGTGTACACCTTCCCGATCTCCTCCGTGGGCTTATCGAGCATGTACATGCGGGCGAGCTTCATCGCCGTCATGGTCGGGTCGAAGAACAGCGCCTTCGGCATCAGCTCGTCCACCTTCTTGAAGTCCTTGATCATCCAGTGCAGCTGGAACTGCGCCGTGGCGATCTGCCGCTTCATCATCGGCACCCACATGACGAACCGGCGCAATTCCTCGGTGCGCGCCAGCGCCTCCGTCACGAACACCTTCTGGTCGCGCGCCATCTCGGCCTGCATCGCCTGTATCGATCCGGGCGGACGCATCTGCCAGCGAGCCATCTTGGCCTGAAGACGCTTCTGCCCTTCCATCAGCACAGCCTGCACGGACTCCATCACCGCCTTCACGCGCTTCTGGATCACCCGTCCAGCTATGAACTGCGTCAACCCAAACGCCAGCACGCCGTAGAACGTGCTCCAGCCGTACCCAAGCGTCTCGCTCAGGCCCAGACCGAGGCCGACCAGCAAGCCGACAGCAATCGAAATCAAAAACAGATACATCTAGTGTCCTTTCTTTCCTAGCTCCACTTCTTCAGCTTCCTTTCGCCGGCACGGGATCATACCCATGCGGCCCGAACGGGCGGCACCGCAGCAGACGACGGATCGCAAGCCACGTTCCCTTCATCGCCCCGTGCACCTGCAGCGCCTCTATCGCGTAGTTCGAGCACGACGGCTCGAACCGGCAACAGCCGCTGAACAGTGGCGACAGCGTAACCTGGTACGCGCGCACGAGCAATATCAGCAAAGTCCGCATTTCCTGGCCACGTATCGCAGTTCGTCCATGACGTCCGCCGTCTGCCTGTCTTTCAGCGCCGACTTTCCAACCAGCACCCAGTCAGCGTCCGCCGCCAGTTCCGGCGCGACAAGCCTGAAACCCTCGCGGAGGATCCGCTTCGCGCGGTTCCGGTCCACGGCGTCATGGAAGCTCTTCTTTGAAACGACGACGCCGGCTTTACGGCCGGCGTCCGGAGACCGCAACATCCACGCCACGAAGAGACGCCCGCGAAACGAGCGTCCCCGGTCGAAGACGTCCTTGTACTTCGTGCCGGGGAGCCGCGTGGACATGGCGGCTAATCCTTAGACCTGAGTAAGGCGCTTGCGCCCCTTCGCACGACGGCGCGCAAGGACCTTGCGACCGCCCTTGGTCGCCTTGCGAGCACGAAAACCGATCTTGCGCACGCGCTTGATCTTCGACGGCTGCCACATCATCTTCATCTGTATTGTTCCTTCCTTGGTGAAAAATTCGGTGGTATTGTATCAAAAACCGTCCCATCTTTCCACCAATAATCCTAGAAAACGACCCTTCTCAAGATTTTCCCACAAAAACTGTTGCGGGTTGTGTCAGATTTGGGTATGCTATTGGCCTACCTCACCAGTAGGACAGCTCATGGAGAGTTGCCCGCAAGAGTAAGGAGAAAGACCATGAACAACAACATCAAGAGATTCTTCGTGCTGACAATGGCACTCGCGGTTTCCCTCGCGCTCAGCGCGCGCCCCGGCCCTGGCGGCGGTCCGCGTGGCGGCTTCGGCGGTCCGCGTCCAATGCACCATGCTCCGCGTCCAATGCCCCACCATCATCATCACCACCATAGAACTGGCGTAGCGATTGGCGCAGGCATCCTGGGAGCCGGTCTCGTGGCCTCGGCCATCTATGATGCCACCCACCCGCGCCCCGTCGTCGTCGAGAGCGCCCCCGTGGTCGTGACTCCCGCCGTCCAGCCCGTGGTCGTCACCCCGGCCCCCGTCGTCACGACCGGCCACTACGAGACTCGGGTCCAGAACGTGTGGGTGGAGGGCCGCTACATCGACCAGGCCACCCCGCAAGGCACGATTGTCCGCGTGTGGCAGCCCGGGCACTACGAGCAACAGTCCACGCAGGTGTGGGTCTCGCCCTGACGGCGGCCAGATTCCAAACCCGAAAACAAGCGGCGCGCCGAACATTTGGCGCGCCGTCTGTTTTTATTCCGGACCGTGGCCACGCGCCTCACCACCACTTCGCGATGAACTCGGCGCGGTCGTCGTCGAGGACGTAGATCGTGCTGCCGGCGCAACCGGCGGCGCGGACGGCGTCCTGCATCTCTGCGAGCTTCGCCGCGTCGGCGCCGGGGTATGTCCATGC
>CACWSW010000103.1 GCA_902763655.1 uncultured bacterium
CTCTCGGAGTCCACCGGCCCCGGCGCGGTCCACCTTGGCGTCGAGAACATCGACCACGTGGGCGCCATCGGCGTGGCCGGATACGGGTGGCAGACGAAGATCATCCGCCCCGACGGCAGCGAGGTCGCGCGGGGCGAGGTGGGCGAGCTGGCCGTGAAGGGACCTGGCGTCCTCAAGTGCTACTACAAGAATCCGGAGGCCACGAAGGAGATCCTCTCGGACGACGGCTGGCTCCGCACCGGCGACATGGCCGAGCTTCGCGACGGCTTCATCTACCTGGTGGACCGCGCGAAGGACGTGATCATCACCGGCGGCGAGAACCTCTATCCCGTGCAGATCGAGGATTTTCTGCGCGCGCACCCAGCCATCAAGGATGTCGCCGTGATCGGCCTCGCGGACGCGCGCCTCGGCGAGATCGCCGCCGCCATCATCGAGGTGAAGGAGGGACAGACCCTCACCGAGGAGGAAGTGAACAACTTCTGCCTCGACCTGCCGCGCTACAAGCGTCCGCGCAAGATCATATTCGCGCCCGTGCCCCGCAACCCGACGGGCAAGATCGAAAAGCCCAAGCTGCGCAAGATGTACGGCGCGGACACCCTCATCGCCAAGCAGAACGGACTGTGACGAGCCCCCGGTTTTGTGGTATAATGAAAGTCATGAACATGAGCCGTAGAACGTTTATCGAAGGCGCGCTTGCCGCATCGGGCGCGCAGCTGATGTCAGGATGCGATTCCAGGAAATGCGTGGCGGCCGACAGGATCGGCGTCTGCAGCTGGTCTTTCCGCCTGCCTTTCGACAGGGTGGCCGAGGAGATGAAGAAGATGGGTCTCAAGCGGATCCATCTGGCTCTGCAGCCGTTCCTCGAGGGCGAGTCTCGCCACGGGGCGGCCGAGGACGCCGCCGCGCTCGAGAGGGTGAAGGAGCGGATCGCGACCGGGGAGTGGGTGCTCTCCGCCACGATGATCGGCTTCCCGCAGGAGGACTACTCCACGCTCGAGACGATCAAGAAGACGGGCGGCGTGGTGCCGGACGACGTGTGGGAGTCGAACAAGAAGATCGTCCGCGCGGGCGCGAAGCTGTCGGCTGAGCTGAAGTCGCCGGTCCTCGCGCTGCACGCGGGCTTCCTGGACGAGAGCGACCCGGTGGCGCTCAAGAAGTACACCGAGCGTGTGAAGTTCATCGTCGACACGTGCGGCGAGGCGGGCGTGCCGGTGGCGCTCGAGACGGGGCAGGAGTCGGCCGAGGATCTGGCGCACTTCCTGTCGTCGATGCCGGGCGTTGGCGTGAACTTCGATCCCGCGAACATGATCCTGTACGCGAAGGGCGATCCCGTGGCGGCGGCGAAGACGCTTGGCCCGTGGATCCGCCATATCCACGTGAAGGACGCGATCAAGACGAAGACGCCGGGCACCTGGGGCACGGAAGTGCCGTGGGGCGACGGCGAGGTGAACCAGGATGCTTTCCTCGATGCTCTCGAGCAGGCCGGATACAAGGGCGCGTTCGCGATCGAGCGCGAGGGCGGCGACAACCGCGTCGGCGACATCGCGCTCGCCGCGAAGCGGCTACTGAAGGGTTGAAAAGTATTGGGTGGGAGGACAGAAGACAAAGGACAGAGGATGGAACCGCCGTCCTTTGTCCTAGCCCTTTGTCCTCTGTCTTCTGTCCTAAATCCTTTGTCTTACGTCCGCTGCCCTTTGTCCTAAGGAGAACCAAATGAAAATCCAAGGAAAATCCTCTCTCAGGGCCGCCGTCGCGGCGGCCGCGCTGTGCGTCGGCACCCTCGGCGCCGCCACGATCTACGTGGACGCTGACAAAGGCGACGACGGCAACTCCGGCGAGACGGAGCTGCTGGCGAAGAAGACGCTCCAGGCCGCCGTCGACGCCGCGCAGACGGACGATACGGTGATCGCCCTCCCCGGCAACTACGACAAGGGATTCGCGGTCGAGGGCAACTACACGAACCGCGTGCTGATCACCAAGCGGATCACGCTCAAGTCCAAGGAGAAGTGGGGGGCGCACATCGTGGGCGCGCACGACACGGTGAGCGGCAACGCGGTGCCGTGGGGACCCACGGCGATACGGTGCGTCGGCATCAAGAACGCCAACAACGTGCGCATCGAGGGCTTCACGATCCGCGGCGGCGCGTGCCACGAGAACCTCGACGGCATCAACGGCTCCGGCGGCGGCGTGATGCAGCTGGGCAGCGTCTCATCCTACTACGTGGTGGACTGCGTGATCTCGAACTGCGTGGCGACGCGTGGCGCGGCGATGCGCAACGGCACGGCCATCCGCTGCCTCATGACCGAGAACGTCTCCAACGGCAACGGCGGCGCGGCGCGCGAGTCAAACTGCTACAGCTGCATCATGGCGCACAACAAATGCCAGTCCGGCATGATGCAGGGCGGCCGGTGCGTGAACTGCACGCTGGTCGATACGGACTCATCAATTTCTTGCCAGAGCGTATTCGTCAATTCGCTTCTGATGTGTGCCGGCAGCATGTCGTTGGCCGGCGCGTCGGCTATCAAGGCGGTCACGAACTGCGTGACCGGCCCGCTCGTCAATGGTAGCGGCGCCGCGTTGGCGAACAACGTCCACGAGACCATCGAGACGGAGGATTTCCAGTGCGTCGCGCCGCTCTTCGACGACTTCCGGCTGATCGAGGGCTGCGCGGCGGCGACGCAGGGCAACGGCGCGCTGCAGGATCTGTTCTCCATTCCCGAGGCCGACCGACACAAGGACTTCTTCGGCAATCCCGTCCCGACGAGCGGTTCCATCTGCGCGGGCGCGATCCAGCAGACGGTGCCTGTGGCGGGTGGCGGCATCCGGTTCTCCTTCGGCCACAACAAGGGCATCCGGTTCTCCTTCGGCGGGCGCGATTGCCTGCGCTACGCCTTCAACCTCTATGCGTTCGCCGAGACCTACCCCACGCAGTGGCAGTTCAAGGTCTCCCATCTGGACGGAACCAAGTTCTTCTGCTTCGAGGCGAATCAGCATGGCGGACGGTTCTATCCGGGCATGGACGACGTCACGTGGCTGATGCCGCCGCCTGCAGGAATCGTGGCCACGAACACGCTCGTGTGGGCGACGGGCGGCGAACTGTACGTGAACCCCGGCAGTGAATATTCCGACGACAACGATGGTTTCACGCCCGCGACGGCGAAGAAGACCCTTCAGGCGGCCGTCGATGCCGCGACGAACAACTACTACACCATCGTCCATGCGGCGGAGGGCGTCTATGACGAAGGCGGCTCGTTCGACGCGAGCGCGTCCAACCGCGTGACCATCACAAACGCCAAACGCATCATCCTGAAAGGCGCCGGAGCGGGGAGGAGCGTCATCAAGGGGCTGGCTGACACGACGAGCGGCGAGGCGGACGGACGCGGGGACTGCGCCATGCGGTGCGTCTGCCTCAACAACGCCAACTATGCCGTCGTGCAGGGTTTTACGCTGACGGACGGCCATGCGCGGACTGGAAACGACGCGAGTAACGCCCAGAACATGGGCGGGTGCGTCTGGGCATACGAAAACATAAACGGCCAGGTGCTCGACTGCGTGATCACGAACGGTTGCGCGGCGCGTGGCGCGGCGGTGTGGCGCGGGCGCGTCCAGCGGTGCGTCATCACGGGCAACCGCGACATCTCGGGCGGCATGCGCTATTCGGATGTGCGCAGCTCGCTCGTGATTCGCAACCCGGATTGCGGCGGGAACGCAATCCTCGGGCATGGCAGCGTGGTGCGGCAGTGTACGGTAGTGGGAACAAACAAGAACGAGACTGCCATCAGCGGCAATCAGGTGCCGGTTACGAACACGGTGGTCTATCTGTGTGGTGGCACCACGTCAGGTAACGCATCCGCCGGCACCTACGTGTGGACAGTGCTGAATGCCAACGGCGGGTCGATACATGCCAACCCGCTTTTCGTGGACGCGGCGAACGACGACTACCGCGTGCTTTCCTGCTCGCCGGCGGTGGGCGGCGGCGTGTTGCCGGACGATTACTATAAGACCTATTGCGCCGGAATCGGCAACCTTCCGATCCAGTTCGTGAACGGGCTTCCGACGTCCGGCGCATTCCAGACGCCCGTCCAGGCGCTGACGGTGTCCACTTCGTCCGGAACGGTCGCGCCTTCGGGGACGGTTCCGCTGGAGAAGGGCGAGAGCGTGACCGTGAGCCTGTCCGGATCGCCGCGCCACCACATCGGCTGGACGGTTGACGGCGAGACGGTGGAGACAACCGGCGGCTACACGTTCACGGCATCCGCCGACGTTCCGGCGGGCGCGGTGGCGATCGCGCCGATCTTCGACACGAACTGGTACGTCAACGCCTCGTCGGACTACACGGACGCCAACGACGGCTGGACGCCGGAGACGGCGAAGCACACGCTCGCGGCCGCGATGGCGCACGCGATCGCCGGCGACGTGGTGCATGCCGCGCCAGGCGTCTACGACGAAGGGAGCATGCTGCACGACGCAAGCCGTTCCATCCGTTCGCGCGTGATCGTGCCGGCGGGCGTCTCGCTCATATCGGACGCCGGGCCGGAGATGACGTTCATCATGGGGCAGAAGGCGACCGAGCCGATGGACGAATACGGCGCGGGTGCGGACGCCATGCGTTGCGCGATGCTGTGGTCCGACTCGCTCCTGAAGGGATTCACGCTCACGGGCGGACGCACACGGTGCGACCGGGATGCGGCGGGCACGGGCTGGCTGTGGGACGAAGACAACGTGGCTTCGGCGGTGTACGCGCGGAACGAACGCACGTCCACGACGGTGGACTGCGTGATCTCCAACAACGTCACGGGGCGGAGCGCGGGCTACTGCGGCACCTACATCCGCTGCAAGTTCCTGGAGAACGTGGCCTACGCCAATTCGCCCGCCACGCGCAACTGCTACCTCTACAACTGCCTCGTTGACCACAACCGCGGCGAGAACGCCGTCCAGAACCACTACTACGCGAGCGGCTGCACGTTCGGCGCCGACAACATGAAGCTCGACGGGACGACCGAGACGTACTCCATGACGGGGCCGCTGGCCGGCGGCGCGATGTACAACTCGCTCTCGCTCGGACGCATCAATACGGACGTGCTGTCGTACAGCTGCGCGTTCGTCTCGAACAAGACGATGCCTTCCGACGTGCGGCGGACCAACTGCGTGGTGGCGACGGCGGCGGAGCTGGCTCTGGACGCGGACTACCGCCCCGTCTTCGGCAACAAGGCCATCGACGCGGGCTCGAACGAATGGGTGACGGCCTCGGCGGCAATCGACCTCGGCGGCGGACAGCGCGTCTACAACGCCACGGTGGACTGCGGCGCATACGAGTTCGACTGGCGTCCGCGCTACTCGCGCGACCTCGCGCCGCGCTGGGTGATGGTGACGAACGCCTCGCCCGAGGTGGTCGAGAGCGACCGCGGCACGGTGCGCCTGACCGACGGCCGTCTAGACCTGGCGTGGGAGGACGGCGGCGCGAACACCACGAAGTACGAGTTCTCGGCCGAGGTGACTGGCACGGGAACCTTGACGGCGCTGCGCGATGGCGTGGCTTTCGCGGAACTGACGGCGGCAGACGGCGCGCAGAAGGTCAAGTTCTCGAGTCCGGCGGCCGTGACCGGCCTTGCGTTCCTCTACACGCCGGGCGCGAACGACAGCGGGTATGCCGAGCTGTTCGGATTCACGCATGGCAGCGGAACGATGATTATCATGAGATAAGGAAAAGTAAATGAAAACCACGAAAACTAGTAAAAACATATCCCTGCAGGCCGTCGTGGCGGCCGCGCTGTGCGTCGGCATTTGCGCCCATGCCGATACCTTCACCGAAGAGCCGGACGCGTTCCTCGACTACATCGAGGCGACGGGCTCGCAGTACATCGACACGGGCGTCAACGCCGAAACGGGACTCAAGGCCCGCATCGACTTCTCGTGGGCCAGCGGGAACATCAGCGGCAACGACTGGTCGCTCCTCGACGCCGCGATAGACAATACCGTCTCGGACAAGCGCAATCGCTTCCTCATGTGCCACCTGTACGGCAGCGGCAAGCCGTTCTTCGGGTACGGCGTCAAGCAGCGCAAGAACCCCGATGGCTCGTTCCCATTCGTCGGCGGGCAGCGCTATGAGATCGTCACGGACATGACCGACACCAATTCGCTCCAGCTCGTCCAGAACGGGAAGAACACCTTCAGCGCCACGGACCTGGAGACGTTCAAGACGAACGGCGTCGTCAACCTGAACCTCAGCCTCTATGTCTTCGCTTGCCACTTAAGTAATAAAGCGGCATGGTTCAGCAAAGGCAAGCTCTACGAGCTGAAGATATGGAAAAAGAACGCCCAGTCGGGCGAACTCGACCTCATCCGCCACTACCTGCCCTGCATCAAGGGCGGCCGCGCCGGACTCTACGACAAGGTACACGGCACCATCTCATATTCCTTCTCCACTACGCCTTTTGTCGCCGGCCCCGTGCTCGACAAGCCGCTCGACTTCGTGAAGTGGGTCTGGACGAACGGCAGCCAGTGGTTCGATACGCGCGTCTGGGGCAAGAGCGGACTCAAGAGCGAGGTGGAAGTTTCCGTCCGCGAATACTCCGGCGACCACTGCATCCTCGGGACCCGCCGCGGCAACAATCGCTATTATCCGGCCTACAACTACGAGGGCCAGTTCCGCTACGCCTACGGCACCATGCCCGCGAAGACCAACACGACAGTTGTTGTCCCGGCGAACGACGTGTCCTACTACATGGACACGCGCTTTCTCATCAAGTCCGACGTTCGTGACGGTTTTCAGTCCGTGACCGTCAGCAAGAACGGCGGCGAGCCCGTCGAACTCCACAAGGACGGCCAGGCCTACCTCACGGGCGAGAACGTCGTGACCAACACGATGGCGCTCATGGCCTGCCATACGGACAACACCTACGTGTATCCTTCCAAGGGCCTCGTGTACCGCACGACGATCTGGGACGGTGACGAGCTGCTGCGCGACTTCGTGCCGGTAGTGGCGACCAATTCAAGCGGCGTGGCCTACGCGGGCCTCTACGACACGGTGACGGAACGAATCTACAGGCAAATCGGGACGGAGGAGTTCGGCCTGACCAATCAGGTCGGCGCCGTCACCAATTCGCTCCGCGCGGCCGCCGTCCATCCGAAGACGCGCATCGAGTATGTCGATTCCGACGAGCTACTCGACTACGTCGATCTCGGCGTCATCGGCAAGGACGGCGTGGAGATGGAGGCCGTGATGGAATGGCTCCGCGTTCCGTCCGACGGCGCGTTCGCCGGCGCGAAGGACAGCTATAAGACAAACAACCGGGGCACTGCCGCCATACGATTCTATCCGTACCATTATTGGAGCGGATCCCATCGCAATGGATACAGCGCCGAGTTGTTCAGCTTGGTCAATAATGGTGTCACAATAACTGCCACGGCCGGGACGAAGTACAGGATCGTGTCGCTTCTTGATGCCGGCGACCAGCATTATTCGGTGGCGACGAAAGAGGGTGGCACGTGGACGATGCTGGGTACCTGTTCACAGCACGTCGCGGGTCCCGTCGACACGGAGCGCCCGATGTATCTCTTCGCCATCAACCAGGACGGCGTGCCGCGTTATCCCGGCAAAGTTCGTCTGTACAGCCTGAAGTTGAGCGTGAAGCAGCAGGACGGCACGTACAAGCTCGCGCGCGACCTCGTGCCGGTCCGCGATCCGGCGACGGGCGCGCCGGTGCTGTGGGACAACGTGACGGAGACCTACTTCCGCAACAGCGGAAAATACCTCCTCGCCGGCGGCGGATCGGAGCGCCCGTTTGCCGACGGCGTGACTATTATCGTGAGGTGAGAGGACAAAAGATGGAACAAAATCCAAAGAATGTTGAAGTGCTGCAAGAACCGGTAGGGACGGCGTTCCATCGCCGTCCGCGGCAACGGTCGGCGGTGGAACGCCGACCCTACCGGAATCACGCGATTTCCCAACTGTCTCATGTGTCTCTCATGGCCGCCGTGGCGGCGGTTGCGCTGTGCGGCGGATGTGTTTGCGGCAATGATTGCGGACGAAGCGGCACGAGTGCCGATTCCCCGAAGGCGCCCATCGCGAAGCACGTGGTGCTGATCGGCGTGGACGGCTTCGGCGCGCGGTGGATCCCGTGGGACAAGATGCCGAACCTGAAGGCGCTGCGCGACGGCGGACTGTACGCGACGGGCCGCGACTCGTACCCCACGTCGTCGGCGATCAACTGGGCGACGGCGTTCTTCGGCACGGTGGTGGAGGTGCACGGCTACCGCAACTGGAACAGCGCGAAGCCGGACATCCCGCCGCCGCCCGCCGCGCTGGAGGGCGGCAGGCTGCCGTGCGTCTTCAGCGAGATCCGCCGTCAGGACCCCTCCGCCTACACGGCGACGCTCTTCACGTGGGACGGCATCGGCCGCTGCCAGAACACGAACGCGGCGAGCTTCGCGCGGCACTTCCCCGGCCCCGGGCGCGACGAATACCCGCCGCGCGACAAGAGCGTGATTGACGAGGGCCTGAAGCAGCTCGCGTACAAGCCGAAGCTGATCCTCTTCTACCAGGGACAGGTCGATTCGCTCGGCCACGGCTACGGCTGGGGCAGCGAGAAGTTCACGAACGCCTGCGTGCGCGTGGACGAGAACATCGGCCGCATCGTCGAGGGCGTGAAGAAGGCCGGGATGTGGGACGACACGGTGTTCATGCTCGTGGCCGACCATGGCGGCGAGGGGACGAAGCACGGCCTTGCGAACCTGAACTGCTTCGAGATCCCGTTCGTCGTCTCGGGCGCGCCCGTGAAGGGCAAGCGCCTCGTCGAGCCCGTTCTGCTGGCCGACACGGCGCCGACCATCCTCTCCATCCTGGGCTACGAGGTGCCGGACGCGATGCGCGGCCGCAACGCCCTGCGGTAAGAAAGGGTACGGCCCTAAGTCCCAGAGGACGCCGTCGGCGTCTGGGGCACATGCGTCGGCGTGTGGTACATGGCGGAGGCGACAGGTCCGGACCACCATCTCGTCCCCTCCTGCGTAAACGGCTGTGCGAAGTGAGAACGCTACAGCCGGGCGAAGTTCATGTACACGAGGCGGTAGTCTTCCGGGTTGTAGATGTATTCGTGTCCGTGCGGCGGCGAGGTGCGGACGATCTCGCCGTCCTTCGCGGCGACGAGGCTCGTGAAGGGCGCGGGTTCCCACGTGCCGACCGAGAGCGGTCGTGTCGAGAACGCCACGGCGTCCGCTTCGCGCCAGACGTGCAGCGTGTCCCTGAAGTTGCAGTGCGCGTACAGCACCTCGCCGTCATGGACGAGCAGGTTGAGCTTGCTTCCCTTCGCCAGCTCGGCGACCGTGGCTGACATCACGTCGAAGCGTTCCGCCTCGTTCAGGTCACGGCGGCGATGGTTTTGCGCAACGTTGATCCGGTCGACGAGATGGAGCAGCACGCGCTCGGAATCCGTATCGCCGTACTGGATGCCCATGTAGTCGTTCAACGCCGTGCCGGAGAAGATCGTCCCGTTGTGCGCCAGCGTCCAAGTGCGGCCGCTATTGTCCGTGGCCGTGAAGGGGTGGCAGTTTTCATATTCGATGTGGCCGATGGTTGCCAGTCGGATGTGGGCGATGAGCGCCCGTTCCTCCACCGGATCGGCGAGCAGGCTCTCGAGCAAGGTACTGTGCGTGGCACAGACAGGCTCCTTCTCAACCGACGGCGTGCCACCGTCGGGAAAGCGCGCGAGGCCCCACCCGTGCGGATGCGCCTCCGCATGGGAGTAGAACTCGCGCAGGAGGTCGTTCCGGCGGCGCTTCTTCCGCGATGAAAAGCCGAGCAGCTCACACATGGCACGCCTCCATGCGCGCATAGCGCCTTTCGGGCGAATAGACCTTTTCCGCCTGGTACGCGAGGATGCGACGAATCGACGCGGGCCACCCCGCGGAGGCGGCGAAGAACTCGTCCATCCGCTCCAGCAGCTCCCCGACCGGCGTCCAGTCGAAGTCGATTCGGGCCGCCGCCTTGAACGCCGCGACGCTTTCGGCCTGCTTCTCGGCGGAGAGCGTCTCGCGCGCCTGCGCGGCGCACCAGAGCATGAACAGGTGGATGAACGCCACGTCGCGCAAGTCGACGAGTCCGCCCGTCAGCGGGTTCAGGTCCACGCACCGTATCTCGATGTGGTCAACTCCTCTCTCCGCGAGCGTCAGGAGGTTGTTTGGGCCGTGCGGCTTGAGGCGCACGGGGTAGTAGAGCTCGCTTGGCGCGACGAGCAGTCCCTCCTGGACGTACCGCGCAATGCTCTTCGCGTAGGCCCCCGCGCTTGAAAAATCCAGCACGGGCACGAAGCGGTTCCAGTAGCCGCGTTCCGAGCACCGCACACTCGCATACTGTCCCGCCGGGCTGGCGGCGGTCAGCGCGACGATCGCCCATCCCCACTTGACGCACTGCGCGGCCACGTGGAGGTAGAGTTCGTCGCGGAAATCGCGCAAGGCGGCGACCAGCTTTTCGCCGAACGAGAAGTTGAAGTGGATGCCGCAGTACGCCATCAGCCGCTTGCCGTATTTCGTCGCGAGGTAGTCGCGGTAGGTCGATTTCCCGGCGAGCGCGCCTTCGAAACGGGCGGGGACGATCTCCGACTCGTCCGCGATCGGCGGCGGGTTGGAGTTCGCCCAGAGAGTCTCCCCCTGCGGTGCGATGGCCGCATGGATCGCCGCGTTGATTTCCTTCAGCTCCGCAACCGCCTCCTCCGCCGTCGGCCACACGCGCGTGTTGATCTCCGTCTGGTTCTCGCAGAAGTCGCGGACGATGCGCGGGTGGTCGGGCGGGAACGGATGCGGCGTCAGTGCCATCCGTCCCTCGCCCGTCACGCGCAACGCCTCGCGCTCGAGGCCGAAGTTGCCTTCGAACGCGTAGGGCCGCAGTCTGGGTTCGCGAACGTCAAGCATGGCGTCCCTCCTCAGCTGAACCGTAGTCTTCGGCGATGGATTCGACGGACTCGCCATGTTCAAGGCGCGCGAGATGTTCACGGGCCGGGCTCGTGAGCGTCTCGGCCCGGCGGCGCAGCGGCGCGAGAAGCGGTTCTTCGCAGAAGCCGCGCCGGGCAAGTCCTTCCTCCGCGATGTCCAAGATGCGGTGAAGCTGCACGGCCAGCGCCTTCCGGTCGATGAACGACGGCCAATCGCGGCAGATCATTAGGCTGCGCAGCTCCACCGCGCCGTAGCCGTGGCCGTAGAGGATGGTGTCGCCCGCCAGGAGCTCGGCGAGCCTCGCCACGCGCTCGGCAAGCCCGGCGTGGAACGCGGCGGAGGCGAACGCCTCGTGCACGGGCTGTTCGCAAACGGAACGGAACTCCACCGTCCCGCGCTGGGTGAGGTCCTCGAACTTGAACGGACGCAGCCAGGCGACGTCGGAGGGTTGCGGCGAAATGAGGCATTTGCGGTGGATTTTCGCCGTCGCGTCCCAGTATTCGCCCACGACGCTTCCAAACTGCAGGTAGTCGCGAAGCGGAACGGGGGCGAAATTGATGTAGCGTTCGCCGCGTTCCACGCAGTAGATGCTGGTCGATTCCAGATAGCCCATGACGTCCGCCAGCGACCTGACCGTCACGCCATACATGCCGCAGTTGTGCGGATTCAGTCCGTGGAGGCTCTTGCTCCAGAGGCTGTCGCGTCCGCACAGCGTTCCATCCCGCGCGCCGAAGGGGGAATTGGCGAACAGGACGGCCTTGAACGGCTCCAGGAGGTTGAAGGCGTTGATCAGAGGGACGACCGTCTCCTCGTCCGCATCCACCTGCGTCTGAGAGGCGCAGGAGAAGAGGCCGAATTCGGGATGGTCGTGGAATCGCGGCGAGCCGCCGTACTTGGAGTAGGATTTCAGATGGTGGAGGAGCATCCGGTAGCGTCCGTTTCCGATGGGGTCGGGACGGTTCTCCCGCCACCGGGGATTGATTCCCATGCCGGTGAGGGCATGCCCCCACCGTCCCAGCGCCTCCTGCAAGGCGGAGTAGTAGGCGGTGAAGCGGCGATGCGTCTCGTTCAGGTTCTCGTCGGGACCAAAGGAAATTTCCAGCGTATTGTAGGAGCAGTCGAAGGAAAGCTCGTCGCCCGTTTCGTGGTCGGTCGCGCGGTAGATGTCGCCCTCGTCGTCGCGCACCTGGTCGGAGAAGGGGAAGCGGGAGAGAAAGTCGTCCGTCGCCGCATGAACGGCGACAAAGTCCGTCGCTTTCCCTGGCGTTCGGTTCCAGACGGGAAACTCCAGCTCAACGCCCACGCGTCGCGTGCGCGTGCGGCGCAGCGGTGCGAAAAAGCGCGTGTTGAGCGCGTCCTGAAGTGTCGTGGCCTGGTTTTGCATAAGCGGTTGTCATTATAATGCACTTTAGAATCGAAAGGGTAATCGGTTCTTTTAGCTTCCAAAGATAGAATTGTCCTATAGGCCGCGAGATCGGGCGCGTCCCCGATGGCGTGAAGAAGGCCAGGATATGGGCCGACACGGCGCCGACCATCCTCTCCATCCTGGGCTACGAGGTGCCGGACGCGATGCGTGGCCGCAACGCCCTGCGGTAAGGCATCACTCAAACAGAAACTCAAGAACGTCCTGAGGTGTTATCGTTCGGCAGTCTGCGTCTGGGTATGCCGACCTGAAGGTCTTGGGCGGAGCTATTTTGCCTTTGCGCGGATTCCACTTGAACTCGAACGCCTTCATGCCGGACGCGGATTCCTCCACAAGATCGACCTCTTGCTGCTGCGTGGTCCTCCAAAAGAACTCACGCGTCTCAGGCTCATGGACAAGACGCCACTTCGCCCGTTCCGCAACGAGATAGTTTTCCCAAAGATGTTATGTGGATTTTAGGCTCCAAAGTGCTAAAATCTGTTCACGGCAAGATTTTATCATAAGTTTTTTGTATGTGCAATCCGAAATTATTATAATTTTCTCGGAGAGACGCATCCGCGAATCGTGCAGATCGGCAGATTGTGCGCCGATAAATGTCTAGTAGGAGCACGCGTCCCGCGTGCCCGCGGTCGCGCGGGACGCGCGCCCCTAAATGCGTTCTGCTTCGTAGCTTCTGTACGATTGCCCCACCGCACAAAACGCAAATATTATGATATACTGTCCGCCATGGAGAAGATTCGGCCCATACTTTACGGCGTGGCGGACTACGCGCAGCTCAGGAAGAAGAACGCCTGGTTTGTGGACCGTACCGCGAAGATTCGCGATTTGGAGAGCATCGCCTACGCGGTGTTCCTCAGGCCGCGCCGGTTCGGCAAGTACTCCGCCGATCCCTCGCTTGCCGCCAAGTGGCATTTGGGCACCGAGACGGGAAGCGACAAGAGTGTCGCTTCCCCGAAGGGGGCGACACTCGGGGAAGCGGCGCTCTCGCCGCTTTACAATGGTACCGTTGCCCTCCACCGGCTTGTGCTCGTGTTCCACGGCGGCGACTGCGTGCTGAACGAAGAGGTTTAATCAACAAGGCAGCCCTCCATGAAATGGAAGAAGGAAGATGTGCCGTTCAGGGTCGAACGCTCGGCGGCGTGGAGCCTGTCGAAGCAGATGACGGACGGCCTCCGGGAGGCGATCGTCTCGGGACGGTACAAGTCCGGCGATGTGCTGCCGACGATTCTCGAGTGGTCGAGGCTGCTCGGCGTTTCGATACGCGTTCCCGAGGCGGCCGTCTCCGCGCTTGCGAAAGAGGGGCTGATAACGGTCAGGAAAGGCTATGGCTGCATCGTCAACCCCAGACGACAGAACGTGTGGAACGGACGCGTTCTGATCGTCGTTCCCGACGGCGACCACGTCTATTACCACAACGTCCTCGTCGGCAAGATCAGGTCCCGCATCGGCGCCGAGGGGTACATGTTCTCGCAGGTGACGGTTCTAAGGAAGCCTGACGGGTGCTACGACTTCAAGCAGCTCGCGCACGAGCTCAAGGCAAAGCCCGACTTCACGCTTCTCGTCGAGAACCGCCCCGAGATCGAGCGACTTCTCTCGAAGTCCGGCGTTGCGTTCGGCGTCTTCGGCAAGAACAGGTGCGCGCTTCCGGGATGTGTCGCCAACTTCCAGCGCGACAACGACGCGGCGGTCCCGGACATCGTCGCCCACTGCGAACGGTCGGGCGTCAGGCGCATCCTGCAGGTCACGAAGGAGACCGGCGGACATTTCGACGCGGTGCCGCGACTGAGGGAGTTCGGTTTCGAGGCGGAGGAGTGGTGCACGCCGGTGCTGTTCGAATTCGGCCGGGCCGAAGGCGCGGCGCGCGGCGCGCTCGCCGCGTTTCGCGACAGGTTTGCGAAGGAGGGGCGCGGGTGGCTGCCCGACCTGCTCGTCTTCACCGACGACTTCGTGGCGTCGGGCGCGCTCATCGCGATGTTGATGGAAGGTGTCGCGATTCCCGGGGACGTGAAGGTGCTGTCGCTCGCCAACACGGGGATCGGGCCGGTCTATCCGATGTCCCTTACGCGCGTCGAGAACGATCCGGTCCGGCATGGCGAGATGCTTGCCGACGCCGTCGCGCGCTTCATCTCCGGCCGCAAGATGCACGACGTCAGGATCGCCCCTGAATACATCGTAGGCGAGTCGTTCCCATGAGGCGCCTCGCGATTCGGTCGGTAATGTCGCCTGCAAGCCGAACAAACTACAAAAACTACATGGTTTTCACTTGCTTGTTTCGCCCGGTCATGGTACTATGTGTCTGCAATTTTGGAGAAGGAGTCGAAAATGATGATGAAAAGGATAACGATGTGTGGCGCGGTTGAGTTCTTTGCGGCTGCGGCAGTTGCGGCATCAGGCGCGATGGTGACGCTTGCGCCGCCGAGCGGGACGACCACGAATGTCCTTGCCCTCTACGCGGGCGAGACTTCGATTGAGATCGCAGGCCCGGGGACTGTCTCGCTCAATCCGGCCAACACCTACACCGGTCACGACGGAGCGTCTCCCTTGGGCTCGGGCGCGCTCAGCATCACCGGCGGTACCATCTCCGGCTCCGGCACGATCGCGAACGACATCTCTACTGCTGTCAATACGACCTTCTCCCCGGATGAAAAGATCACGCTCTCCGGCAACAATGTCTTCTCGGCTCTGACCGATGTCACCCGAAACTCCCTTGAAATAGCCGGTGGCGAGACTAGTTTCGACGGTGGTCTTTATATGAGTTACAGCGCTGCCGGTACGGCGCACTTCCGCCAGAGCGGCGGTTCGGTGCAAATGGCGGGCGGTAATGTACATCTTGGATACTACAAGGGAGCGACCACCTCCTTCACCATGACCGGCGGATCGTTCGATGTAAACGACAATAATTTCCTGCTGTTCGGAAACGCCGGCAAAGCCGCGACAACTGCTACCGTTGATATTTCCGGCGACGCCCAGCTTCGCAACATCGCCTCTCTATACGTTCACAACAAATACGCCAGCTATCCTGACACATCTCTTTCCGCCACTATCCACGACGGCGGAACACTGGGTTTCCAGATGGCGAGACACAATAAGACTTCTTGCATCCCCAATGTGAATCTGTATGTTGATGGCGGAACGCTGGCAAACGACAATGCGTCTGCAGGCAGATCGACCGAAAGGGATTGGATTTCGAACTTGGGCGTAGCGTCATTCAAAGTCGGTCCGAATGGTGCGACTTTCACAACCAAGAATGGCGCGAACGCAGGCACTGCGAAAATCGGCGTCCCCATCGCCGCCGAGGCCGCCGGAGCGGGCGAGACCGCCAAGGGGCTGACGTTCGACAACGGGTATTGGGAGTTCGCCGCCGCAGGCAATGCGTACGAAGGCCCGACCGCGATCAGGAACGGATCGATGCTGTTCCTCGATGCCAACGGCACGATACCTTCCGGTTCGACAGTCACCGTCGGTTCCGGCAGCGAACTGTGCACCGGCGGCGGAAACAAGACCGTCACGGATCTCGTTCTCGAAAGAGACGCCACCCTCGGCTTCGGCACAAGTTCCTCGATACCTTATACGCTGACCGTCACCGGCTCGCTCACGCTTCCGGCCCGCGCAAAGATCGCGCTGTA
>CACWSW010000104.1 GCA_902763655.1 uncultured bacterium
GGCTCGCCGGGGGCGCGTCCGGTGAGGGGGCGCGAGTAGTTCTCGATGCCGTTGCAGTAGCCTAGTTGGCGCATCATCTCGATGTCGTACTCGGTGCGCTCGCGGATGCGCTGGGCCTCCAGGTACTTCTTCGCGCCCTCGAAGTAGGAGAGGCGTTCCTTCAGCTCTTCCTGGATGCGCGCGTAGGCGGCCTCCATCTTGTCCTTCGGCATCACGAACTGCTTGGCGGGCGTGACGACCGCCGCTGGCATGGAGACGCCGATGCGGAAGTCGGGGACGGAAAGCGAATGGATGGAGTCGATCTCGTCGCCGAAGAACTCCACGCGGATGCCGTCGGTGGCATAGGCGGGGAAGATGTCCACCGTGTCGCCGCGCACGCGGAAGGTGCCGGGGGAGTAGTCGAAGTCGTTGCGGGTGTACTGGGCGGCGATCAGGCGGTCGATGAGGTCGCCGCGGCCCTTGCCC
Source organism: uncultured bacterium (assembly GCA_902763655.1). GTDB lineage: Bacteria > Verrucomicrobiota > Kiritimatiellia > RFP12 > UBA1067 > RUG572. The sequence continues at coordinate 466 of CACWSW010000104.1, forward strand.
TCGCCGACCTTGAAGCCGACGGCGAGGTTGCGGTACTCGGTCGATTCTCCGAGGCCGTATATGCAGGAGACGGATGCGACGACGATCACGTCGCGGCGGGCGATAAGCGCGTTGGTGGCAGCGAGGCGGTAACGCTCGATCTCCTCGTTGATGGAGGCGTCCTTCTCGATGTAGGTGTCCGTCTGCGGGATGTACGCCTCGGGCTGGTAGTAGTCGTAGTAGGAGATGAAGTACTCGACGGCGTTCTCGGGGAAGAAGCCCTTCAACTCGGCGAAAAGCTGGGCGGCGAGCGTCTTGTTGTGGGAGAGGATGAGCGTGGGCCGGTTCCATCGCGCGATGAGGTTCGCCATCGTGAACGTCTTGCCGCTGCCGGTGACGCCCTGGAGGACGAGGCGCTGCTCGCCGGCCTCGAGTCCCCTGACGAGCGCGTCGATCGCCTCCGGCTGGTCGCCGGTGGGCTTGAAGTCCGAAACAATCTTGAAGAGCCGTTCTGCCATGTGCTACCTCTTGGCGAGGTCGCGCATGAACGCGGCGAGGCGCTCGACGGCGAGCTTGATCTTGGCGAGCGAGGTGGCGTAGCTCATGCGCACGAAACCCTCGCCGCACGGGCCGAAGGCGGCACCGGGGACGCACGCGACGGCGTGGTCGTTGAGGAGGCGCAGGGCGAAGTCCTGGGAGGAGAGGCCGGACGCGCGGATGTCCGAGAAGATGTAGAACGCGCCCTTGGGCATGACGGTAGGGAGGCCCATCGCGTTGAGGGCCGGCACGAGGAAATCGCGGCGGCGCTTGTACTCGGCCCTCATGCGTGCGACGTCCGCGTCGCCATTCTCCATCGCCTCGACGCCTGCGTACTGCGAGAGCGTGGGCGCGCTCATGATGCCGTACTGGTGGATCTTCATCATCGCGTCGATCACCTCGGCGGGCCCGCAGGCGTAGCCGAGGCGGAAGCCGGTCATGGCCCACGACTTCGAGAAGCCGTTGAGGAGGATCAGCCGGTCGCGGATGTCGGGGAACGAGGCGAACGAGACGGGCTCGCCGTCGTAGACGAGCTCGGAATAGACCTCGTCCGCCAGAAGGACGAGGTCGTGGCGGATACAGAAGTCCGCGATGGCGCGCATGTCCTCCACGGAGAGCGTGGCGCCTGTCGGGTTGCAGGGGAAGTTGACGAGGAGCGCCTTCGTGCGGGGCGTTACCTTGGCCTCCAGCGCATCGACGGTGAGACGGAAGGCGTCCTGCGCGTGCGTCTCCACCGGGACGGGAGTCGCGTGCGCGAGGCGGACCGTGGGGGCGTAGGAGACGAAGCAGGGCTCGTGGTAGAGGATCTCGTCGCCGGGCGAGCAGATCGCGCGCAGGGCGAGGTCGATGGCCTCCGCGACCCCTACGGTCACAAGCGTCTCGTGCGCCCAGTCGTAGGTGGCCTGGAAGCGGCGCGAGAGGTAGGCGCAGATGGCCTTGCGCAGGTCGGGCGTGCCGAGGTTGGAGGTGTAGTGCGTGCGGCCTTCCTCGAGGGCGATGGAGGCGGCGCGGGAGATGTGCCAGGGCGTGTCGAAGTCCGGCTCGCCAACGCCGAGCGAGACTATGTCGCGCCGCTGGGCGACGATATCGAAGAACGCGCGGATGCCGCTCTTTGGAAGCTCCGCCACGTGCGGGGCGACGAACTGTCGGCGTTCGCTCATTCTTCCTTCTTGTTCATGGCCTTGATGCGCGGGGAGGGGGTCTGGTTGTAGACGCGCGAGAAGGGGGGGATGGACTCCATGAGCCACACGTTGCCGCCGATCTCGGAGTCGTGACCGATCGTCGTGTCGCCGCCAAGGATGGTGGCGCCGGCGTAGATGACCACGTTGTCCTCGACGTTGGGGTGGCGCTTGTGTCCCTTCATGAGCATGCCGGTCTTCTCGTCCTTCGGGAAGGACAGCGCGCCGAGCGTGACGCCCTGGTATAGCTTCACGTTCTTGCCGATGACGGTTGTCTCGCCTACGACGACGCCGGTGCCGTGGTCGATGAAGAAGTGCTCGCCGATGGTGGCGCCGGGATGGATGTCGATGCCCGTCTCGGAATGGGCGATCTCGCTCATCACGCGCGGGAGGATGGGCACCTGCAGGCTGTGGAGCGTGTGGGCGATGCGGTGGACGGTGATGGCGCGGAAGCCGGGATAGGCCATGACGACCTCCATCTTGCTGATGGCGGCGGGGTCGCCCTCGTAGGCCGCGGCGATGTCCTCCTGGAGAGTCTTGTGTATCGCGGGCAGCTCGGCCATGAATATCTCGGCCAGCGTGCGCGCGCGGGCGGCGTTGGCCTCAACGGACATGTCCACGCCCTTTTCCCTGCACTCGTAGCGGAGCACCTGGAGTATCTGCTCCTCGATCTCGTCGGCGATGCGCGCGAAAAGCCGCTCCACGTGCTCGTGGCACTGCCCGTGCGGCACGGGTCCGTGCCCGTGGCAGCCCGGGAAGAGCAGCGAGAAGATGTCCTGCAGCGTGGCGGCGACCTGCGCCGATCCGGGCAGGTTCACCGTCTCCGCCATGTTCGCGAGCGCGCACTCCTGGCAAGGGAGGAAGTTCTTGGCTAGTTCCTTGATGTCCATGTGGCGAATAGTATAGCATAATCTTTCGCCTTGCCGCGGGGGCGGGAAACTGCTAAACTTCTTGACATGGAATTGTCAGGACCAAAGGCCAGATCAGGCCAGGCGGCGCTCGAATACATCCTCGTGTTCGTGGCGCTGATCGCGGTCGTGTGGGCCCTGGGGCTTTTCGTGTCCGCCGCGCGCCGGGGCGCCCGGCAGACGGCGGAAATGGTGACAAGCGATTATCCGTGACGGCAAAGCCCTGAGCGGAAGGAAGGAGAAACGGAAATGATGAAGCGCAAGAGCAAGAAGGGCCAGACGATGGTGGAGTACATCATCATCGTGGCGCTGATCGCGATCTCGCTGATCGCGGTGTTCACGTACTTCGGCAAGGCGACCGCCAAGAAGGTGGCCGGCGCCACGGAGGCGATCGACAGCGACCTCGGCAGCCAGGCGAAGTCGGCAGTGGAGTCTATCGAGAATCCGGCCGACCCCAAGAACATCAAGGAACTGGGCAACTGAGATGTCCTCCGCACGCAACTACGGGCGTGCGCACAAGGCAGGGCAGGCGATGGTCGAGTCGATCCTCGTCCTGTTCTTCCTGTTTCTGGCTTTCTACACCGTCTTCCAGTTCGCGGACAACTTCCGCGCGAAGCTGCTGGTCGACTACGCGGCTAGCCGCGTGGCGCGCGCCCGCACGGTGGGCATGAACGACTACATGCTGGAGAAGACGGCGGACATCGCCACGATGGCCGCGGCTGGGGAATGCTACACGAAGACTGACTCCGGCAAGCGTCCTTCCGCCCGCGGGCTGATCAGCCGATCCGGCGACTACCTCGCTTGCGAGTACGGCGCGCAGGCGCGCCAGGTGCTGGACTTCGAGCTTTGGCGGAACGGCAAGACCCAGACCGTCTGCCCGCTTGCGGGCTCCAAGCTGACCGCCCACGTCATCCAGCTGCGTCCGCAGTTCTTCGACCTCGGAAGCTACCTTTCCGGCACGCCGCCCATGGAGAAGGACGACGCGCCGCACGCGCGCATCGAAGGCGAGTACAGCATCGAGGCGCACTATCCGGACTGGATCGAATGATGGAGCGTCGCGCTTCCAGATCGGGGCAGGTCGTCCTCATCCTCGCTTTCATCCTGCTGGGACTCGTGTTCCTGTTCCTGATGGCATCGGACATCTTCCTCGCGGTCCGCAACAAGAACCGCGTCCAGAACGCGGGCGACGCCGCGGCGCTCATGGCCGCGCGCTGGCAGGGCGTTACGCTGAACCTGATCGGCGAGCTGAACCTGATGCACCTCGCGGCGGCTTGCGAGACGAACGTCGAGGCCATGGCGGGCATCGTCGCGCTCCAGGAACGGCTCGCGATAACGGGCCCGATGGTCGGCTTCTGGGCGGCGAACGAGACTGCAAAGCGCAACGGCGCGCCGGTGGACGACGACATGACGGAGATCGTGCGCTACGCCGCGCGCGCGGCCGACACGTACTCGAGCCCCACGTGGCCCGAGAAGGGGGCAGACTACGCGGCCATGCTGCGCATGATCGCCGCCGACGGCGTGGCGGCCGGCGCTGACAACGCCCGGCTTCTGCCTGCTGCGACCGTCGATGGAGGGCATCCGCTCTACGACCGCATATTCTACATGGCGGCGGATTCGAAGAACTGGCCGGCGATATGCAGGCACGTCTTCAGGTGCAACCACTCCAAGGCGGCATCGACCTTGCTCTCGTGGCCGGGCTGGGGAGACATTCCCGACGCCGTGGTGAGCAACGACATGGTGAACAGCGAGTTCTTCGGCGTGTACGTGCAGCGTGCCACTTGCGATTTCGCGGCTGGTGGCGCCGCAGGCGAGCTGATCGCCGTCGCGGCGGAGGTCGGGATCGGAGACATCGTCACGCGCGAGGCGCTAGATGCCAGCCCTGTCATGGGGACGTTCCCATGGTACTTGTACGATGTCGGACAGTGGCGCGACTGGGGCGAGCTGGACAGGGGAGGTTCAACCCGTTTCCCGCTCATGGGAGCGGTGAAGCAACGCTACGACGTGCTGGGCGCAGCGGCGGCATGCCGGGTGCGCGACCTGATGCCTACTCTCACCGAGACCGGTTACACGAACGTCTTCACCTGGACCGCAGCCGCGAAGCCGTTCGGCGACGAGGACGGGCGGCGCGTGATCGACGTGGTGCCTGGCGTGCCGCTCGTCTTGCCGTCCTTCAAGTTCACTCGGCTCATACCGCTCGGCGGCGTTGGCGAGTCTAGCCTCGGCGCGGCCGACGACGAATGGCTGAAGCACGTGCGCGAGCATGTGCCGAACAAGATTCGCGTTCCAGGCTGCTCCTACTGCCGGATCCTCGACAAGTGGGACGAGCCGGGCTACACGCGCGAAGGCGGAGAGTACCTGATGCATCATGCGCACGACGAGGTGTGCGAGCCGCCTACGAGCGGACACGGCGAGGGAGGAGGCACCCACTATGCGCACTAGCAAGATAGGCCAGGCGGCGATCGAGTTCGCGATAGGCGTGTTCGTGTTTGCGCTCATCCTGTCGGCGCTCATCGGGTTCGCGCCCGTGTACCTCAAGAACATCCAGCTGCAGAGCGAGGCGCGCTGCGATGCAGGCATCTCCGCGCTCGGAGCGACAGAGGGGTCGGACGACCTGGGCGGTGCGGCGGCGTTCACGTCGCGCGCCCATCCGGCGGTGGCGGCAGAAGCGGCGGACCCGTGGACGTACCCGATAAGGAATCTTCCGGAGGAGATGCGATTCGGCGAATGGAACGGCGACGCGGTCTCTGCCGGTCGGCTGATTCCAGGCGGCAGGAAGAAGGACTTCCGTTTCAAGATGTTCGCAGGGGGTACCATGCTGGTCAATGACGAGGGCACGCTGTCCGAGGAACTTTACATGCCTGCGATGGGCGGGCTCAAGACTGTGGGAGGCGACAGATGAAGGTTGCGGTCCTGCTGCTTTCTGCGGTCATCGGCACATGGTTCTGGCAGCGCCCTGTCTCGAGCGGGCGGCTGGCGGCCTGGCCGGCGTCGATGCCCGCCTTCGCGAGCGGCATGCCAGACAGCGCGTATGCGACAAAGGGCGGCGGCACGTTCGTCTGCACGACGGTGCAGGGCGGGCGCGACGAGGCGCTGGCGCGTGCGCGTGCAGCGTTCGTCGAGGCAGGATGGTCGGTGGCGCCTGTCCGCACGCGCGACATGCTCATGTTCGTGCGCGGGGACTTGGTGGCGGCAGTCCTCGCCGAGGAGGTTGCCGTCGGTACGCGCCTGACGGCAATACAGCGCAAGTCCGGACTCTGACCAAGCTTAAAAGCCCACCGCCCGCGATTCGTCCAGGAATGAACATGAGAATATCTTTTATTGCTTTCGCTACTGGGAGATCAGGAGTTTCGGAGAAGATTATAAAATCCTCCAAGCCTCCTAAACTCCAAAACTCCCAGCAGCGAAAGCAAATCAGAGGAACCATAAGAAAGTTACAGGCAAGGAAGATAAGCGATGAAGCGAATGTCCACAATCTGTTGCGTACTTGGCGCCTCACTCGCGGCGTTGGCGGCGGAGGGCTTCACCCTCGTCTCGCCGACCGTGCGGGCGCGCGTGGTGGTTGGCGAGAGCGAGCCGGACTACGTGTTCCGCGCCGCGCAGGACCTCACGAACGACGTGAAGAAGATCACCGGCGCCGACCTCGCGCTCGTGCGCGGCGGAACGCCGCGTCCCGGCGACATGTCGATCGCCACGGCGCCGCGCGACGAATGGGAGGCGTACGAGGTGACGGTGAAGGACGGCGTGCTGTCCGTCGCGGGCAGCGACGCGCGCGGCACGATGTTCGGCATCTACGACTTCATCGAGCGCTGCCTCAAGGTCGATCCGCTTTCGTTCTGGAACGGGACTCCGTACCCGAAGTCGGACACGCTCGCGTGGGAAGGGGTGGAAATCCGCCTGGCGTCCCCGACGTTCAGGTTCAGGGGGTGGTTCATCAACGACGAGGACCTCCTCACGGCGTGGATGGAGTCCGGCGGAAAGCGCTTCATCGACTATCCGTTCTATTCGGACGTGGTCAATCCCGCCGCGATGGAGCTAGTGGCCGAGGCGCTCGTGCGTTGCCGCTACAACCTGATCATCCCGGCGAGCTTCATCAACATCATGAACCCGCCGGAGGCGAAGCTCGTGGACATCTGCGCGGCGCGCGGCGTGTACCTCTCCATGCACCACGTGGAGCCGATGGGCGTGAGCGCGTTCACGTTCTTCAAGTACTGGAAGGATCGCGGCAAGGACCTGAAGTATTCCTACTACAGCAACCCGCGCGAGATCGAGGAGGTGTGGCGCGCGGCGGCGGAACGCTGGGCGAAGTACCCGAACGTCATCTGGCAGATCGGCCTGAGGGGCATCGCCGACCGTCCGATGTGGCGCTCCGATCCCGACACGCCGAAGGACGACGCGGCGCGCGCGCGGATCATCTCCGACGCGATGGCGAAGCAGGTGGCGATCCTTGACGAGGTCGGCGTGCCGAAGGAGGGGCGGCTCGTCTCCACCACGCTGTGGGCCGAGGGGTCCGTCTTCAACCAGAAGGGGCTGCTCGCGATCCCCGACGGCACGATCGTGGTCTTCGCCGACAACTGCGCAGGCTGGGCATGGCCGCCGGACTTCCACCAGACGCCGCGCCTGGACCGCTACCGCTACGGCGTCTACTACCACCACGGCCTCATCGGTTCCGGTCCGCACCTCGCCTCGCTCGTGCCGGCCGTGAAGACGTTCGACATGATGCGGCAGGCGCGCGCGAAGGGGGCGGCGACGTACGCCATCTTCAACGTGAGCGACATCCGCGAGTTCACGTACGGCATCGACGCGACTGCCAAGATGCTCTGGAACCTCGACGCGTTCGACCCCGAAACATGGACGAAGGAGTGGGTCGCGCGGCACTATTCCGCCCGGCGGGCAGACTGGCTTGCCGCCTACAACACGTACTACCACGCGCTTGCGCTCCATCCGACGAGCGGACAGCCCGTCTTCCTGGACGGACTCCTCAAGGACCGCGGCAGACGCATGATCAGCCAGATCGTGAAGATGGCGGATGGCAAGCCGAAGATAGAGACTGAGCCGTTCGTGCGGTCGTACGCCCCGCTGAAGGGCAAGGATGCGTTCTACGAGGCTCTCGCGGCGGTCGTCGGTCCGCCGATCGACAACCCGCGCGACGCCTACGCCCGCCTCGCCTCGCAGACCGCCACCTACACCCTGGCGGCGGAGATGGCGCGTAGCCTGTACGCCGGACTCCCCGCGAGCGAGCGCGAGTTCGCGTTCTCGACGCTCGTCTATCCTGCCGAGCTGATGCGCGATCTCTCGGGCTGGTGCGGCGAGCTCATTCGCACGCGCGAAAGCCTCAGCCTCGGCGACCGCGCGGCGGCGCGCGCCCATGCGCAGGGCGCGCTCGCGCTGATGGACGCCATCCTTGCGCGCGCGCCGGACTACTGCACGGGGCGGTGGGAGAACTGGTACCGCGACTGCCGCAAGATCAACCTCAACGATCTTCGCGAGAGGACGCGTGCCGTCGTGGAAAAGCTGAAGTGAGGATCTGTCATGGACATCAAGAATGCATTTCTGTTTCTCGCGTCTGCGATCGCAGGCGCGGCATTTGGCGCGCCGGTCTGGAAGGCGCCGCCGCCCGACGCGCAGAGCGCGCTCGTCGAGATGGGGCCAGCCGGGACGCTGCGCGTGGACGTGCTTGCGGAGAACCTGTTCCGCGTGCGGCTGGGCGGCAAGGACGGCTGGACGGAGTCCGGCCTCAACCGCTACGGCATCCTGAAGGCCGACTGGCCGAAGGTCGCGTTCGCGCGGGAGGGGAACGTCGTCCGCACCGCCGCCGCGTCTCTCGCGGCCGATCCGGCGAAGGGGACGCTGCGCGTGAAGTCGTCGGTGTCGCCGGCCGACTTCACGGTGACGCCGCGCGTCGTGGGCAAGGGGTTCGCAGTCGGCTTCTCGCTCACGAAGGACGAGCGCGTGTACGGTCTCGGCGACTGCAGCCGCGACGAGATCATGCGCCGCGGCAAGCGTTACGATATCTGGATCAGGAACAACCTCTGCAACATCCCGATACCTGTGGCCTACAGCCACGAGGGCTGGGGCGTGCTCCTCAACTCCACGTGGCGCCACGCCTGGGACGTAGGGTCTAAGGATCCAGGCGCGATGGTCGCCGAGGCGCCCGAGGGCGAGATCGATTTCTACCTCTTCGTGGGGAAGGACATGCCGTCGCTCATCGACACCTACACGCAGCTCAGCGGTCGGCCGGCCCTGCTCCCCATCTGGGGCTACGGGTTCACTTTCGTCGCCAACCAGAACATCGACCAGTTCAACGTCATCAACGAGTGCATGCAGTTTCGCGACCGCGACCTGCCGTGCGACGTATATGGTCTGGAGCCCGGCTGGATGAAGAAGTTCTACGACAACTCGATCTACAAGGAGTGGCACTCGGAACGTTTCTACTTCCCGTACTGGTCGCCGAAGAGCGGCCTCACGTGGATCGCGGCGATGAAGCGGATCGGCATGAAGCTCTCTCTCTGGCTGTGCTGCGACTACGACCTCTTCCGCTACGAGGAGCAGTGTGCGATGGGACTCGCCAAGAAGGGCGGGCGCAAGATAGAGGTGCCTGAAGGCGTGACGGAGACGTGGGAGGACGACCGCATAAACCCTGCCGCCAGGAAGCAGGATGCGCCGCCCGCCAAGTCGCACCACACGGAGAGGATGTACCGTCTGCTCTATTGTCCGGAGGACGAGGTGCCCGACGGCTACCTGCCGTGGTTCGAGCACCTCAAGAAGTTCGTCGACCAGGGAGCGCAGTGCTTCAAGCTCGACGGCAGCAACCAGTTCGGCGAGCATCCGAAAAGGGCATGGGCCAACGGCCGCACCGACGAGGAGATGCACAACCTCTACGCGGACGTCTACGCGAAGCAGATGGCGCGCGGGTACGAGGACTACACGGACAGGCGCGCGATGGTGTATTCCGCCGGCGGCTACGTCGGCGTGCAGCAGTTCGTGGCCACGTGGGCCGGCGACACCGGCGGCGGCGCGAAGCCTCTCGCCTCGCTCCTGAACCTCGGCATCTCCGGGCACTCGAACCAGAGCTGCGACATGTCGATCTTCAGCCTCGACTCGCTCCACTTCGGCTTCCTCCAGACGTGGAGCCAGCAGAACAACTGGGACTACTGGCAGCAGCCGTGGATCCAGCCGCCGGAGGGCGTTGAAACCTTCCGCCGCTACGTGCATCTCCGCTACCGTCTGCTGCCGTACCTCTACACGTCGGCCGCGACGGCGGCGCGCACGGGAATGCCCGTGATGCGCGCGCTCGCGCTGGCATATCCTGACGACCGGCGGTACGACGCGGTGAAGACCACGTACATGCTCGGTCCCGACCTGCTCGTCTC